>NZ_JBFATO010000015.1:0-181350 GCF_040678355.1 Streptomyces sp. NPDC052701
GCGCCGCGGGGGCCCGTCCGGTACGGGACCCCCGCGGCGCCGTGCGGGACTCACTTCCTGTCGAGCAGGCTCTGGACCTTCGCGCGCATCTCGTCCGTGGCCAGGCCGCGGATCGTCAGCGTCGTACGGCGGCGCAGCACGTCGTCGGCCGTCTCGGCCCACTCGTGGTCGCGCGCCCAGACGACCTGCGCCCAGATCTCCGGGGCGTCGGGGTGGACGCGCTCGGCGAGCGCCGGATCGTCGTTGGCCAGGCGCGCGATGTCGAAGGCCAGCGAACCGTAGTGGGTGGCCAGGTGCCTGGCCGTGTCGGCGGCCATCCGCGGGCCGGGTGCCGGACGGTCGATCAGCAGGCGGTGGGCGACCGCGCGCGGGTTGGCGATGCCGGGCAGCGGCACCCTCTTGGGCAGCGAGGAGACCGGCTCGAAGTCGTCGCCCAGCGGGTGGCCCGGCAGCGACTCCAGCTTCTTCATGACCGTACGGCCGATGTGGCGGAAGGTGGTCCACTTGCCGCCCGCGACGGACAGCATGCCGCCCCGGCCCTCCGTCACCACCGTCTCGCGCTTGGCCTTCGCCGTGTCGCCGGGGCCGCCCGGCAGGACGCGCAGGCCCGCGAACGCGTAGGTGATCAGGTCGCGGTCGAGCTGCTGGTCGCGGATGGAGAACGCGGCCTCGTCGAGGATCTGGGCTATGTCCCTGTCGTTGACCGCGACGTCCGCCGGGTCGCCCTCGTACTCCTCGTCGGTCGTGCCGAGCAGCAGCATGTCCTCCCAGGGGAGGGCGAAGGTGATGCGGTACTTGTCGATCGGGGTGGCGAGCGCCGCCTTCCACGGGGAGGTGCGCTTCAGCACCAGGTGGGCGCCCTTCGACAGGCGGATCGACGGGGCGGCGCCGGGGTCCTCCATCCTGCGCAGGTGGTCGACCCACGGGCCGGTCGCGTTGAGCACTAGGCGGGCGTCGACGCCGAACTCGTCGCCGGACAGCCGGTCCTTCAGCTCGGCACCGGTCACCCGGCCCCGCGTGAAGCGCAGGCCGGTGACCTCGGCGTGGTTCAGCACGACCGCGCCCGCCTCGACGGCCGCCCGGACCGTCATCAGCGCCATGCGCGCGTCGTTCATCTGGTCGTCGCCGTACACGGCCACGGCCCTGAGGTTCTCGGTGCGCAGCTCGGGCACGTCCTGCGCGGCCCTGGCCGGGCTCAGCAGGTGGCCCACGCCGTCGCCGAACGCGGAGAGCGCGGAGTAGGCGAAGACGCCCGCCCCGAGCTTCGCGGCGCCGTGCGGCCCGCCCTTGTAGACGGGGAGGTAGAACGTGAGCGGGTTGGCCAGGTGGGGCGCCACCTGACGGGAGACCGCACGGCGCTCGAAGTGGTTCTCCGCCACCAGCTTCACCGCGCCGGTCTGCAGGTAGCGCAGACCGCCGTGGAGCAGCTTGGAGGAGGCGGAGGAGGTGGCGCCGGCGAAGTCGCCGGCGTCGACCAGGGCCACCCTGAGGCCGGACTGCGCGGCGTGCCAGGCGGTGGAGATGCCCAGGATGCCGCCGCCGATCACGAGGAGGTCGTACGACGCCTTGGAGAGCTGCTCCCGGGTCTCGGCGCGGCTCGGGTTGGAGCCGGAGGCCGGGTGCGTCCCCAGGGCAGGCACGGACTGCAGGGTGGACTGACTGGTCATGCGGTTTCTTACTCCTCGTCAGCTCTCGTCCTCGAGCCAGCCCATGGTCCGCTCGACGGCCTTGAGCCAGTTCTTGTACTCACGGTCGCGGGTCTCCGCGTCCATGCGGGGGGTCCACTCGGCGGCCCGGCGCCAGTTGGCGCGCAGGTCGTCGGTGCCGTTCCAGAAGCCGACGGCGAGGCCGGCGGCGTAGGCGGCGCCGAGGCAGGTGGTCTCGGCGACCATGGGACGCACCACGGGGGCGTCCAGGACGTCCGAGAGGGTCTGCATCAGCAGGTTGTTGGAGGTCATGCCGCCGTCGACCTTGAGGGTGGAGAGCTGGACGCCGGAGTCCTTCGTCATGGCGTCGGCGATCTCCCGGGTCTGCCAGGCGGTGGCCTCCAGGACGGCGCGCGCGAGGTGCGCCTTGGTGACGTACCGGGTCAGGCCGGCGATCACACCGCGGGCGTCGGAGCGCCAGTACGGGGCGAACAGGCCGGAGAAGGCCGGCACGAAGTACGCGCCGCCGTTGTCCTCGACCGAGAGCGCGAGCGTCTCGATCTCGGCGGCGGTGGAGATCAGGCCCATCTGGTCGCGCATCCACTGCACCAGGGAGCCCGTGACGGCGATGGAGCCCTCCAGGGCGTAGACCGGCTTCTGCTCGCCGATCTGGTAGCCGACGGTGGTCAGCAGGCCGCTGTAGGAGTTGATCAGCTTGTCACCGGTGTTCATCACCATGAAGGTGCCGGTGCCGTACGTCGACTTGGTCTCGCCCTCGGAGAAGCAGGTCTGGCCGAACAGGGCCGCCTGCTGGTCGCCGAGCGCGGAGGCCACCGGGATGCCGCCGAGCAGCTCGCCCAGCTTGCCGCCCTTGATCTCGCCGTAGACCTCGGCGGAGGAGCGGATCTCGGGGAGGATCCGCACCGGCACGCCGATCGACTCGGCGATCCTCTCGTCCCACGCCATGGTGTGCAGGTTCATCAGCAGGGTGCGCGAGGCGTTGGTGACGTCGGTGACGTGCCTTCCGCCGTCGACGCCTCCGGTCAGGTTCCAGATGACCCAGGTGTCCATGGTGCCGAAGAGGATGTCGCCCGCCTCGCAGCGCTCCTTCAGGCCCTCGACGTTGTCGAGCAGCCAGCGGGCCTTGGGACCGGCGAAGTAGGAGGCCAGGGGAAGGCCGGTCTCGCGGCGGAAGCGGTCCTGGCCGACATTGCGGCCGAGCTCCCTGCACAGGGAATCGGTGCGGGTGTCCTGCCAGACGATGGCGTTGTGAACGGGCTCACCGGTGTTCTTGTCCCACAATACAGTGGTTTCGCGCTGGTTGGTGATGCCGATGGCCTTGATGTCGTCGCGGGTGATGCCCGCCTTGGCGACGGCTCCGGCGACGACCTCCTGGACGTTGGTCCAGATCTCGGTGGCGTCGTGCTCGACCCAGCCCGGCTTGGGGAAGATCTGCTCGTGCTCCTTCTGGTCGACGGAGACGATGCGGCCGTCGCGGTCGAAGACGATGCAGCGGGAAGACGTCGTGCCCTGGTCGATGGCGGCGATGAACGGCCCGTGGCCGTGGGAGGCGATGCCGGCGGTGTGGGCGTCGGTCACTGTGTGCTCCTGGAGGTTCCGTGGTGGTGGGGCTGCGCGTACGGCGCGTGCTGCGGGTTTCGCGGGAAGCGGCGGGCTCGGTGTTCCTAGGCGAAAGCGACGTTGTAGATGCCTGCAGCGACGGCGCCGCCGATCAGCGGGCCGGCCACCGGGATCCAGGCGTAGCCCCAGTCGGAGCCGCCCTTGTTCGGCAGGGGCAGCAGGGCGTGCACGATGCGCGGGCCGAGGTCGCGGGCCGGGTTGATCGCGTAGCCGGTCGGTCCGCCGAGGGACAGGCCGATGGAGACGACCACGAGCGCGGTGACCAGGGCGCCCAGCGTGCCCAGGCCGTTGCCCTCGTCGTTCAGGCCCTGCGTGAGGACGGCGAGCACCAGGACGACGGTGCCGATGATCTCCGTGGCCAGGTTCTGCCACACGACTCTGATCTCGGGGCCGGTGGAGAAGACGCCCAGGACCGGGCCGGCGCCCTGCTCCTGCGCCTCGACGGCCTTGGCCGCGGTGGCCTGCGCGCCGGGACCGCCGACGATCTCCTTGTCGGTGAGGTGGGCGTGGAACTGGCCGTAGTAGGCGAGCCACACCAGGGCCGCGCCGATCATGGCGCCGAGCAGCTGTCCGGCGAAGTACGCCGGAACGTTGCTCCAGTCACTGTCCTTGATCGCGAGGGCGACGGTCACGGCCGGGTTCAGGTGGGCGCCGGACAGCGGCGCCGAGGTGTAGACCGCCGTGAGCACTGCGAAGCCCCACCCGAAGGTGATGGCGAGCCAGCCGGCGTTGCGGGCCTTGGAGGCCTTCAGCGTGACGGCGGCGCAGACTCCGCCGCCGAGCAGGATGAGTACGGCGGTACCGATGGTCTCGCCGATGAAGATGTCGGAGCTGGACACCCGCGACTCCTTTGTCCTTCGTCCAGGGAAGCCGAACCCCGGGTCCCTCCGGGGATTGGCGCCCTCGGGGTGAGAGCGATGCCGGCCCTTGGCGTTGTCACACTCTAGCGCGTATTGCCGGTAAGTGTTCGACAATGCCGACCGATGGACGGGAGTCTCGCTTCGCCTTCGCGGATGAGTCAAGAGGTGTGTTATCGAATGCGCGATCGTTATTGATCGCTGTGGGTTATCGGTCGGTCGAGTGGGGGTCCGTGGGGTTTCGCCGAATGCGCGGGTCCGGACACGACCGGGACCGGGACGCCGTGCGGCGTCCCGGTCCCGGTGTGCGGTGCGACCGATTCGGATGTGCGGTGCGACGGGTTCAGGTGTGCGGTGCGACGGGTTCAGAACCGCCCGGCGCCCAGGTCCCGCGAGACCGCGCGGGCGCAGTCCCGTACCGCCGCGATCAGCTCGGGGCGCAGCTCGCCGTCCCGGCACAGCCGCTCCACCGCGCCGGTGATGCCGACCGCGCCGACCGGCATGCGCCGCCGGTCGTGGATGGGGGCCGCGATCGAGGCGACGCCCTCCCAGGTCTCCTCCACGTCCGCCGCGTACCCCCGCGCGCGCGTGAGGTCGAGGAGGTGCTCGAAGTCCTCCAGCTCGCACACGGTCCGGTCGGTGAACGCCTTGCGGTCCGCCTCGATCGCCTCGCTGTGCGCGACCGGGTCGTAGGCCGACAGCACCTTGCCCAGGGCCGTGGAGTGCAGCGGCTGCATGGCCCCTATCTCCAGGACCTGCCGGCTGTCGTCGGGCCGGAAGACGTGGTGCACGATCAGCACGCCCTGCTGGTGCAGGACGCCCAGGTAGACGCTCTCGCCGCTGGAGCGGGCCAGGTCGTCCGTCCACACCAGGGCGCGCGCCCGCAGCTCGTGCACGTCGAGGTAGGTCGTGCCGAGCCGCAGCAGCTCGGCGCCCAGCTGGTAGCGCCCGGAGGCCTCGTCCTGCTCGACGAAGCCCTCCTGCTGGAGGGTGCGCAGGATCCCGTGGGCGGTGCCCTTGGGGAGGCCCAGCGACGAGGCGATGTCCGACAGTCCGAGCCGCCGCTCACCGCCCGCCAGGAGCCGCAGCATCGCGGCCGCCCGTTCGAGCGACTGGATGTTCCGTGCCATCGCCGTACTGCCTCCGTCCCCTTCGACCGTCGACACGCGACGTCGCCGCCGTTCGGCAATGCCGAACACTACCGGTCCATGCCGACCTCCCGCTAATGGTCGGACGCCCCATGTTCCGCCCCGAGTGGCCGATTCGGCGTCCGACAGGCGGTCCGGCCCCGCTTCTCCCGCTTCCGCGGGCGGCCCGCCGACCGCACGGCGGCACCGGCGCACACCACGCCCGTCCGGCCCGTGGACGCCCTGCCCATCCAAGCCGACTCCCGGTTACGCTGGCGCCGTGCGCCTTTTCCCGGACGGCCGGGAAGGCGCATAGCCGACAGCCGTCGCACCCGAGGGAGCCCCTTTCATGGCCTCGTTGCCGCCGACCCCTTCCGCCGACAGCCGGACCCGTGTGTCCGCCCTCCGCGAGGCGCTCGCCACCCGTGTGGTGGTCGCCGACGGAGCGATGGGCACCATGCTCCAGGCGCAGGACCCCACCCTGGAGGACTTCCAGAACCTCGAGGGCTGCAACGAGATCCTGAACCTGACCCGCCCGGACATCGTCCGCTCCGTCCACGACGCGTACTTCGAGGTGGGCGTCGACTGCGTCGAGACCAACACCTTCGGCGCCAACCACACGGCCATGGCGGAGTACGACATCCCCGACCGCGTGCACGAGCTGTCCGAGGCCGGCGCCAGGATCGCCCGCGAGGCGGCCGACGAGTACGCGGCCCGGGACGGCCGGCCCCGCTGGGTGCTGGGCTCCATCGGTCCCGGCACCAAGCTGCCGACCCTCGGCCACGTCGGATACACCACGATCCGCGACGGCTACCAGGCCAACGCCGAAGGGCTGCTGGCCGGCGGCGCGGACGCGCTGATCGTGGAGACCACGCAGGACCTGCTCCAGACGAAGGCGTCCGTCCTGGGCGCCCGCCGCGCCATGGAGGCGACCGGCGTCGAGGTCCCCCTGCTGTGCTCGATGGCCTTCGAGACCACCGGCACCATGCTGCTCGGCTCCGAGATCGGCGCGGCGCTCACCGCGCTGGAGCCGCTGGGCATCGACATGATCGGCCTGAACTGCTCCACCGGCCCGGCCGAGATGAGCGAGCACCTGCGCTACCTCACGCGCCACTCCCGCATCCCGCTGCTGTGCATGCCCAACGCCGGCCTGCCCATCCTCACCAAGGACGGCGCGCACTTCCCGCTCGACCCCCAGGGCCTGGCCGACGCCCAGGAGAACTTCGTCCGCGACTACGGCCTGAACCTGGTCGGCGGCTGCTGCGGCACCACCCCGCAGCACCTGCGGCAGCTCGTCGAGCGCGTCCGGGACCTGTCCCCGGCCGAGCGCAGCCCGCAGCCCGAGCCGGGCGCGGCCTCCCTCTACCAGTCGGTGCCGTTCCGGCAGGACACCTCGTACCTGGCGATCGGCGAGCGCACCAACGCCAACGGCTCGAAGAAGTTCCGCGAGGCGATGCTCCAGGGCCGCTGGGACGACTGTGTGGAGATGGCGCGCGAGCAGATCCGCGAGGGCGCGCACATGCTCGACCTGTGCGTGGACTACGTGGGCCGGGACGGCGTGGCCGACATGGAGGAACTGGCCGGCCGCTTCGCCACCGCCTCGACGCTGCCGATCGTGCTGGACTCCACCGAGGTCGACGTCCTGCGGGCCGGGCTGGAGAAGCTCGGCGGCCGCGCGGTGATCAACTCGGTGAACTACGAGGACGGCGACGGCCCCGAGTCCCGCTTCGCCAAGGTCACCCGGCTCGCCAAGGAGCACGGCGCCGCGCTGATCGCGCTGACCATCGACGAGGAGGGCCAGGCCCGTACCGCCGAGAAGAAGGTGGAGATCGCCGAGCGGCTGATCGCCGACCTGACCGGCACCTGGGGCATCCACGAGGAGGACATCCTGGTGGACTGCCTGACCTTCACCATCTGCACCGGGCAGGAGGAGTCCCGCAGGGACGGCATCGCCACCATCGAGGCGATCCGCGAGCTGAAGAGGCGCCACCCCCGGGTGCAGACCACGCTGGGCCTGTCGAACATCTCCTTCGGCCTGAACCCGGCCGCCCGCATCCTGCTGAACTCGGTCTTCTTGGACGAGTGCGTCAAGGCGGGCCTGGACTCGGCGATCGTGCACGCCTCCAAGATCCTGCCGATCGCCCGGTTCGACGAGGAGCAGGTCACCACCGCCCTGGATCTGATCTACGACCGCCGCAGCGAGGGCTACGACCCGCTGCAGAAGCTCATGCAGCTCTTCGAGGGCGCCACCGCCAAGTCCCTGAAGGCGGGCAAGGCCGAGGAGCTGGCCGCCCTGCCGCTGGAGGAGCGCCTCAAGCGGCGCATCATCGACGGCGAGCGCAACGGCCTGGAGGCCGACCTGGACGAGGCCCTGCGGTCCCGTCCGGCCCTGGACATCGTCAACGACACCCTGCTGGACGGCATGAAGGTGGTCGGTGAGCTGTTCGGTTCCGGCCAGATGCAGCTGCCGTTCGTGCTGCAGTCGGCCGAGGTGATGAAGGCGGCCGTGGCCCATCTGGAGCCGCACATGGACAAGAGCGACGAGGCGGGCAAGGGCACCATCGTGCTGGCCACCGTGCGCGGGGACGTGCACGACATCGGCAAGAACCTCGTCGACATCATCCTGTCCAACAACGGCTACAACGTCGTCAACCTCGGCATCAAGCAGCCGGTCTCGGCGATCCTGGAGGCCGCCGAGGAGCACCGGGCCGACGTCATCGGCATGTCCGGGCTCCTGGTGAAGTCCACGGTGATCATGAAGGAGAACCTGGAGGAGCTCAACTCCCGGGGCCTGGCCGCCCGCTACCCGGTCATCCTCGGCGGGGCCGCCCTCACCCGCGCCTACGTCGAGCAGGACCTGCACGAGATCTACCAGGGCGAAGTGCGCTACGCCCGCGACGCGTTCGAGGGCCTGCGCCTGATGGACGCCCTGATCGGCATCAAGCGGGGCGTGCCCGGGGCGAAGCTGCCCGAACTCAAGCAGCGCCGGGTCAGGACCGCCACCGCCACGGCCGTGGTGGAGGAGCGTCCCGAGGAAGGCCACGTCCGCTCCGACGTGGCCACCGACAACCCCGTGCCCACCCCGCCGTTCTGGGGCACCCGCGTGGTCAAGGGCATCCAGCTCAGGGAGTACGCGTCCTGGCTGGACGAGGACGCCCTGTTCAAGGGCCAGTGGGGCCTGAGGCAGGCCCGCACCGGGGAGGGACCCTCGTACGAGGAACTCGTCGAGACCGAGGGCCGGCCCCGGCTGCGCGGGCTGCTCGACCGGCTCCAGACGGACAACCTGCTGGAGGCGGCCGTCGTCCACGGCTACTTCCCGTGCGTCTCCAAGGACGACGACCTGATCATCCTGGACGAGCAGGGCAACGAGCGCACCCGCTTCACCTTCCCGCGCCAGCGCCGCGGCCGGCGGCTGTGCCTGGCCGACTTCTTCCGCCCGGAGGAGTCCGGCGAGACGGACGTCGTCGGCCTCCAGGTCGTCACCGTCGGCTCGCGCATCGGCGAGGAGACCGCCCGCCTGTTCGAGTCCAACGCCTACCGCGACTACCTGGAACTGCACGGCCTGTCCGTGCAGCTGGCCGAGGCGCTCGCCGAGTACTGGCACGCCCGGGTGCGCGCCGAGCTCGGCTTCTCCGGCGAGGACCCCGAGGAGATGCGGGGCATGTTCGAGCTGAAGTACCGGGGCGCCCGCTTCTCCCTCGGCTACGGCGCCTGCCCCGACCTGGAGGACCGCGCCAAGATCGCCGACCTGCTCCGGCCGGAGCGCATCGGCGTCCACCTGTCCGAGGAGTTCCAGCTGCACCCCGAGCAGTCCACGGACGCGATCGTGATCCACCACCCGGAGGCGAAGTACTTCAACGCCCGCTGAGGCACCCCTCGGGCACACGCCGGCCCCCGGCACACCGGCCGGACGAGGCGTTCGGCCCGCGCACGACGTACACTGGTCGGTCCACCGCAGGCCGGTTCCCTCGTGGGAACCGGCCTGATCGTCCCTCAAGGAGGTACGTGGATGACCAGTACTGTCCCCGCGCTCGGCACCCGTACGGCCGAAGGCTCCGCCCTGCAGGCGGTGCTCCTGGACATGGACGGCACCCTGGTGGACACGGAGGGTTTCTGGTGGGACGTCGAGGTCGAGGTCTTCGCCTCCCTCGGCCACACGCTCGACGAGTCCTGGCGCCATGTCGTGGTCGGCGGCCCCATGACCCGCAGCGCGGGGTTCCTCATCGAGGCCACCGGCGCCGACATCACCCTGCCCGAGCTCACGGTGCTGCTCAACGACGGTTTCGAGAAGCGCATCAGCAGCTCCCTGCCGCTGATGCCCGGGGCCGCCCGGCTGCTGGCCGAACTGTACGCGTACGAGATCCCCACGGCCCTGGTGTCCGCCTCGCACCGGCGCATCATCGACCGGGTGCTGGCCTCGCTGGGCCCGCACCACTTCGCCCTGACGGTCGCCGGCGACGAGGTGCCGCGCACCAAGCCCCACCCCGACCCGTATCTGACGGCCGCCGCCGGACTCGGCGCGGACCCGGTCCGGTGCGCCGTGATCGAGGACACCGCGACCGGTGTCGCCGCGGCCGAGGCCGCGGGCTGCCGCGTCGTGGCGGTGCCCTCCGTGGCCCCCATCGCCCCGGCCGCCCGGCGGACCGTGGTGTCCTCGCTGGAAGAGGTCGACCTGACATTTCTGCACGGCCTGATGACGGAAATGCGCTAGCCGTTCACCCAGCGTTCAACGGCCCCGGGGCAGGGATTTCGCCCCCGTGTGAACGGCCGAACAGGACATGTGTCCGAGGGAATTCGAACCGTGACGGGTGGCCGAATTCCAGCACTTCGGAACCGCGTCGGCGGTGTGACGTTCGCCACGACGTACGGGGTCGACACGAGGTCTTGTGTGTGCTCCCCACCCCCTTCCGGGGGTGGTCGGCGTGCCTTTGTGTCCTGATTGGTGGAGCGCTGCACGAATCCTTCCTCTGTCGGGTTTTCGGTCTGTCCACGCCCGGTTTCGCAGCGTGATGGAGGTTCAACTCCGGTGGCCGCGAACCCCCGTGCGGGCGCGGACTAATCTCGTCGCGAGAACATCACCCCCGCTCCGTGATCCGCCGCGACACCCTTGCTTGCCGGGTACACGGAGTCGACAGCTCTGGAGAAACTCGAGCATGAACCGCAAGACTTTGGTGCTGCCGGCCGTGATCGGCCTGCTCGCGCCGGTACTCGCCGCCTGCGGCGGAACCGACGGCGGGAGCGAGAGCGACGACGCGATCGTCGTCGGCACCACGGACCGGTTCACCGCCTCGAAGGACGCCCCCGCGCCCCTCGACCCGGCGTACGCCTACGACGTCGGCACCTGGAACCTGCTGCGCCAGACCGTGCAGACCCTGATGGTCCAGCCGCGCGGCGAGGGTGAGCCGGTCCCCGAGGCCGCCGAGAAGTGCGGTTTCACCGACGCCGGCAACGAGCGCTACGCCTGCACCCTGCGCGACGGTCTGAAGTTCGCCAACGGCGACCCCGTCACCGCGGCCGACGTGAAGTACTCCATCGACCGCGCCCTCTCCCTCAAGGCCGACAGCGGCGTCTTCGCGCTGCTGTCCACCATCGACACCGTCGAGACGCAGGGCGAGCGCGAGGTCATCTTCCACCTCAAGACCGCCGACGCCACCTTCCCGTACAAGCTGTCGACCCCCGTGGCGGGCATCGTCGACCCGGACGACTACCCGAAGGGCGAGCTGCGCGACGGCTTCGCCGTGAACGGCTCCGGCCCGTACACCTTCCGCGCCGAGACCGACGGCGACGAGCTGGTCAAGGCCGTGTTCACCAAGAACCCCGCCTACAAGGGGGCGTTGCAGGTGAACAACGACAAGGTAGAGATGGTCTCCTTCGCCGACGCCGACGCCATGGGCGAGGCGCTGAAGAAGGGCGACATCGACCTGATGACCCGCACCATGTCGCCGGAGCAGATCCACAAGCTCTCCACCGGCTCGGACGAATCCATCGACGTCGTCGAGATGTCCGGCCTGGAGATCCGCTACCTGGCCTTCAACACCGACGCCCCGGCCGTGAAGTCCAAGGCCGTCCGCCAGGCGATGGCCCAGCTGATCAACCGCGGCGAGCTCGTCTCCAAGGTCTACGGCTCCCAGGCCGAGCCGCTGTACTCGCTGGTCCCGGCCAGCGTCACCGGCCACTCCAACTCGTTCTTCAACAAGTACGGCGACCCGAGCGTCGCCAAGGCCAGGGCCCTGCTGACCAAGGCCGGCATCACCACCCCGGTGAAGCTGACGCTGCACTACACCACCGACCACTACGGCCCGGCCACCAAGAAGGAGTTCGAGCTGCTGCAGAAGCAGCTCAACGACAGCGGCCTGTTCGACGTCGGCATCAAGGGCACCCCCTGGTCGACCTTCCGCCCGGCCGAGCGGAAGGGCGAGTACGAGGTCTACGGCATGGGCTGGTTCCCGGACTTCCCCGACGCCGACAACTTCCTCGCCCCGTTCCTCGACAAGGACAACTTCCTCGGCTCGCCGTACGCCAACGGCCAGATCCGCAGTGTCCTGATCCCCGAGTCCCGCCGCGAGGCCGACCGCCTGTCCGCCGCCGCCAGCCTGACGGACATCCAGGACATCGTGGCCAACGACGTCCCGGTGCTGCCGCTGTGGCAGGGCAAGCAGTACGTGGCCGCGCGCGACGACGTGACCGGGACCGCCTACGCGCTCAACTCCTCCTCGACCCTGCAGCTGTGGGAGCTCGGCCGAGGCGTGAGCGGCTGACCGACCATCAGCGCCCGGGGCCAGGGACGTGCCCCGGAATCTCGGAAACCGAAGACAAGGCACACACGTGAATATGCGCAACCAGTGGCCGGTCCTGCCCATCGTGGCGGGGCTGGCCTCCGGCCTGCTGACCGGATGCGGAACGGAGACTGCCGGTTCCGGGGGGAACGGCTCCCACGTGGTCATGGGGATGTCCGACGACGTCCTGGCCACGGATCCCGCCTCCGGCTACGACCCCGGATCCTGGCTGTTGTTCAACAACGTCTTCCAGTCGCTGCTCAGCTTCCCCAAGGGGGCCACGGAACCGCAGCCCGAGGCCGCCGAGACCTGCGCCTTCACGGACACGCAGACCAAGGTCTACCGGTGCACGCTGAGGGACGGGCTCAAGTTCAGCAACGGTGACCCGCTCACCTCCAAGGACGTCAAGTTCTCCTTCGACCGGATGCTGAGGATCAACGACCCCGACGGGCCGGCGATCATGTTCCCCATGCTCGACGAGGTCGAGGCGCCGGACGACAGGACGGTCGTCTTCCGGCTCAACACGCCCGACGCCACCTTCCCGAGCAAGATCGCCTCCGGCGCCGGATCCATCGTCAACCACCGGGAGTACGACGCCGACGGGCTGCGCGAGGACGGCGGGGCCGTCGGCTCCGGACCGTACAAGCTGGAGTCCTTCGGCGACGACAAGGCCGTCTTCTCCGTCAACGAGCACTACAAGGGCACCGCCGAGGTGAAGAACGAGGGCGTCACCCTCACGTTCTTCCACGGCGACCAGACCGCCCTGAAGAAGGCGCTCACGGACGGCGACGTCGACATCGCCTACCGCGGCCTCACCGCCCGCGACATCGCCGGCATAGAGAAGGCCGACGACGGCACCGGCGTCGAGGTCGTCGAGGGCAGCAGCGCCGAGGTCCAGCACCTGGTCTTCAACATGGACCACCCGGTCGCCGGGAAGATCGGCGTGCGCAAGGCCATCGCCCACCTGATCGACCGCGAGGCCCTCATCAGGGACGTGTACCAGGGCACGGCCACCCCCCTGTACTCGATCATCCCGGCCGGTGTCGCGGGCCACAACACGGCCTTCTTCGACACCTACGGAGCCCGCCCCTCCAAGGCCAAGGCGCAGGCCGCGCTGCGCGCCGACGGCATCACCGGCAAGGTGAGGCTCACCCTGTGGTCCACCCCGTCCCGCTACGGCCCGGCCACCGACCAGGAGCTGAAGGCCATCGCGGGCCAGCTCAACGCCAGCGGCCTGTTCCGGGCCGACGTGAAGTCCGTCCCCTTCGGCCAGTACGAGAAGGACATCGCCGCCGGCAGGTACGGCGTGTACGTCAAGGGCTGGATCCCGGACTACCCGGACGCCGACAACTTCACGGCCCCGTTCTTCGGCGAGGGCAACGTGCTGGACAACAACTACGACAACAGCACGATCACCGGCACGCTCATCCCGCGCACCGCCGCGCAGACCGACCGCTCGGCGACCGACAAGGAGTACGGCGAGCTGCAGACCATCGTCGCCGCCGAACTGCCCGTCCTGCCGGTCTGGCAGGCCAAGCAGCACGCGGTCGTCCGCGACGGCGTGTACGGGCTGGAGTACTGCCTGGACGCCTCGACCGTGTTCCGGTTCTGGGAGCTGAGCAAGGCCTGAACCGGCGCGGACACGCGCGGGGCGCCCCCTTCCGCGGAAGGGGGCGCCCCTTCGCCCGTGCCGCCGGGCCGGACCCGGTGCGCTACTGCGCGCCGGGGCGCACCAGCCCGCTCTCGTACGCGTACACCGCGGCCTGCACCCGGTCGCGCAGGCCCAGCTTGGTCAGCACGTGCCCGACGTGCGTCTTGACGGTGGTCTCGCTGACGAACAGGTCGGCTGCGATCTCCGCGTTGGACAGGCCGCGCGCCACCAGCTTCAGCACCTCGACCTCGCGGTCGGTGAGCGTGTGCAGGGTGTCCGGCACCGGCTCGTCGCCGGAGGGCAGATGCGTGGCGTACTTGTCCAGCAGCCGCCTGGTGATGCTCGGCGCGAGCATCGCCTCGCCGGCGGCCACCACGCGGATCGCCTGCACCAGCTCGTTGGCCGGGGCGTCCTTCAGCAGGAAGCCGCTGGCACCCGCCCTCAGCGCCTCCACCACGTACTCGTCGAGGTCGAAGGTGGTCAGCACCAGCACCTTGGCCGGGCCGTCCCGCTCCGGCCCGGTGATCTGCCGGGTCGCCTCCACACCGTCCATGCGCGGCATGCGGATGTCCATCAGGACCACATCGGGCTGCAGGGCGCGCACCTGGTCCAGAGCCTGGAGGCCGTCTCCGGCCTCGCCGACGACCGCGATGTCCTGCTCCGCCTCCAGGATCATCCGGAAGCCCGTGCGCAGCAGCGGCTGGTCGTCGACCAGTAGGACGCGGATGGCCACATGAGTCTCCTTCGCTAGTCCGGCCCCATTCTGCCCTGCGGGGCCGTCCTCACGGGGAGCGGGTAGGGCGGGGGAGTGCCGCCGAACTCCGGGCAGTGCGCCTGGTGGTCGCACCAGCCGCACAGCTTCGTGGGGCGCGGCCGCCAGTCCCCGCTCTCCGTCGCCAGCCGGATCGCGTCCCACAGCGCCAGCAGCTTGCGCTCGACCCGCTCCAGATCGGCGGGGACGGGGTCGTACGTCAGGACGTCACCGCTGCCCAGGTAGACCAACTGCAGGCGCCGGGGCACGACTCCCTTCAGCCGCCACACCACCAGGGCGTAGAACTTCATCTGGAACAGCGCGCCCTCGGCGTACTCGGGCCGGGGCGCCCTGCCCGTCTTGTAGTCGACGATCCGCACCTCGCCCGTGGGCGCCACGTCGACCCGGTCGATGATCCCGCGCAGCCGCAGCCCCGAGTCCAGCTCGGCCTCGACGAACAGCTCGCGCTCGGCCGGCTCCAGCCGGCTGGGGTCCTCCAGCGTGAACCAGCGCTCGACGAGCCGCTCCGCCTCACCGAGCCAGCGCGCGAGGCGCTCCCCGTCCGGATCGTCGGCGAACAGCTCCACGACCTCCGGCCTGGTCTCCCGCAGCCGGTCCCACTGGACCGGGACCAGCGACTTCGCGCGCGGCGCGGTGCGCTCGGCCGCCGGGGCGTCGAACAACCGCTCCAGCACCGCGTGCACCAGCGTGCCCCTGGTCGCCGCCTCGCTCGGCTTCTCGGGCAGCCGGTCGATCACCCGGAACCGGTACAGCAGCGGGCACTGCATGAAGTCACTGGCGCGCGAGGGGGACAGCGTGGCGGGAACCACGGCGGCGGGCCCCGCTGCGGCGGGCCCGGCCGAGACGGCCGCGGCAGCGACCGTGTCCGTGCCGGTGTCCGTGTCCGTGCCGGTGACCGTGGCGGTCGCTGTGTCCGTGCCGGTGACCGCGTCCATGACCAGGACCGGTTCCGCCTCCACCACCGCCCGCGCGGCCGTCACCTGTGCCGCCGGCTCCGCCCGGGCCGGCGGATCCGCCGGCCCGGCAGGGCTGCTGGGGGCCTCCGTCGCGCCCTCGGTGCTCGTCTCCATGCCCCGACCTTACGGCCCGCCACCGACAGTGACCCAGCCGCGCCCGTGACGCCCGCGCCCCACGGTGGCACAGGGTGCCGGGGCGGAACGCGTCGCGACAGCCGCATACCATCGACTCGAGACCCTCCCGTCCGGCAGGCGCGGGAGATGCTTCTTCGAACGAGGGGACACCGGTGGACGAGAGCGGCGGGCGCGGGCAGCCGCGGTCCGGCAACGACGAGTCGGCCGAGCGCCACGCGGGGCCTGCGGCTTCGGCCGCCGGCCCCTCACACCCCGGCCCGGACCCCACCCCGGATCCCGCTCCGGCCGACCACCGGTCCGCGCACGCGCCGCGGCCGGAGCGGGCGGAGACCGCCCCGGCGGAGGCCGATCCGGCGACGGCCACCCCGGCACAGACCGATCCGGCGGAGGCCGCCCCGGAGGGGACCGCGCGGCAGCACGACGCGGCCGGGGAGCCCGTGACGCCGGCGGCGGGCCGCCCCGGCGAGGACCGATCCGACGAGGACCGGCCCAGCGGAGACCGGTCCGACGAGAACGCCCGCCCGCCCGCGGCCTCCCCGCCCCTCCCCGGCGACGCCGGCCCCCGGCCGGTCCCCGCACCGGGCACCGCCTCCGCCCCCGGCGACCGCACGCTCGCCCACTCCGGTCCGGCGAAGGGCCCCGCACCGCAGCGGCCCTCCGAGCCCCGGGGCGGCCTGCTGATGGGGCGGCCCTTCGGGGTGCCCGTGTACGTCGCGCCGAGCTGGTTCCTCGTCGCCGCCCTGATCACCTGGGTGTTCGGCGGGCAGCTCGACCGCGTCCTGCCCGAGCTCGGCGGAGCCCGCTACCTGGTCTCCCTGTTCTTCGCGGTCGCCTTCTACGCCTCCGTCCTCGTCCACGAGCTGGCCCACACCCTCGCCGCGCTCCGCTTCAAGCTCCCGGTCCGCCGCATCCAGCTCCAGTTCTTCGGCGGCGTCTCCGAGATCGAGAAGGAGGCCGAGACCCCGGGCCGCGAGTTCGTGCTGGCCTTCGTCGGACCGCTGCTGTCCCTCGTGCTCGCGGGCCTGTTCCACCTCGCCCTGCAGACCGTCGAACCGGGTACCGTCCCGGGCGTCCTGCTGGCCGGCCTGATGGTCTCCAACCTCATCGTCGCCGTCTTCAACCTCCTGCCCGGCCTGCCCCTGGACGGCGGCCGCATGCTCCGCGCCGTCGTCTGGAAGATCACCGGCAGGCCGATGAGCGGCACGGTCGCCGCCGCCTGGGTCGGCCGCGCCCTGGCCGTCTCCGTGCTGCTCGGCCTGCCGCTGCTCACCCAGTCCGGGGCGCTCGGCTCCGGCGCCATGGACAACGTGGGCATGGACACCGTCCTGGACGCCCTGCTCGCCGCGATCCTCGCCGCGATCATCTGGACCGGCGCCGGCAACAGCCTGCGCATGGCCCGGCTGCGCGAACACCTCCCCGAGCTGCGCGCCCGCGCCCTCACCCGCCGCGCGGTCCCCGTCGAGACCGACACCCCGCTCTCCGAGGCCCTGCGCCGCGCCAACGCCGCCGGCGCCCGCGCGCTCGTCGTCGTCGACGCCGACGGCAGCCCCCTGTCGATCGTGCGCGAGGCCGCCATCGTCGGCGTACCCGAGCACCGCCGCCCCTGGGTCGCGGTCGGCGGCCTCGCCCAGGAGATCACCGACGGCATGCGCGTCTCGGCGGAGCTGGCGGGGGAGGACCTGCTGGACGCCCTGCGGACGACCCCGGCGACCGAGTACCTGGTGGTGGAGGAGACCGGGGAGATCTACGGCGTGCTGTCCGCGGCCGACGTGGAGCGCGCCTTCGTGAAGGCCATGGCCCGTCCCAGCTGAGCGCACCCCGGGCGGTGGTCGGCGGGCCTCCCGGGTGCCGGTAGGCTGGTCACATGTCCGAACCGACCGGTGCCGCCCGCCGTCGCGGGCCCTTCAAGGTCGGGGACCAGGTTCAGCTGACCGACCCCAAGGGCCGCCACTACACGTTCACGCTCGAGGCCGGGAAGAACTTCCACACCCACAAGGGTTCCTTCCCGCACGACGAGCTGATCGGCGCTCCCGAGGGCAGCGTTGTCCGCACCACCGGGAACGTCGCCTACCTCGCGCTGCGCCCCCTGCTCCCCGACTACGTCCTGTCCATGCCCCGCGGGGCAGCCGTCGTCTACCCGAAGGACGCGGGGCAGATCCTCGCCTTCGCCGACATCTTCCCCGGCGCGCGCGTCGTGGAGGCCGGCGTCGGCTCCGGCTCGCTCAGCAGCTTCCTGCTGCGCGCCATCGGCGACCAGGGCATGCTGCACAGCTACGAGCGCCGCGAGGACTTCGCCGAGATCGCCCGGCAGAACGTGGAACGCTACTTCGGCGGCCCGCACCCCGCCTGGCAGCTCACCGTCGGCGACCTCCAGGACAACCTGAGCGACACCGACGTCGACCGCGTCATCCTCGACATGCTCGCCCCCTGGGAGTGCCTGGAGGCCGTCTCCAAGGCACTCGTGCCCGGCGGCATCCTGTGCTGCTACGTCGCGACCACCACCCAGCTCGCCCGGACCGTCGAGTCCATCCGGGAGATCGGCTGCTTCAACGAGCCGACCGCCTGGGAGACGATGATCCGCAACTGGCACATCGAGGGCCTGGCCGTCCGCCCGGACCACCGGATGATCGGCCACACCGGCTTCCTGCTCACCGCCCGCCGCCTCGCCGACGGCGTCGAGCCGCCCATGCGCCGCCGCCGGCCCGCCAAGGGCGCCTACGGCGAGGACTACGAGGGTCCCAACGCAGCCGGGGGCACCACCGGCCGCTGAGACGGCCCGGTGCCGCGTACAACGTGTCCGCGCCGTGGCGGAGTTCCCGTGCTCCAGCGGGAAATCCGCCACGGCGCTTCTGCGTTGGCACGACGCGACGTCCGCGACCGGCACAGGTTCCCGGACGCGGGAAGTTCACACCCCCGCCGTTCCCCCGCACTGTGACGTGTGGCACGATGCTGGCCATCCCACCGGCACAGCCCTCACAGGAGACCCTCCTAGTGCAGCCTTCCGCCGTCCCGGAGCTCGCCCACGCGCACACCCGCCCGATCCACTGGCTCGCCACCGCGACGGCCGTCGCCGCCGTCGTGGCCCTGTCCTCGGTCCTGCAACCCGGCGCGGCGACGGCGGCCCAGGCGGCCGGCCCCGGCACGAAGAGCGCCCCGGCCCCGGCCGGCCTCGCGGCGCCGGACCCGGCACACGTCGCGTTCCCGCTCGAGTGCGGCCCGGTCGAGGCCGTGGTGAAGAAGAAGGCCTCCGGGGACCTCGACGGCGACGGCCGGCCCGAGACGGTCGCCGTGGTGCACTGCGACGCCCCCATGGGCACCCCGCCGGACGGCGTGTACGTCCTCACGCGCGCCCTCGACGACGGCAGGCCGCGCGTGGTGGCCACCCTGGCCGACCCCCGGGACGGCACGACCGTCGGCGACTTCGCCGTCCGCGACGGTGCCGTGGCCGCCACGCTGCTGGGCTACTCGTCGGCCGACGTGCCCCGTTGCTGTCCCGACGTCAGCAGTGACGTGAAGTGGCGTTGGGAGAACGGTGCGTTCGTACGCTCCACGCCGGCCGGGGCCCGCAGCGCGTGAGGCGCACGCCCGGAATGTGATAAATCAGACAAAGGTGACGATGTGTGGCGAATTGGTCACCCGGCGTCAGGGCCGTAGACCTCGACCTTGTCCAGAACGCGGCGCACGTGGATGCACTCGCCCGGGCACTCCTTCGCGGAGTCGACCACGTCCGTGAGGAGCGGGAGGGGCACGGGCGTTGCCGCCCCCCTGTCCTGGAGCAGCTCGTCGTCCGCGCCCTTCACGTAGGCCAGGCCGTCGATGTCCAGCTCGAACACCTCGGGCGCGTACTGGGCGCAGATGCCGTCGCCGGTGCACAGGTCCTGGTCGATCCAGACCTCCAGCGCCTCTCCGCCCGCCCCGGCCTCCTGCTGCACGCTCATCTCTCCTGCCGTTTCTGCGCCGAGCCGTACGGGAATCCGGCCAGCTCTGGCGGGTGTTGAACGCTTCGACCCTACCTCCGACTGGGTTCCAATCATGTTCGCTGGGTATTCCCCTGGCGTGAGGGAGAGCGCAAGGGTGAAGATCGGACACACCCCGACCGTCTTTGTGATCTAGGGGTTTCAATCGACACCCGCCCAGGTAGGGTCTGGAAGCGTCCAGCTCCCCTTGGAGGAGGTGAGGACCGTGGCAGCCCACGACGACGACATGAACCGCGGCATCCGCCCGGGACGCGGGTCCGACGACCCGGCCGGGCAGATCGCTTACCTTGAGCAGGAGATCGCCGTCCTGCGACGCAAGCTCGCCGACTCTCCGCGACACACGAGGATTCTCGAAGAGCGGATCGTCGAGCTGCAGACCAACCTGGCCGGCGTGTCCGCCCAGAACGAACGACTCGCCAACACGCTCCGTGAGGCCCGCGACCAGATCGTGGCCCTCAAGGAGGAGGTCGACCGGCTCGCGCAGCCCCCGGCGGGCTTCGGGGTGTTCCTCGCGGCGAACGAGGACGGCACGGCCGACATCTTCACCGGCGGCCGCAAGCTGCGGGTGAACGTCAGCCCGAGCGTCGAGCTCGACGAGCTGCGGCGCGGCCAGGAAGTGATGCTCAACGAGGCGCTCAACGTGGTCGAGGCCATGGAGTTCGAGCGCGTCGGTGACATCGTCACCCTCAAGGAGATCCTCGAGGACGGTGAGCGGGCCCTGGTGCTCGGGCACACCGACGAGGAGCGGGTGGTGCGGCTCGCCGAGCCGCTGCTGGACGTCACCATCCGCCCCGGCGACGCCCTCCTGCTGGAGCCCCGCTCCGGCTACGTCTACGAGGTCGTGCCGAAGAGCGAGGTCGAGGAGCTCGTCCTCGAAGAGGTCCCCGACATCGGCTACGAGCAGATCGGTGGCCTCGGCAACCAGATCGAGATGATCCGCGACGCGGTCGAGCTCCCGTACCTGTACCCGGACCTGTTCAAGGAGCACGAACTGCGGCCGCCCAAGGGTGTCCTGCTGTACGGGCCCCCCGGATGCGGCAAGACCCTGATCGCCAAGGCGGTGGCCAACTCGCTGGCCAAGAAGGTCGCCGAGGTGACCGGCCAGGCCGCCGGCAAGAGCTTCTTCCTGAACATCAAGGGCCCCGAGCTGCTGAACAAGTACGTCGGCGAGACCGAGCGGCAGATCCGCCTGGTCTTCCAGCGGGCCCGTGAGAAGGCCAGCGAGGGCACACCCGTCATCGTCTTCTTCGACGAGATGGAGTCCCTCTTCCGCACCCGCGGCTCCGGTGTCAGCTCGGACGTGGAGAACACCATCGTCCCGCAGCTGCTCGCCGAGATCGACGGTGTGGAGGGCCTGCAGAACGTGGTCGTGATCGGTGCCTCCAACCGCGAGGACATGATCGACCCCGCGATCCTGCGCCCCGGCCGGCTCGACGTGAAGATCAAGATCGAGCGTCCGGACGCCGAGGCGGCCAAGGACATCTTCGGGAAGTACCTCACCGAGCGCCTTCCGCTGCACGCGGAGGACCTCGCGGAGCACGGCGGCGACAAGGGCGCGTGCGTCCAGGCGATGATCCAGACGGCCGTGGAACACATGTACGCGGAATCCGAGGAGAACCGCTTCCTGGAGGTCACCTACGCAAACGGCGACAAGGAAGTTCTCTATTTCAAGGACTTCAATTCCGGTGCCATGATCGAGAACATCGTGGGCCGCGCCAAGAAGATGGCGATCAAGGACTTCCTCGAGAAGAACCAGAAGGGACTCAGGGTCTCCCACCTCCTCCAGGCCTGCGTGGACGAGTTCAAGGAGAACGAGGACCTGCCGAACACCACCAACCCGGACGACTGGGCCCGGATCTCCGGCAAGAAGGGCGAGCGGATCGTGTACATCCGCACCCTCATCACCGGAAAGCAGGGCACGGACACCGGACGCTCCATCGACACGGTGGCGAACACCGGTCAGTACCTGTAAAAGACAGGGCGGCTGCGGGTGCCCTCAGTGGGTACCCGCAGTCGGCTGTTTTCGGGGCCACGGCTGGAGCAAGGCAATGACGCAAATGATCTCCCCACCAGTGCAAAGGCGTTCTAGGCTCTTCCGTACCGCCGAGTCGCGCAGTGCGGGGACGGGCACCGCACACGCAACCGAGCGCCAGCGGTATCTGAGCGGCGTCCACGACCGAGGGCGCCGCCGGGCAAGGAGGGCCGCATGACCGTACGGCGAGTAATGGGCATCGAGACGGAGTACGGGATCTCCGTCCCCGGTCACCCCAACGCCAATGCCATGCTCACCTCGTCCCAGATCGTCAACGCCTACGCGGCGGCGATGCACCGGGCCCGCCGGGCCCGCTGGGACTTCGAGGAGGAGAATCCGCTGCGGGACGCCCGGGGCTTCGACCTCGCCCGGGAGGCCGCCGACGCCAGCCAGCTCACCGACGAGGACATCGGCCTGGCCAATGTGATCCTCACCAACGGTGCACGGCTCTACGTCGACCACGCGCACCCCGAGTACAGCGCGCCCGAGGTCACCAATCCGCGCGACGCCGTCCTGTGGGACAAGGCCGGCGAGCGGATCATGGCGGAGGCCGCGGAACGGGCCGCCCAGCTCCCCGGTGCCCAACCGATCCACCTGTACAAGAACAACACCGACAACAAGGGCGCGTCCTACGGCACGCACGAGAACTACCTGATGAAGCGGGAGACCCCCTTCTCGGACATCGTGCGCCACCTGACGCCGTTCTTCGTCTCCCGCCAGGTCTTCGCCGGAGCGGGCCGCGTCGGCATCGGCCAGGACGGACACGAGCACGGCTTCCAGCTCAGCCAGCGCGCGGACTACTTCGAGGTCGAGGTCGGCCTGGAGACCACGCTCAAGCGCCCGATCATCAACACCCGCGACGAGCCGCACGCGGACGCCGAGAAGTACCGGCGGCTGCACGTGATCATCGGCGACGCGAACCTGTCGGAGATCTCGACGTACCTCAAGCTGGGCACGACCGCCCTGGTGCTGTCGATGATCGAGGACGGCTTCATCGCCGTCGACCTGGCCGTCGACCAGCCGGTGCGCACCCTCCACCAGGTCTCGCACGACCCGTCGCTGACGCGTCTGGTCACCCTCCGCAGTGGCCGCACGCTCACCGCGGTCCAGCTCCAGATGGAGTACTACGAGCTGGCGCGCAAGTACGTGGAGGAGCGCTTCGGGGCGGACGCCGACGAGCAGACCAAGGACGTCCTGGCCCGCTGGGAGGACACCCTCACCCGTCTGGAGAACGACCCGATGAGCCTGGCCGGCGAGCTGGACTGGGTCGCCAAGCGGGAGCTCATGGAGGGCTACCGGCGCCGCGACGACCTGGACTGGGACGCGGCGCGGCTGCACCTGGTCGACCTCCAGTACGCCGACGTGCGCCCCGAGAAGGGCCTGTACAACCGTCTGGCGGCCCGCGGACGCATGAAACGGCTGCTGGACGAGGCCGAGGTCGAACGGGCCCGTACGAAGCCGCCCGAGGACACGCGCGCGTACTTCCGCGGGCGCTGCCTGGAGCAGTACGCCGACGACGTCGCGGCGGCCTCCTGGGACTCGGTGATCTTCGATCTTCCGGGCCGGGACTCCCTGCAACGCGTTCCAACCCTGGAACCGCTTCGCGGAACGCGTAATCACGTCAAGGAGCTCCTGGACCGCTGCCGTACCGCGGAGGACCTGGTCAGGGTCCTGTCGAGCGGCTGAGCGGGTACCCGGGCGAAGCAGCCGGGCAGGGTGGAAAATCCCGGGTCCGGGAATCATCGAGGTGGTCCCCGTACGTTGGAGCAACTGCGGGACCGTTGTCAGACCCGGCTTGTAGGGTCTGATCTTGACCGAGCAACTGTGTCGGGCGAACCGAGCGGGGTGAGGGTGATGGCGACCAAGGACACCGGCGGCGGACAGCAGAAGGCCACCCGGTCCACCGAGGAGACCGAGGAGCAGGCGCCGGAGGCGCAGGCTTCGGAGGACCTCAAGGAGCGGCACGAGAAGCTCTCGGACGACGTGGACTCCGTCCTCGACGAGATCGACGACGTGCTCGAGGAGAACGCGGAGGACTTCGTGCGCTCCTTCGTCCAGAAGGGCGGCCAGTAGCCCGCTCCCGCCTTCGTCCGGAAGGCGGGCGGGCCGGTGACGGACGGGCGGACGACGACGGGACGCTGCGCGCGGTGCGGTGGGACCGTGCCGCGCGCGGCCTTCGCGTAGCGGTTGTCCGCCGTTGACCGCGGACACGGCACCGCTGCGGCCGGGCGCCGCGAGAGCCCCGGGACGAAAGCTGCGGCCCCGTCCGGACCGTCGCTTTCGCCGGGGGTGTGGATCACCGCCGGAAGGCGGGTAGGGTCCCTGCCGTAGCGTGCTCCAGCCGTCTCGTCCGCTGGGGCAGTTCCAAGGATCGGCCCGACGTCACAGGGCGGGCTGCCGCATACGTGGAAGGAATCGCGTGGAAGCCAACACTCGTAGCACCGGGCGTCTACCAGCTGCCTTCCTGACGCCAGGGTCTTCCTCCTTCATGGACTTCCTGTCGGAGCACCAGCCCGAACTGCTGCCGGGCAGGCGCACCTTGCCGCCCCTCCAGGGGGCGGTCGAGGCGCCGCACGGCACCACGATCGTGGCCGTGACGTTCCCCGGCGGTGTCGTGCTCGCCGGTGACCGGCGGGCCACCATGGGCAACGTCATCGCGCAGCGGGACATCGAGAAGGTCTTCCCGGCCGACGAGTACTCGGCGGTGGGCATCGCCGGCACGGCGGGCCTGGCCGTGGAGATGGTGAAGCTGTTCCAGCTGGAGCTGGAGCACTTCGAGAAGGTCGAGGGCGAGCAGCTGTCCCTGGAGGGCAAGGCCAACCGGCTGTCGACCATGATCCGTTCCAACCTCGGCATGGCCATGCAGGGCCTCGCCGTGGTGCCCCTGTTCGCGGGCTACGACGTGGACCGCGACAAGGGGCGCATCTTCTCCTACGACGTGACGGGCGGCCGCTCCGAGGAGCACGGCTACGCGGCGACGGGCTCCGGCTCGATCTTCGCGCGCGGCGCCATGAAGAAGCTCTTCCGGGACGACCTGAGCGAGTCCGAGGCCACGACACTCGTGGTCCAGGCCCTGTACGACGCGGCAGACGACGACTCGGCGACCGGCGGTCCCGATGTCGCCCGCCGGATCTATCCGATCGTCACCGTGATCACCGAGGACGGCTTCCGCCGGCTCTCCGAGGACGAGGCGTCCCAGATCGCCCGGTCCGTCCTGGAGCGGCGTCTGGAGCAGCCCGACGGTCCGCGGGCCGCGCTGCTGTAGGCGGCGAGCGCTTTGTTGTCAGGTGATCCAGTGACTTCCACAGAAAGGGACGGATAACCGGTGTCGACGCCGTTCTATGTCTCACCCCAGCAGGCCATGGCCGACCGGGCGGAGTACGCCCGCAAGGGCATCGCCCGCGGTCGCAGCCTGGTCGTGCTGCAGTACGCCGACGGCATCGTGTTCGTCGGCGAGAACCCGTCCCGCGCGCTGCACAAGTTCAGCGAGATCTACGACCGGATCGGCTTCGCGGCCGCCGGCAAGTACAACGAGTACGAGAACCTGCGGATCGGCGGCGTGCGCTACGCCGACCTGCGGGGTTACACCTACGACCGGAACGACGTGACCGCCCGCGGTCTCGCCAACGTCTACGCCCAGACGCTCGGCACGATCTTCTCCAGCGTCGGTGAGAAGCCGTACGAGGTGGAGCTGGTCGTCGCCGAGGTCGGGGAGACGCCCGACCAGGACCAGATCTACCGGCTGCCGCACGACGGGTCCATCGTGGACGAGCACGGCTCGGTGGCGGTGGGCGGCAACGCGGAGCAGATCAGCAGCTACCTGGACCAGCGGCACCGGGACGGCATGACGCTGGCGGAGGCGCTGAAGCTGGCCGTGCAGGCCCTGTCGCGCGACACCAACGGCAGTGAGCGGGAGATCCCCGCGGAGCGGCTGGAGGTGGCGGTGCTGGACCGTACGCGGCCCCAGAAGCGCAAGTTCAAGCGCATCACCAGCCGGCAGCTGTCGCGTCTCCTGGAGGCGGGCGGCGCGTCGACCGCGTCGGAGGCGGAGGCCCCGGGAGACGACGAGTAGCGCTCGGCCGCGGCCCGCGGCCGCCCCGCCGCGCGCCCCGACCGGTCCCCGGTCGGGGCGCGCGGCGCGTCCGGGCCGCCTCCTAGGCCCTGTCGTCGGGCTCCCGCCCGCCGGGCGGTGCCGTGGAGCCCCGTACCACCAGGTGCACCGGGATGTCGCCACCGTCGGGCTCGCGGCCCTCCAGGACCGCCAGGAGCGCCCGCATGCCCCGCTCGCCGAAGAGCTCCGCGTCCAGGCGCACCGTGGTCAGCTCGGGGTCGATGGCCGTGGACAGGGCGAGGTCGTCCAGGCCGGTGACGGAGAGGTCGTCGGGGATGCGCAGGCCCAGGCGGCGGGCGGCCTTGTACGCGCCGGCCGCGAGCTTGTCGTCGTCGCAGACCAGCGCGGTCGGGCGGGGGCCGGACGCGCGCAGGGCGCTCTCCGTGGCCGCCACGGCGCCCTCGATGGAGATGGGCGCCCTGGCCGTGCGCAGGGACGTGCCCGGGACCCGGCCGATCCGGTCCGCCAGTTCCCGGGCGCGCACCTCGAAGGTCCAGGAGGCGACGTCCGCCGCCAGGTGGAGGAAGCGGCGGTGGCCGAGGGCCAGCAGGTGCTCGGCCACCTGTCGTATGCCGTCCGCGATGTCGAGGTTCACCGTCGCCGCGCCGGTGCTGCCCTCGGGGTCGCTGTCCAGCATCACCAGCGGGAGCTGGTCGCCGCGGATCGCGCTCAGCGCGTCGGCGGCCATGGAGGAGGCGATCACGCCGTCCAGGGCGGCCTGGGCGGAGGCGAAGGGGTCCCTGGCCGGGCCGATGCCCTCGGGGGAGGGGTAGAGGACCACGCCGAAGCCGTTCTCGGCGGCGACCCGGGCGGCGCCCGTGTAGACGCCGGCGAAGAACTCCGTGGTCAGGGCCGGGACGACGAGGAGGACGGTGCGGGTGCGGCCCAGGCGCAGGTTGCGGGCCGCCAGGTTCGGGCGGTAGCCGAGGTCGCGGGCGGCGTCGCGGACGCGCTGTGCCGTGGCCTCCGAGACGCGGCCGCGCCACTTGCCGCCGAGCACCAGGGAGACCGCTGCCTGGGAGACGCCGGCGGCCCGGGCGACGTCCCGGCTCGTGGGGCGTGTGCTGCCTCGTGCCACCGTCGGGCCGCTCCTTCGTATGGACTCGTGAACAGCGGCCATGGTACGTATGAGAGAACTAGTTATACGTAAAACCCCTCGGGGGGCCGGTCGGCGCCGCGGGTGAGTGGAGGGCGGAGATGGCCACGGGTTATCTGGAGGTACTCCGGGCGCGGCACGCCGCCCGGCTGCTCGTCGGCACACTGGTGGGGCGGCTGCCCAACGCCACGGCGGCCATCGCGATCGTGCTGTTCGTGCGCGCGGAGGGCGGGACGTACAGCCTGGCGGGAGGTCTCGCGGCCGTGTACGGCGTCGCCAACGCCGTGGGGCAGCCCGTCCTGGGGCGGCTCGTCGACCTGCACGGGCAGCCGCGTGTGCAGCTGCCCGCGGCGGTGCTCTCGGGCCTGGCGATGGTCGCCTTCGCCTTCGCCGGCATCGAGCCGCTCCCGCCGGCCTACGCGGCCGTGGCCGCCGCCGGGCTCTTCACACCGCCCCTGGAGGGCGGGCTGCGGGCGCTGTGGCCCTCCGTCCTGCGCAGGGAGGACCAGGTGCACACGGCGTACGCCATGGACGCCGTGGCCCAGGAGGTGATGTTCACCGTCGGACCGCTGCTGGTGACCCTGTGCGTGTCCCTGTGGTCGGCCCAGGCCGCGCTCCTCGTCCTGAACGCCGTGGGGATCCTCGGGGCCCTGTGCGTGGTCGTCTCGCCGCCCTCGCGCGCGTGGCGGTCGGCGCCGCGCGAGGCGCACTGGCTGGGGGCCCTTCGCTCGCCGGGACTGCTGGCGCTGCTGGGGGCGTTCCTCTTCATCGGGATGGCGCTGGGCTCCATCACGGTCGCCGCGGTGCCGTACGCGGACGAGCACGGCGGTGACGCGGTGTACGGGTGGCTGATGGCCGCCCTGGGGTTCGGCGCGCTCATCGGCGGCACGTTCTACGGGGCCCGGCAGTGGGCCGGTGAGCCGGCCCGGCGACTGCAGGTCCTGGTGGCCCTTCTGGCGGTGTGTTACCTGCCGCTGATGCTCATGCCGGGAGCGGTCGCCATGGTGGGCCTGACCGTGCTCTCCGGCGTCTTCCTCGCGCCGTCCATCGCCTGCGCGTTCGTGCTGGTCGACCGGCACGCGCCGCGCGGCACGGTCACCGAGGCGTTCTCCTGGCTGGTGACGACGTTCACCGTGGGGGCGTCCGTCGGAACGGGTGTCGCCGGGCCCGTCGTCGAGGCGGGCGGGCCCCTGTGGGGATTCGCCGTGCCGTGGGCCGCGGGAGGCGTGTCGCTGCTGGTTTTGACGGCCACGGGACGGGTACTGGCGGTTCCCGCCGGGACAGCGGTGATTGCGACCGGTTCGGAAAATGATCCAAACCGTGCTGCCGAACCCCGTTTCAGCACGCAGGATCAGGCGTAATGTTCCCTCATGGACCGCCGCATTTTCGGGCTGGAGAACGAGTACGGCGTCACGTGCACGTTCAGGGGACAGCGCCGCCTGTCGCCTGACGAGGTGGCGCGGTACCTCTTCCGCCGTGTCGTGTCATGGGGCCGCAGCAGCAATGTCTTTCTGCGA
Source organism: Streptomyces sp. NPDC052701 (assembly GCF_040678355.1). Taxonomy (NCBI): domain Bacteria; kingdom Bacillati; phylum Actinomycetota; class Actinomycetes; order Kitasatosporales; family Streptomycetaceae; genus Streptomyces; species Streptomyces sp. NPDC052701. The sequence continues at coordinate 28,295 of NZ_JBFATO010000015.1, forward strand.
AACGGCGCCCGCCTCTATCTCGACGTGGGGTCACATCCGGAATACGCCACACCCGAATGTGACAACGTGATCGAACTGGTCACCCACGACAAGGCCGGCGAGCGCATTCTGGAAGGACTCCTGGTAGACGCGGAGCGACGCCTGCACGAGGAGGGAATCGCGGGCGACGTCTACCTCTTCAAGAACAACACCGACTCGGCGGGCAACTCCTACGGGTGTCACGAGAACTATCTGGTGGCCCGGCACGGGGAGTTCTCGCGGCTCGCGGACATCCTCATTCCGTTCCTGGTGACCAGGCAGTTGCTGTGCGGCGCCGGCAAGGTGCTGCAGACGCCGCGCGGCGCCGTGTACTGCGTCAGCCAGCGGGCCGAGCACATCTGGGAGGGCGTCTCCTCGGCGACGACCCGCTCCCGGCCCATCATCAACACGCGCGACGAGCCGCACGCGGACGCCGAGCGCTACCGCCGCCTGCACGTCATCGTGGGCGACTCGAACATGTCCGAGACCACCAACCTGCTCAAGGTCGGCGCCACCGACCTGGTGCTCCGCATGATCGAGGCGGGCACGGTGATGCGGGACCTCACCCTGGAGAACCCCATCCGGGCGATCCGCGAGGTCAGCCACGACATCACCGGCCGCCGCAAGGTCCGCCTGGCCAGCGGCCGCGAAGCCTCCGCCCTGGAGGTGCAGCGCGAGTACTACGAGAAGGCGCTGGACTTCTGCGAGCGCCGCGGCATCCGCACCGGCACCGTCGAGCGCGTGCTGGAGCTGTGGGGCCGCACGCTGGACGCGATCGAGGCCGAGGACCTCGACCGCATCGGCACCGAGATCGACTGGGTCATGAAGTACAAGCTCATCGAGCGGTACCGGGCCAAGCACAACATGACCATGTCGCATCCGCGGGTCGCGCAGATAGACCTCGCCTACCACGACATCCACCGCCGCCGTGGCCTGTACTACCTGCTCGAGAAGAAGGGGCAGGCCACCCGGGTCTGCAACGACCTGAAGATCTTCGAGGGCAAGTCCGTCCCGCCGCAGACCACCCGGGCCCGGCTGCGCGGCGACTTCATCCGGCGGGCCCAGGAACAGCGCCGGGACTTCACCGTCGACTGGGTCCACCTCAAGCTCAACGACCAGGCACAGCGCACGGTGTTGTGCAAGGACCCGTTCCGCTCCGTGGACGACCGGGTGGAGAAGCTGATCGCCGGAATGTGAGCGGACGCGTTCCGAGGGCAACGGCCGGAACGCAACACGGGCGCCGCACGTTACCGGTGCGGCGCCCTTCTCACGCCGTAGAGTTGCGCGCACGCCATCAACAAGATCGACCGATTACGAGGCCCCCACCGTGCGCCGACGCTCCCTCCTGATTGCCGTACCCGCTGGACTGGTCACGCTCGCCGCATGCGGCGACGAGGAGTCCGACTCGAGCAAGGCCAGCGACAGCGCGTCGCCCTCGGCGCCGGCCACGTCCGCCGCGCCGCCGCCGAAGATCGTCGACGGTCCGCTGCCGGCGATCACGGCGGGCACCGGGTTCGACGAGAAGCCGACGGTCGCCAAGGGCAGCGGGGACCCGTCGAAGCAGCTGGCGGTGAAGACGCTCATCGCGGGCGGCGGCAAGACGGTCGCCGAGAACGACTTCGTCCTGGCCCACTACCTCGGCCAGGTCTGGGACACCGGCAAGGTCTTCGACAACTCCTACGACCGCAAGACCCGCCTGGTCATCCAGCTCGCCCAGGGGAGCATCATCGACGGCTGGCGGTACGGCCTGACCGGCAAGAAGACCGGCAGCCGCGTCGAGATGGCCGTCCCGCCCACCTGGGGCTACGGCAAGCAGGGCAACCAGCAGGCGGGCATCAAGGGCACCGACACCCTGGTGTTCGTGGTCGACGTGAAGGACACCTTCAGCGCCAAGAGCTCCGCCAAGGGCACCGAGGTCGCCCAGGACGACACCGGCCTGCCCAGGGTCGGCACCAACACCGACGGCAAGGCGCCCGCCATCGAGGTCCCCGAGGCCGGCGCCCCGAAGAAGCTCGTGGCGAACTACGTGATCGAGGGGGACGGCGAAAAGGTCGGCGCCCAGGACAGCGTCCTCGTGCAGTACAAGGGCGTCCTGTGGGACGGCGGCAAGGAGTTCGACTCGACGTACGGCCGGGGGCAGCTGACGTCCTTCTCGCTCCAGCAGGTCGTCAAGGGCTGGGCGCAGGGCCTGACCGGCAAGAAGGTCGGCAGCCGGGTCCTCATCGTCGTCCCGCCGGAGCTGGGCTACGGCGACAACCCGCCGCAGGGCAGTCCCATCAAGAAGGACTCCACGCTGGTCTTCTCGGTCGACATCCTGGCCAAGATGTGATCCTTGGGGATGTAAGACTGTGCGTGTTCGCCTTTCCGTAGACAAGCAGGAGCCAGAGACGTGAGCATCGACAAGCCCGAGATCGACTTCCCGGGCGGCGAGCCCCCGGCGGACCTCGAGATCAAGGACATCTGGGAAGGCGACGGCCCGGTCGCTCAGGAGGGTCAGACCGTCACCGTCCACTACGTGGGTGTCGCCTTCAGCACGGGCGAGGAGTTCGACGCCAGCTGGAACCGGGGCACTCCCTTCCGGTTCCCGCTGGGCGCCGGCCGGGTCATCAAGGGCTGGGACCTGGGCGTACAGGGCATGAAGGTCGGCGGCCGCCGCCAGCTGACCATCCCCGCCCACCTCGCCTACGGCAACCAGAGCCCGACCCCGGCCATCAAGCCGGGCGAGACCCTGATCTTCGTGGTCGACCTGCTCGGCGTCTGACGGACGACCGGCCGGGGTCCGGTCGACGACCGGTCGCCGGAAGGAAGACGCTCCGGTCGCCGGACGTCCTCGGTACGGGATCCGACCGGAGCCGATCACCTGGGGCCCACGCCTGTCCGGGCGTGGGCCCTCGGCTTTTGCCCCGCCGCCGCGGGGCGGTACGGTCGTCGTTCGTAAGCACCATAGGGAGGCGAAGGGCGTCGATGGCCATTGCCAAGGCCGAGCGGCTGATGAACCTGGCGCTGTGTCTGCTCGGGACGCGGCGGCCGCTCAGCAAGCGCGAGCTGCGCGAGTCCATCGAGGCCTACCTCGAGGCGGGGTCCGACGACTCCTTCAACCGGATGTTCGAGCGCGACAAGGACGACCTGCGGGAGCTCGGCCTGGTCATCGAGACCGTCGAGAGCCTGGACGGCGAGGTCGGCTACCTGGCCCGCCGCGACAGCAACCGCCTCCCGCCCATCACCCTCGACGCCGAGGAGGCCGCCGCGCTCGGGCTCGCCGCCAAGGTGTGGCAGCAGGCCCGGCTGGCCGGCGCGGCCAGCGGCGCCCTGCAGAAGCTGCGCGCGGCCGGACTGCCCGAGGACGTCGACCCCTACGGGGCCCACGGGGCGCTGGAGCCGCGCATCCCCGTGCACGAGGCCGCCTTCGAGCCGCTGATGCTGGCCTGCCGCGACCGCCGCCCGGTCGTCTTCGACTACCGCAAGGCCAACGCCGCCCAGCCCGAGCCCCGGCACGTCGAGCCGTGGGCGCTGGAGTGCTGGCGCGGCCACTGGTACCTGGCGGGCTGGGACCGCGACCGGGGCGCCGAGCGGGTGTTCAGGCTGTCCCGGATCACCGGCAGGGTGCGCTCGCGCGGCGGCCGGTTCACCGCCCCGGTGCCGGACGTCGTCACCGTGCGCGAGACCGTCGCGAGCTGGGCCGGGGAGACCGCCGACCGTTCCGCGCGGATCCGGCTGCGTTCCGGCGCGGGGTACCCCCTTCGGGCGAAGGCCACCTCGGTGCGGGAACTCGACGGCGACTGGGACGAGTTGGAGATCCCGTACGGGCACGGCCTGGACGCCTGGCTGGTGGAGTTCGGGCCGGACGTGGTGGTCCTGGAGCCGGCGGAACTGCGGGCCGACGTGGTGGACCGGCTGCGTGCCGTGGCCAAGGGCTGAGGGGGAGCGGAGCAGACAGTGGCAGGCAAACCGGTCAGGCCCGTGAACGCCATCGACCAGACCCGGCGGATGCTCTCCCTGGTGACGTACCTCAGGGAGCGCCCCGGGGCCCGGGTCGCGGACGTGGCGCGCGCCTTCGGCATCACGGAGGACGAGCTCGTCTCCGACCTCGACGTGCTGCCCATGTGCGGCACCAGCTTCCGCGGCGGCGACCTGCTGGACATCGACACCGACGGCGAGCGCATCTGGTGGCACAACCCCGCCGCCCTCGGGGCGGAGGCGGCCGAGCCGCTCAGGCTCGCCGCCGACGAGGCCACCGCCCTGCTGGTCGCCGCCCGTGCCGTGGCGACCCTGCCCGGCCTGCGCGAGAGCGACCGGCAGGCCCTGCTGCGGGCCACCGCGAAGGTGGAGGCCGCGGCCGGCGAGGCGGCGGGCGCCAGCTCCCGGCTGTCGGTGACCTTCGAGTCCGAGGGCGGTGTCTTCGCGGACGTCGACCGGGCGATCTCCGAGCGCCGCCGGCTGTGGATCCGCTACTACTCGCCCGCGCGCGACGAGGTGACCGAGCGCGAGATCGACCCCATCCGCCTGGTCAGCATCGGCCACACCTACGTCGAGGCCTGGTGCCGCCGCTCCGAGGCGCGCCGCACCTTCCGGCTCGACCGGGTCGCCGAGATCAAGATCCTCGACGAGCCGTCCGCGCCCCCGGAGATCGAGCTGCGCGACCTGTCGGAAGCGCTGGTGCAGCCCGCGGCCGAGGATCCCGAGGTCGTCGTCGAGGTCGGCCCGGGCGGCCGCTGGGTCGCCGAGTACTACCCGCACGACAGTGCCGATGAGCTTCCCGACGGCGGACTGCGCATCACTCTGCGGACGCCGGACCCGGCGTCGCTCAGGCGCCTGGCGCTGCGGCTGGGGCGCGACGGCCGGATCGTCTCGCCGCCCGAGCTCGCCGACAGCGCCCGGCGGGCGGCCCGCGAGGCGCTGGCGGCGTACGACGGGTTCGAGGCGGCCGAGGCACAGCGGGCGCACACCGTGCGCGCGGCGCGGGACGGGCAGGACGACAGACACGAGTGAGCCCGGCGGGCGCGCCGGTGTCTCGGAGGGCGAGGGCGCCGGGGCCCGCGGGGCCGGGCACGGTCCTCCCCGGCCGGGGCGCCCCGGAGCCGAACGACCGGAAGAAGGGGAGCGAGGGCTGTGAGCGAGTCGGCGATGTCTGGTGCGCGGGGCATGACGGTGGCGTCCGCGTTCGCCGGGATGAGAAGCGTGGCCCCGGTGGTGTTCAGGGCCGGCTGCCCGGACTGCCGCGGGCGCTTCGAGCTCGCCGCGAGCGCACTGCGCCTCGCCATCGGCGCCACGAGCCGTACGACGTTCTACTCCTTCACCTGCCCCGAGTGCGGCGTCGCCGTCCGCAAGCCGGCGGGGGAGCGGATCGTCGAACTGCTCACCGGGGGCGGGGTCAGGACGCTGCGGCTGCACTCGACGGTGTAGGACGGCGTGGGCACTGCCCAAAACGGTCTAGGCTCGACGTCATGTTCTGGCCGATGTTCGCGGTTGCCGTGGGTTTTCTGGGTCTCGTGGTGCTCGGGGTGTTCGCCGTACGGGTCTTCCTGGAGGCCCAGCGCCTGGGCAGACAGGTCGGCGACTCCGCGCGCCGCATCAGCCGGGCCGCCGAGGACCTGGAGCGGGCGGCACAGAGCGCGGCCCGCTCCGTGGACACGCTGTGAGGTGCGCCGGGCGTGGCCCGCGAGTCACGTGCCGGAGGCGCTTCGGCCGCTTCGTCCTGTCGACTTGCCGCTTCCGACAGGTACGCTGCTGATCGCGGCCCGGAAAACGAGGCTCGGACCGCGAGCCGGGAGTACGCACGGGGATTGCCGGAGGTTCACCCCCGAGCGTTACGATCGCTGCCGGCACGGTCGTTCGGACGCACGTCCGACCGGTCGGGCAGCCCCCCACCCACCCGCCTCGGTGAGAAGGTAAAGACTTATGGGACGGCTCGGACCTACCGAGATCATTCTGATCCTCGTCGTCATCATTCTGCTCTTCGGCGCGAAGAAGCTTCCGGACATGGCCCGCTCGCTCGGCAAGTCCGCCCGCATCCTGAAGAGCGAGGCCAAGGCGATGAAGGAGGACGACAAGTCCCCCGCGCCGGCCGACCCGCCGCACAAGACCGACGAGCAGCCCGCGCAGCGTGTCATCCAGGCCGCTCCCGGCGACGTGACCAGCTCCCGCCCGGTCACCGAGCCGACGGACACGACCAAGCGCTGACGCAGGGCCGGTGACCTCCGGCCCGCCGCACGAGATGGGAACGTGGGTTGCTGAAGTCTGCCCGCAAGAAGGAGAAGGATCCCGAGGGGCGGATGCCCCTCGCGGAACACCTGCGTGAGCTCCGCAACCGGCTTGCGAAGGCCGTTCTGGCCATTGTCGTCGTCACCGTCGTGGCCGCCTTCTTCTACAACGACATCATCAACTTCTTCACCAAGCCGGTCCTGGAGTCGGTCGGCTGTTCCCAGTCGTTCGAGGAACTGGCCAAGTCCGACACCAAGCCGTGCGCGCAGATCACGATCAACGGCCTGCTCACCCCCTTCACACTGGCGCTGAAGGTCTCCCTGATGGCCGGTGTCGTCCTGGCCGCGCCCATCTGGCTCTACCAGCTGTGGGCGTTCGTCGCCCCGGGCCTGCACAGGCACGAGAAGAAGTACGCCTACGCGTTCGTCGCCACGGGCTTCCCGCTCTTCCTCATCGGTGCCTTCTTCGCCTACAAGGTGCTGCCCGCCACGGCGAAGGTCCTCATCGAGTTCACGCCGTTCGGCGTGGACAACCTGCTGCCGCTCGACGACCTGCTCGACCTCGTCACGCGCATGGTGATCGTCTTCGGCCTCTCCTTCGAGCTGCCCCTGCTGCTGGTCATGCTCAACTTCACCGGGGCCATCTCCGGCAAGCGCATGCTCGGCTGGTGGCGCGGCATGATCATGGGCATCACCGTCTTCGCGGCCGTCGCCACGCCGAGCACGGACCCGCTGACCATGCTGGCGCTCGCCGGGCCGATCTGGATCCTCTACTTCGCCGCCGTGCTCGTCGCACTCCTCAACGACCGGCGCGCACGCCGCCGCGAAGCCCTGGGGCCCGCCGACGACGAGGCCTCCGAGCTGGACCTCACGCCCGAGGACATCGGCGAGATCGAGCCCGTATCGACCAGCGGCGCGCTGCCCGAGCAGGCCACCAGGGACCGGGTCAACGGTTATGACGACGTGACCTGAGGACCGGGAAGCGGCCCGCGGGACCATCGCGTGACCGGGCGGGCCACCCTTCTTCGCCGGCCCCGCCGCGGGCCGCGGCCGGGCGCCCGTGCGGCGCGCCCGGCCGCTCGCGCGTCACGGGCGCCCGCGCGGCGCGCCCGGCCCTGAGCTGGGAGGGTTCCGGGGGCGACGGGCGCGGATCCGGATAATGATCGTCCTGTTGTCGGTGCGGCCCGGTACGCTCGAAAGCACGATGACAGAGGACCTCTCACCGGCCGAGCGGTACGCGGCAGCACGCAGGCGCGCTGCCGAGCAGGCCACCGCGCTCGCCTCCTTCCGCGAGATGTACGACTTCGGCCTCGACCCCTTCCAGATCGAGGCCTGCCAGGCGCTCGAGGCGGGGAAGGGCGTGCTGGTCGCCGCGCCCACCGGCTCCGGCAAGACGATCGTGGGCGAGTTCGCCGTCCACCTCGCCCTCCAGCAGGGCAGGAAGTGCTTCTACACGACCCCCATCAAGGCGCTGTCGAACCAGAAGTACGCCGACCTGTGCCGGCGCTACGGCACGGACAGGGTGGGCCTGCTCACCGGCGACAACAGCGTCAACTCCGACGCCCCGGTGGTCGTGATGACCACCGAGGTGCTGCGGAACATGCTCTACGCCGGTTCGCAGACCCTGCTGGGCCTCGGCTACGTGGTCATGGACGAGGTGCACTACCTCTCCGACCGCTTCCGGGGCGCCGTGTGGGAGGAAGTGATCATCCACCTCCCCGAGTCGGTGACCCTGGTCTCCCTGTCGGCGACCGTGTCGAACGCCGAGGAGTTCGGGGACTGGCTCGACACCGTCCGCGGCGACACCGAGGTGATCGTCTCCGAGCACCGGCCCGTGCCGCTGTTCCAGCACGTGCTGGCCGGGCGCCGGATGTACGACCTGTTCGAGGAGGGCGAGGGCCACAAGAAGGCGGTCAACCCCGACCTGACGCGGATGGCCCGTATGGAGGCGAGCCGGCCGTCGTTCCAGGACCGCCGGCGCGGCCGTGCCCTGCGCGAGGCGGACCGGGAGCGCGAGCGCAGGCAGCGGTCCCGGGTGTGGACGCCGAGCCGGCCCGAGGTCATCGAGCGGCTGGACGCCGAGGGCCTGCTGCCCGCGATCACGTTCATCTTCAGCCGCGCCGCCTGCGAGGCCGCCGTCCAGCAGTGCCTGTACGCGGGCCTGCGGCTGAACGACGAAGAGGCCCGGGAGCGGGTGCGGGCACTGGTCGAGGAGCGCACCGCCTCCATCCCCCGCGAAGACCTGCACGTCCTGGGCTACTACGAGTGGCTGGAGGGCTTGGAGCGAGGCATCGCCGCCCACCACGCGGGCATGCTGCCGACCTTCAAGGAGGTCGTCGAGGAGCTGTTCGTCCGCGGCCTGGTCAAGGCGGTCTTCGCCACCGAGACCCTCGCGCTCGGCATCAACATGCCCGCCCGCTCGGTGGTGCTGGAGAAACTCGTCAAGTGGAACGGCGAGCAGCACGCCGACATCACCCCCGGCGAGTTCACGCAGCTGACCGGGCGGGCCGGCCGGCGGGGCATCGACGTCGAGGGCCACGCCGTGGTGCTGTGGCAGCGCGGCATGAACCCCGAGCACCTCGCGGGACTGGCCGGCACGCGCACGTACCCGCTGCGGTCCAGCTTCAAGCCGTCGTACAACATGGCGGTCAACCTGGTGGAGCAGTTCGGGCGGCACCGGTCGCGCGAGCTGCTGGAGACCTCCTTCGCCCAGTTCCAGGCCGACAAGTCGGTCGTCGGGATCTCCCGGCAGGTGCAGCGCAACGAGGAGGGGCTGGCGGGCTACCGGGCCTCGATGACCTGCCACCTGGGGGACTTCGAGGAGTACGCGCGGCTGCGCCGCGAGCTGAAGGACCGGGAGACCGAGCTGGCGCGGCAGGGGCAGGCGCAGCGCCGCGCGGAGGCCGCCGTCGCCTTGGAGAAGCTCAGGCCCGGTGACGTCATCCACGTGCCCACCGGCAAGTACGCGGGGCTGGCGCTGGTGCTGGACCCCGGCCTGCCCGCCGGGCGGTCCAACGGGCACCGCGGCTTCGAGCACCACGACGGGCCGCGCCCGCTGGTGCTCACCGCCGAGCGGCAGGTCAAGCGGCTGGCGTCCATCGACTTCCCGGTGCCGGTCGAGCCGTTGGAGCGGATGCGGATCCCGAAGTCCTTCAACCCGCGCTCACCGCAGTCCCGCCGGGACCTCGCCTCCGCGCTGCGCACCAAGGCCGCGCACATCGAGCCCGAGCGGCACCGCAAGCGGCGTTCCCAGGCGGCCGACGACCGTGAGATCGCCCGGCTGCGCAAGGCGATCCGCGCGCACCCCTGCCACGGGTGCGACGACCGGGAGGACCACGCCCGGTGGGCCGAGCGGTACCACCGGCTGCTGCGGGACACCTCGCAGCTGGAGCGGCGGATCGAGGGCCGCACCAACACCATCGCCCGCACGTTCGACCGGATCGTGGCGTTGCTGACCGAGCTGGACTACCTGCGCGGCGACGAGGTCACCGAGCACGGCAAGCGGCTCGCGCGGTTGTATGGCGAACTCGACCTGCTCGCCAGCGAATGCCTGCGCGCGGGCGTCTGGGAGGGGCTCTCCCCGGCCGAACTCGCCGCGTGCGTCTCGGCGCTGGTGTACGAGGCGCGGGTCGGTGACGACGCGCTGGCGCCGAAGCTGCCCTCGGGCGGGGCCAAGGCCGCCCTCGGGGAGATGGTGAGGATCTGGGGGCGCCTGGACGCTCTGGAGGAGGAGTTCCGGATCACGCAGACCGAGGGGGTCGGCCAGCGCGAACCCGACCTCGGATTCGCCTGGGCCGCGTACATGTGGGCTTCCGGCAAAGGGCTCGACGAGGTCCTGCGCGAGGCGGAGATGCCGGCGGGCGACTTCGTGCGGTGGTGCAAGCAGGTGATCGACGTCCTGGGCCAGATCCAGGCGGCGGCGCCCGAGGGGTCCACGGTGGTGAAGAACGCGCGCAAGGCGGTCGACGGGCTGCTGCGGGGAGTCGTGGCCTACTCGTCGGTGGGGTGAGGCCGCCGCCCGGAGGGCGCGGGCTGCCCGGGGCCGCCCGCGCCCGCACGGCGGCGGCGCACGCCGGTACGCCCTCGCGCCTTCGGCCCTTCCGGCTGCACGCCGCTCGGTGACATCGCGCGGGGGGCGCCGAAACCTTCCGCCGGGAGGCGCGACGCCTCCGCCCCGACCGGCCCGCCCTTGCCCCCACCCCCGGCGGGGCCCCCCGGCCCGCCGCCGTGTTCCCGTTTCCCCGGCCCGGCCGGCGCGGCACGGTGACCGACGCCGTGCCGCGTCTCGCACGTGCCCGGGCGCGCCCACCCGGTTCGGTTCAGCAGGCATCGTGGGCGGGCCGCGTGGGCAGGCTGTGTGCGGAGTCCCGCCGGGCAGGCGCCTCTCGTTCACCCGTCACGGTGAGTGGTTTTCGCACGCACGTACGTCGTCACACGGTGTGTGCGAATGGTGTCCGAGTGTGTAAATAAGCCCGAGCGTACCCCCTTCCACGCCTCGTTTCCGGTGCTTGCTGAATATGACACGGCGATGACCCGGTCGGACTAAGCTCGCCCGCAGTGCGCTGAGTTGGGATGAATTCGCGCGCTTGTTCCCTTATGTGCGGAAGATCCAGACGAGCTTCATGACACACCCCCCTGCACCTCCCCCCGACCCCCAGCCGATTCGTTTCAGAGGGCCTACATGGTGAGTGTTCAATCCCCACCCGGTCGCCGAGAACTTCCCTACACGCGCGTGCTGTTGCTCCCGGCCATGCTGATGGCCGCGGTGACCGGAGCCGCCGTCGCCCTGGTGACGGACCCGGCCCGGGCCGCCGTCGGCTGGTGCGGTGGCGTCGCCACCCTCCTGGTCGTCGCGGCCGCGGGCGAGGCGGTGCGTCGCGGCCGCGTCCTGCGGGAGGCGCGCGCCGAGCACGCCCGTCACCGCGCGTATCTGGAAGGGCGGGTCGCCGCCCAGGACCAGGAGACGCTCCGCTTCGCGCGGGAGGTCGTGCCCGCCGCGATCAACCTGATGCACCGCGTGGGCTCCCCCCGGGAGGCGATGCGTCAACTCGGTGACGTGGAGCCGTCCTGCCGGCATCTCACCCAGCCGCAGACCGAGTTGCTGCAGCTGCTGCTCAAGATCATCGACCACGAGGAAACCCTGCGCGACTCCAACGCGCGCTCCTTCGTCAGCGTCGCCCGCCGCGTCCAGGCGATCGTCCACCAGCAGGCCAAGGAACTGCGCGAGATGGAGGAGGACCACGGCCGCAACCCCGAGGTCTTCGACGACCTGCTGCGCATCGACCACGGCAACGCGCTGATCGGCCGCCTCGCCGACTCCGTCTCCGTCCTCGGCGGCGGCCGCCCCGGACGCCAGTGGCCCGAGCCCGTGGCGCTGTACAGCGTGCTGCGCGGCGCCATGTCCCGGATCCTGGAGTACCGGCGCATCTCGCTGGACAACATCGCCAAGGTCAACATCAAGGGCATCTACGTCGAGCCGGTCATCCACGCGCTCGCGGAACTCCTCGACAACTCCACGCGCTACTCGCCGCCGCAGAGCAAGGTGCACGTCACCGCCGCCGAGGTGCAGACCGGCGTCGCCATCGAGATCGAGGACGCCGGCGTCAGCCTCAACGAGGAGTCCCGCGCCCGGATCGAGGGCATGCTGGAGCGCGCCAAGGCCGGCGCCGCCCTGGACGACCTCGGTGAGCACCCGCGTCTGGGCCTCGCCGTCGTCGGCCGGCTCTGCACGGCGTACAAGATGCAGGTCGCGCTGCGGTCCTCCGCGTACGGCGGCGTCCGCGCCGTCCTCATCGTGCCGAGCCAGATGATGACCGACGAGCCCGGTGTCGGACTCGCCCACGGCATCGGCGCCACCGGCATTCCCCAGCAGGTCGGCGGGGTCGAGGGCCCCAAGCGCACGCCCAAGAAGCGCCGCCCCACCAACCCGAAGATCCCCGCCACGGTCTCCCTGGACGACGACGTCCCGGTGGTCACCGAGTGGACGGCGGGCGGCCTGCCGCAGCGCCGCAGCAAGGTGAAGATCCCGCTCAGCCAGCGGCTCGCCGAGCAGGCCGCCTTCGAGAAGGCCGAGCGCGAGGCCGCCGAACGGGCCAGGGCCCGGCCCGGCTGGCGGGCTCCCGAGCCGGAGCCCGAGCCCGAGAAGAAGGACGACCTCCCGCCCGGAGTGGGGTTCGAGGCCTTCTGGGAGGGGCTCAAGCAAGGGCTCGAACCGGGCGTCCACCCGACCGACTTCACGCGGAACCCGACCGCGTACCTGCACCTGCTCAACGACGATCCGGTCCGCACCGAGACCGACGACGAGGGGGACCTCAAGTGATCCAGCAGCGAGGCAACTTCGACTGGATTCTCAAGCAGCTCTACGACAGCGTCCCGGGCATCGAGATGATCGTCGTGCTGTCGGCCGACGGCCTGCGCATCGCCCGGTACGGCGGTGAGCCCGACGCCGCCGACCGTCTCGCCGCGGCCTGCGCCGGCGTGCAGAGCCTCTCGACCGCCGTCGCCCAGGAACTCCCGGGCAGCGACGGCGAGATGAAACTGGTCGTGATCGAGATCGACCGCGGTTACTTCTACCTCATGTCGGCCGGCGCCAACGCCTACCTCGCGGTCCTCTCCGACGTGCGGTGCGAACCCGGCCGCATGAGCGCCATGATGCGCGACCTCATCGTCCGCATCGGCTCCCACCTGACCAGTCCGCCCCGGCGGAACGGGCAGACCGTATGACTCCTCCGCAACGCCAGAGGCGCCAACCCCGGCAGGACCCCCCGCCGCAGCCTCCCCCGGAGGGCGAGCGCAAGAACCCCGAGCGGCTGTACGTGGTGGCCGGCCCGGACGGCGAGCGCGCGGCCCTCGACCTGGTGACGTTGATCGTGGCGCGCGTCGACGACCCCCCGCCCTCCGCCACGCCCGAGCAGGCGGCGCTGCTCCGGCTGTGCAGCGCCCCCCTGTCCGTGGCCGAGCTGTCGGCCTACCTCAACCTGCCGTGCAGCGTGGTGACCGTGCTGCTCACCGAGATGCTGACGGCGGAACTGGTGCAGGCGCGCGCCCCGATCGTCCGCCAGGCGCTCCCCGACCGTTCCCTCCTCGAAGCGGTGATGCATGGACTTCAAAGGCTCTGACACCATCCCGGGCCCACGGACCGAGGACCAGTTGCCGCACACGGCACAGGCCGCGGCCAAGATCGTGATCGTGGGCGGGTTCGGGGTCGGCAAGACGACCATGGTCGGGTCGGTCAGCGAGATCAAGCCGCTGACCACCGAGGAGACCATGACGCAGGCCGGCATCGGTGTCGACGACAACTTCGGCTCCGACACCAAGACGGCCACCACCGTGGCGATGGACTTCGGCCGCATCAGCATCACCGACCAGCTCGTGCTCTACCTCTTCGGCACACCCGGCCAGCAGCGCTTCTGGTTCCTGTGGAACGGCCTGTTCGAGGGCGCGCTCGGCGCGGTGGTGCTGGTCGACACCCGCCGTCTGGAGGTCAGCTTCGAGGTCATGGGGCGGCTGGAGGAACGCGGCGTGCCGTTCGTGGTCGCCGTCAACACCTTCCCGGACGCGCCGCGCTACCCCGTCGAGGAGCTGCGCACCGCCCTCGACCTGCCCCCGGAGATCCCGATCATGGAGTGCGACGTGCGGCGCCGGGCCTCCAGCCGTGACGTCCTGCTGACGCTGATGCGCTTCCTGCACTCGCTCGCCATGCGGGGCGCCCTCGCCTGACCCCGTCTCCCCCCCCGCCTCCAGACACCTGGATCCCTTTCTGTTTCGGAGCGACCACTGTGACGCCTGAATCCCACTCCCTGACCGGTCCGGACACCTCCCGGGCCGGCCCGCCCCCCGGCTGCCCCGCGCACGGCCTCGGGCCCGGAGGGCTGTACCGGCTGCACGAGGCGCCGGACCTGCGGGAGCTGTACGAGAACCTGCGGGCCGAGCACGGCCCCGTGGCGCCCGCGCTGCTCCACGACGACGTGCCGGTCTGGGTGGTGCTCGGCCACGCCGAGAACCTGCACATGGTGCGCACGCCCACGCAGTTCTGCCGGGACAGCCGCCTGTGGACCCCGCTCAGGGACGGCCTGGTCAAGCCCGACCACCCGCTCATGCCGCACATCGCCTGGCAGCCGATCTGCTCCCACGCCGAGGGCGACGAGCACAAGCGGCTGCGCGGCGCGGTCATGGGCGCCATGTCGACCATCGACTTCCGCCTGCTGCGCCGCTACATCAACCGCAGCACCCAGCGCATCGTCAACCGGTTCTGCCGGGAGGGCGAGGCCGACCTGGTCGGCCAGTTCGCCGAGCACCTGCCGATGGCCGTGATGTGCGAGATCTTCGGCATGCCGGAGGAGTACAACGACCGCCTCGTCGAGGCCGCCCGCGACTCGCTCAAGGGCACCGAGACCGCGATCGCCAGCCACGGCTACGTCATGGACGCGCTGAGCAGGCTCACCGCCCGGCGCCGGAGCGAACCGGCCGAGGACTTCGCCAGCCACCTCATCAACCACCCGGCGCGGCTGACCGACGACGAGGTCAGGGAGCACCTGCGCCTCGTGCTCTTCGCCGCCTACGAGGCCACCACCAACCTCCTGTCCAACGTGCTGCGCACGGTGCTGACCGACGAGCGTTTCCGCGCCCAGCTCAGCGGCGGCAACATGACCGTGCCGGAGGCGGTCGAGCAGTCCCTGTGGGACGAGCCGCCGTTCAGCACGGTCCTCGGCTACTTCGCCAAGCAGGACACGGAACTGGGCGGCCAGCGCATCCGCAGGGGCGACGGGCTGCTGTTCGCACCCGCTCCGGCCAACGTCGATCCGCGCGTACGCCCCGACCTGAGCGCCAGCATGATGGGCAACCGCTCCCACCTCGCCTTCGGCGGCGGCCCCCACGAGTGCCCCGGTCAGGACATCGGCCGCTCCATCGCCGACGTCGGCGTGGACGCGCTGCTCCTGCGGCTGCCGGACGTCGAGCTCGACTGCGACGAGGAGGAGCTGCGCTGGACGGCGTCCATCGCCTCACGGCACCTGGTGGAGCTGCCCGTGCGGTTCGCCCCCCAGCCGCCGCAGGACGTCAAGGAGCTGCCGCACCACACCCCGGTGCCGCCGCAGCGCAGCACCTGGCACATCAGCAGCGTGCAGCCGCAGCCGCAGCCGCAGCCGCAGTCCGAGCCCCGGACCGCGCCCACCGATCCCGAGCCGGCCGCGCAGCCGCAGCAGCCGCAGGCCCGGCCGGAGCCGGAGCCGGAGCCGGAACCGGTCCGCCCGAACGGCGCCTGGCAGCGGCTCCTGCGCTGGTGGCACGGCCACTGACCGACCGCCGGAAGGGGCACCGGCCGCCGGCCACGGGGCTGTCACACCCCGTCGGCCGACGGCTCACCGGCGGCCCACCGGTCGTAGGACGCCCACGCCCCGAGCACCCGGCCGCTGCGGAACCGGTGCTCCTCGCCGGTGACCGGATCGGTGAACTCCAGGGACCGCGCCAGCAGCTGGAGCGGACGCCGGAAGTCGCCGGCCGGCACCGGACCGGTCACCTCGGGATAGAGCGGGTCGCCGAGGATCGGGACGCCGAGGGCGCTCATGTGCACGCGCAGCTGGTGCGTCTGCCCCGTGCGGGGCACCAGCCGGTAGCGGCCCAGCCCGTCCGCCCGGTGCTCGGTCAGCTCGATGCGGCTGACCGCGTTCGGCTCGCCCTCGACCTCCCGGGCGGCCGGCACCCCGCGCTCCTTGACGATCCGGCTGCGCACGGTCCGGGGCAGGGCGAGCGCGGGGTCGTACGGGGCGACGGCCTCGTACTCCTTGCGCACCCGGCGGTCGCGGAACAGCGTCTGGTACGCGCCGCGCTCCTCGGGCCGCACGGTGAACAGCACCAGCCCGGCGGTGAGCCGGTCCAGACGGTGGGCGGCGGTGAGCGTCGGGACGCCCAGTTCCCGGCGCAGCCGCGCCAGCGCGGTCTCGGCGACGTGGCCGCCGCGCGGGGTGGTGGCCAGGAAGTGGGGCTTGTCGACGACGACGAGGTGCTCGTCCCGGTGGACTACCTCCAGCGGGAAGGGCACCGGCACTTCCTCGGGCAGGTCCCGGTGGAACCACACGAACATGCCCGGCACGTACGGCGCGTCCGACGCGACCGCCCGCCCGTCCGCACCGACGAACAGTCCCGCGTCGAACATCTCGTCGACGACCGCCGTCCGGACCGCCAGCCGCTCCACCAGGTGCTCACGGACCGTGGCCCACGGCCCGGCCGCCGGCAGTCGCACCCGCACCGGGTCGACCCCGTGGCGCTGGGGGAGGGGAGGGGGAGGGGGCGGGGTACGGCGTCTCATCGGGCACCAGGGTACGAGGGCGTACGGGAGCCGGGAGAACCGCTGGGCCCGGGGCACCCCGCGCACCGGACGGTGGCGCCGCCGAACCCCGGGCGGCCGGGCCCCGGTCCGCGCCGGAGCCGGTCAGCTCCCCGTCTCCGGGTGCCGTACCGCTTCCTGCACGGCGGCCTCGACCCTCCCGCGGGACTCGTTCCGCTCCCTCGCGTACTCGTTCACCGCGATCCGGGCGTCGCGGTCCAGGTCGCGCCAGGCGCGCCAGGCGGTCTCGTAGGTGTCGGTCTGGGTCTTGGTCCACTTGGCGTAGGTGGGCGGCCCGTACTGGTCGCGCAGTTCCTCGACCCTGTGGTGCGCCTGGTCCGCCGCGCGCTGCATCGCGACCAGTTCGTCAAAGGTATGTGCCACGCGTAAGGATCCTAAGCGGCATGTTCCGGACGTGCGCGGCGAACACGGACCCGGACCTGGGGGCGGTGCGGCCGCCGTCCGGAGCGGCGGGCGCCGGTGCGGGCCCCGTGCGCCGCTCTCAGGCGGCGCTCGCGCCTTCCTGCTCCGCCTCGATACGCGCGTTCCACTCCCGCTTGGAGGCCTGCCAGCCGTCCTCGGTGTGGCCGAGCCGCCAGTAGCCGGAGACGGACAGGTCCTCGCGCGGCACCTGGCGCTCGACCCGCAGCAGCCGGCGCAGCTCCTTCACGAAGTGCGCCTCCCCGTGCACGAAGGCGTGCACCCGGCCCGCGGGGAAGTCCAGGGCCCGGACGGCCTCCACCAGCGCCTGGCCGACGGGACGGTTCCCGCGGTGCAGCCAGGTGATCTCCGCGTCGGAGTCGATCTTCTGCTCCTCCCCGGGGCCGGCGATCTCCACGAAGGCGTGTGCCCGGGCACCGTGCGGCAGCGCCTCCAGGGACCGGGCGATCGCGGGCAGCGCGCTCTCGTCACCGGCCAGCAGGTGCCAGTCGGCGCCCGGGTCGGGGGCGTAGGCGCCGCCGGGGCCCATGAACCACACCCGCTCCCCGGGCCGGGCGCGCAGCGCCCACGGGCCGGCCAGCCCCTCGTCGCCGTGGATGACGAAGTCCAGCGTCAGCTCGCGGTGTTCGGCGTCCCACTGGCGCACGGTGTACGTCCGGGTCGCCGGCCACTGCTCGCGCGGGAACTCCTCGCGGATGCGCTGCAAGTCGAAGGGCTCCGGATAGGTCACGCCCGCGGCCGGGAACAGCAGTTTCACGTAGTGGTCGGTACAGGTGTCCGCCGCGAAGCCGGCGAGGCCTTCGCCGCCCAGCACCACGCGCTGCATGTGCGGGGTCAGCCGCTCGGTGCGGACGACCTGCGCGGCGTGCGGCTTGCGCGGCTGGCGTGCCGGTCGCTCTGCCATGAGGGCCTCCCCTGGGACGCAAATGGTTAGGTTTACCTAAGTTAGCATCTCCGTCGTATTCAAAACCCTTGGACCGGAAGGTTCCCGGGACTCATGCCCCGAGCGTCGTCAGCAGACGCTCCAGCGATCCGCCCAGGCCCCAGCGGGCCGCCAGCGCCTCCAGCGCGTCCCGGTCGCGCGGGGCGCGCGGCAGCGCCGTGTCGACGTCCGGGAGCGGGACGTCGTCCGCGACCCTGACGACCTTCGGGGCGACCGCGAGGTACGGCCGCGCCTCGTCCAGCCGCCTGCGCTGCGACGGCGTCAGCTTCGCCCGCGGGTCGTCGACCGCGGCGAGGATCCCGGCCAGGTCGCCGAAGTCCGCGAGCAGTTTGGCCGCCGTCTTCTCGCCGATGCCCGGCACCCCCGGCAGGCCGTCGCTCGGGTCGCCGCGCAGCAGCGCCAGGTCCGCGTACCCGCTGCCACCGACCCCATACTTCCCGCGCAGCACCGCCTCGTCGGTGAGCTGCAGCGAGCCGACGCCCTTGAGCGGGTACAGCACGCGCACCCCGCGCGCGTCGTCCACCAGCTGGTAGAGGTCGCGGTCGCCGGTGACGATGTCGACGGGGCCCTTCGCCCGCGCGGTGAACGTGCCGATGACGTCGTCCGCCTCGTAGCCCGCCACGCCCACGCGCGCGATGCCGACGGCGTCGAGGACGGCCTCGATGACCGGCACCTGCGGGGACAGCGTGTCGGGGACCTCCTCCTCGTCCGGGCCCGCGGCGTGCTCCTCGGCGACGCGGTGCGCCTTGTAGGAGGGGATCAGCTCCACCCGCCAGTGCGGGCGCCAGTCGGCGTCCATGCACGCCACCAGGTGGTCCGGCCGGTGGTCCCTGACCAGCCGGTCGATGAAGTCGAGCAGTCCGCGCACGGCGTTCACCGGCGTGCCGTCCGGGGCCCTGAGCGAGTCCGGGACGCCGAAGTAGGCGCGGAAGTACAGGGAGGCGGTGTCGAGGAGCATCAGTCGTCCGGTCACGCGTGGCATCATGCCGTACGGCACCGACAGCTCCTCGGGCCGCGCGGCGCGTCGCGGCCCGCGCCGGGTACGGGAGGAACCCGGCGGCGGGGCCGGGCCCGGGTCGCTCACGAAAAGGATCCGGACAACCGCACAACGCCACCGGCGTGGCCACGGCCTCCTCCCCGCCCGCCGCGCCCGCGGGAACACGCGCAACCGCACGCGCATCGAACACGGCGGCCGAGGGTCTCACCGGCCGGCCGGTTCGCCTCGCGGGAGGAACCCGCGGCCGGCGGGTCCGGCGTGGTGATCCGTCGGCGCGGACCGTGGGGCCGCACCCCCACCGTGTGCCGCCGATGTGACGGGCACATGAAACGCTTTGCCGAACATGCGTAGGGTGCAGAGAAGCCGACAAGAAACCGAACGACAGGCGGGGGAGGGAGCCGGAGCGATGGGCGACCACAAGGAACAGCCCCTTCGGGTGGGCGCGGCCGTGCGGCGGCGCCGCCGTGCCCTGGAGCTCACCCTCGCCGTCGTGGCCGAGCGCAGCGGCCTGTCGGTCCCCTTCCTGAGCCAGATCGAGAACGAGCGCGCCCGCCCCAGCAGGAGCTCCCTGGAGAAGGTCGCCGACGCCCTGCGCACCACGGCCGTCGAACTCCTCGCCGCGGCCGATCCGGCGTGCAGCGTGGACGTCGTCCGCTCCGAGGCCCCCGGGCCGCTCCTCGAACCCCGGGTGCGCTCGCTGGTCCGCGGCCACCACCAGATGCACGCCTCGGAGTTCACCGGCGACCACGATCCGGGACGCGAGTTCCAGTTCCGCAACGACCAGTTGATGTACGTGGCCGACGGTGTCGTGGAGATCGAGGCCGAGGGCCGCGCCTACCGGCTCGGCCGCGGCGACACCCTCTACCTCACCGGCGGCGTGCGGCACCGCTGGCGGGCGACGGAGCCGGACACCCGGGTGATCGTAGTCGCCGTGGCGGAGCACATCGAGGCGGTCCGCGACCGGAAGCGACCGCGCCGGTGAGCGCCGGCGAACCCCGGTGGAAGCCGGTGAGCGCCGGCGGGCTCCGGTGAGGGTCGTCTCCCTGGTCCCGTCCCTGACGGAGGCCGTCGCGCGCACGGTCCCCGCCGTCCTGGCCGGTGCCACCGACTGGTGCACGCACCCGCCCAACCTCGACGTCGTCCGTGTCGGCGGCACCAAGAACCCGAAGCTCGACCGCATCGTCTCCCTCGCCCCCGACCTGGTGATCGCCAACGAGGAGGAGAACCGCGCACCCGACCTGGCGGCCCTGCGCGCGGCAGGCGTCGAGGTCCTGCTCACGGAGGTCCGGGACGTGCCCCGGGCCTTCCGGGAACTGGCGCGGGTCCTGGACGCCTGCGGAGCGGCCGCCCGCCCGCGCTGGCTGGACGAGGCCGAGGAGGCCTGGTCCGCGCTGCCGGTCCCCGGGGTCCGCAGGACAGCGGTCGTACCGGTCTGGCGCCGCCCGTGGATGGTCCTGGGGCGCGACACCTTCGCCGGCGACGTGCTCTCCCGCCTGGGCGTCGACCACGTCCACGCGACGCATCCCGAGCGCTACCCGCGCCTGCCGCTGGAGGAGCTGCGCGCGGCGGCCCCGGACGTCGTCGTGCTCCCGGACGAGCCGTACCGCTTCACCGCCGACGACGGCCCGGAGGCCTTCGCGGGACTGCCCTGCGCGCTCGTCAGCGGACGGCACCTGACCTGGTACGGCCCGTCGCTGGCGGAGGCGCCGCGGGTGCTGGGCGAGGCCCTGCGAGCGGCTCTGCGCTGAGCAGTCCGCGCACGGCGGCGCTCCCGGCCGTCGCCCCGCCGTCGCGCGGGCGGACGCCCACCACCAGGGAGTTCGCCTCCCCGGCGGCATAAGCTGGCCTTATGGGCAGGACCGAGGGCGGCAGGGACGGCACGCGGCGGGACGACGGCGCGGACGGCCGCGCCGGCGCCCGTCCGCCGTCCGCCGGCTCCCTGGCGCACCGGGTCCCCGACCTGGGGGCGCTGGAGCTGCTGCTGGCGGTGGCGCGGCTCGGCAGTCTCGGCGGGGCGGCGCGGGAGCTCGGCATCACCCAGCCGGCGGCCAGCAGCCGGATCCGCTCGATGGAACGGCAGCTGGGTGTGGCACTGGTGGACCGTTCACCGCGCGGTTCCCGGCTCACGGACGCCGGTGCGCTGGTGACGGACTGGGCCCGGCGGATCGTGGAGGCGGCGGAGTCCTTCGACGCGGGGGCGCAGGCGCTGCGCGACCGCCGTGACTCCCGGCTGCGGGTGGCGGCGAGCATGACGATCGCCGAGTACCTGCTGCCGGGCTGGCTGCTCGCGCTGCGCGCCCAGCGGCCGGACACGGCGGTGTCACTGCTGGCGGGCAACTCGGCGGCGGTCGCGCAGCGCCTGCTGTCGGGCGAGGCGGACCTCGGTTTCGTGGAGGGCCTGACGGTGCCGCCCGGCCTCGACTGCGCGGTCGTCGCCCACGACCGCCTCATCGTGGTGGCGGCCCCCGCCCACCCCTGGGCCCGCCGGCGGCGCCCGCTCGCGGCCGGGGAGCTGGCGACGACCCCGCTGATCCTGAGGGAGAAGGGCTCGGGCACCCGGCAGGTCCTGGACGCGGCCCTCGGCGGCCTGGCCCGTCCGCTGATCGAACTGTCGTCCACCACGGCGGTGAAGGCCGCGGTCGTGAGCGGTGCCGGCCCCGCGGTCCTGAGCGAACTGGCGGTGGGCGAGGAGCTGTCCATGCGACGCCTGGTCCGCGTGCCGGTGGACGGCGTCGTCCTGGCCCGCGACCTGAGGGCGGTGTGGCCGACGGGCCACCGCCCCACGGGCCCGGCCCGGGACCTGCTGTCCCTGACGCGGGCGTAGGGCGCCTTTCGGCCGGCCCGGCCGGGGCCCTCAGGAAGCGGCTTCCACCAGGGCCCGCACGACCCGGACGTCCTCGTCCATCTCCGGGTGCCACTGCACCCCCAGCGCCCAGGCGGCGGACGGCAGTTCGACGGCCTCCACGGTCCCGTCCGTCGCGTGCGCACAGACGACCAGGCCCTCGCCGAGCCGGTCCACCGCCTGGTGGTGGTACGACGGCACGGACGTCTCCTTTGGGACGACACCGGCGTACAGGGTCCCCGGCACCGGCACGACCGTGTGCCGCCCGAAGACCCCCACCACCTCGGCATGCCCGTCCAGGTGCTGGACCAGCGTGCCGCCGAGGGCGACGTTCAGCAGCTGCATGCCCCGGCAGATGCCCAGCAGCGGCACGTCCGCCCGCAGCGCCGCCTCGATCAGGGCGAGCTCCCAGGCGTCCCGGGCCCGGGCGGGCGGCCCGGTGCGCGGGTCGGGCTCGGCGCCGTAGCGGGCCGGCTCGACGTCCGGGCCGCCGGCGATCACCAGCCCGTCGAGACGGGCCACGGCCGCGGCGGCGTGTTCCGGCGCGTCCGGCGGCAGCATCACGGCCAGTCCGCCCGCCCGCTGCACCAGCCGCGGGTACCCGGCCGGCAGCAGCGCCGCCTCCAGCTCCCACACCCCCCAGCGCGCCCCGGACTCCAGGTACGTGCTGACGCCTATCAGCGGCCTGCCCGCCATGCGGCTCCCCCGTCGTTCCGGCAATGGATCGTCTTGGCACCTTTGCGGCGAGCTTCCCCGCGCGGCGGGGCGCTCACGCCAGGAACCCCCGCAGCAGCGCCGCCGTCCCCGCGCAGTGCTCCCGCATCGTCTCCCGCGCCCCCTCCGCGTCCCCGGCGAGCACCGCCTCGACCAGCGCGGTGTGCTGGCGCTGGGAGTGCTCCAGGTTCCGCACCAGGATCGGGATGCAGTCGAGCAGGTCGTTCACCGTCGCCCGTACCGCCGCGTACTGCGCGCTCAGCGTCGGCGACCCGCACAGCTCGGCGAGGGTCAGGTGCAGCAGCGTGTCCTGGCGCCGGTAGTCGGCGAGCGGGGCGTCGTGCGTGCGGGCCAGCGCCTCCCGCAGCCGTCGCGCCTGCCCGCCCGCCAGGCCGTGGGCGGCGCACAGGCCGGCGGCGCCGACCTCCAGCACCTCGCGGAAGCGCAGCACGTCCTCGACGTCGACCCCGGCGATCCGGCGGCGCAGTTCGTCCTCGCCGCCCGTCTCCGGCGTACGGGGCAGCACAAACGTTCCGCCGTAGCGGCCGCGCCGCGACTCGACCAGCCCCTGGTCCTGCAGCACCTTCAGCACCTCGCGCAGCGTCACCCGGCTGATCCCCAGCCGCTCCGCCAGTTCGCGCTCGGCCGGCAGCCGCCCGCCCCCCGGCACCAGGCCCAGCCGGACGACCTGCAGGATCTGCTCCAGCGCCTCCTCGAAGCCGTTGCCCGCCCGCACCGGCCGCAGCACCGGCGCCAGACGGTCCCGCACCGGACCGCCCGATTCCTGCGGCATGTGGCCGTGCCCCCTTCCCAAGCAATGGTTCCCGGCAATACCTTATGGCTCTCGGCGCGGCCGAAGAAGCGCGCAGCGGCGCGAGGAGCGTGAGGAAGCGCGACGAGGCCCGAACGGGCCCGACGAGGCGGCCACGGCGACTTCGCCGTGCACACCCCAAGGAGGCCCTGCCGTGGCAGACCGCACAGCCCCGCTCGGCGTCGAGGAGCTGCACGCCCTCGTCGCGGGCGGTGACATCGACACCGTCGTCCTGGCCTTCCCCGACATGCAGGGACGGCTCCAGGGCAAGCGGTTCGCCGCGCGCTTCTTCCTCGACGAGGTCCTCCGCCACGGCACCGAGGGCTGCGCCTACCTCCTCGCCGTCGACGCCGAGATGAACACCGTCGAGGGCTACGCGATGTCCTCCTGGGACCGCGGCTACGGCGACTTCGCCATGCACCCCGACCCCGGCACGCTGCGCCGCGTGCCCTGGAACGAGGGCACCGCCCTGGTCATCGCCGACCTGGCCTGGGACGACGGCTCCCCGGTCGCCGCCGCGCCCCGCCAGATCCTGCGCCGCCAGCTCGCGCGCCTGGCCGGCCTCGGCCTCACCGCCCAGGTCGGCACCGAGCTGGAGTTCATCGTCTTCAGGGACACCTACGAACAGGCCTGGGACGCCCACTACCGGGGCCTGACCCCGGCCAACCAGTACAACATCGACTACTCGGTGCTGGGCACCGGCCGCATCGAGCCCCTGCTGCGCCGCATCCGCAACGAGATGGCCGGCGCCGGCCTCACCGTCGAGTCCGCCAAGGGCGAGTGCAACCCCGGCCAGCACGAGATCGTCTTCCGCTACGACGAGGCCCTGGTCACCTGCGACCAGCACGCGGTCTACAAGACCGGAGCCAAGGAGATCGCCGCCCAGGAGGGCATGTCCCTCACCTTCATGGCGAAGTACAACGAGCGCGAGGGCAACTCCTGCCACATCCACCTCTCGCTCACGGACGCCGACGGGCGCAACGCCATGGCCGCGGCCCCGGCCGACGCCGGCGGCATGTCGGAGGTCATGCGCCGCTTCCTCGCCGGGCAGCTGGCGGCCCTGCGCGACTTCTCGCTCCTGTACGCCCCCCACATCAACTCCTACAAGCGGTTCCAGCCGGGCTCCTTCGCCCCGACCGCCGTCGCCTGGGGCCACGACAACCGCACCTGCGCGCTGCGGGTCGTCGGCCACGGCCGCTCCCTGCGCTTCGAGAACCGGCTGCCCGGCGGCGACGTCAACCCGTACCTGGCGGTGGCGGGCATGGTGGCGGCCGGGCTGTACGGCGTCGAGCGGGAGCTGGACCTTCCCGAGCCGTGCACCGGCAACGCCTACACCGCCGGCTTCGCGCACGTCCCGGCCACCCTGCGCGAGGCCGCCGAACTCTGGCGGAACAGCGCGATCGCCCGGGCCGCCTTCGGCGACGAGGTCGTCGCGCACTACCACAACATGGCGCGCGTCGAACTGGACGCCTTCGACGCCGCGGTCACCGACTGGGAGCTGCGCCGCTCCTTCGAACGCATGTGAGGCCCTCCTTGTCCCCTGTCCCCCAAGAGCCGCACGAGCTCCAGGTCCTCAACCCGGCCACCGAGGAGGTCGTCGCCACCGTCCCCGCCGCCTCGGCACAGGACGTCGACACGGCCGTCCGGCGCGCGGCGCGGGCCCAGACCGCCTGGGCCGCCCTCGCGCCCGGCGACCGCGCCCGGCTGCTGCGCCGCTTCGCGGCCGCCGTCGACGAGCACGTCGAGGAGCTGGCCCGGCTGGAGGTCCGCGAGGCCGGCCACACCATCGGCAACGCCCGCTGGGAGGCGGGCAACGTCCGCGACCTGCTGGACTACGCGGCCGGGGGAGTGGAGCGGCTGACCGGACGGCAGATCCCGGTGTCCGGCGGCGTCGACGTCACCTTCCTCGAACCGCTGGGCGTGGTCGGCGTGATCGCCCCCTGGAACTTCCCGATGCCGATCGCGGCCTGGGGCGCCGCCCCCGCGCTCGCGGCCGGCAACGCGGTGCTCCTCAAGCCCGCCGAGACCACCCCGCTCACCGCCCTGCGGCTGGCCGAACTCGCCCTGGACGCCGGCCTTCCGGAGCACCTGTTCCAGGTGCTGCCCGGCCACGGCCCCGTCGCGGGCGACGCGCTCGTCGAGCACCCGGACGTCGCCAAGATCGTGTTCACGGGGTCGACGGCCGTGGGCAGAGGGGTACTGGCCAAGGGCTCGGCGCTGCTCAAGCGCGTCACCCTCGAACTCGGCGGCAAGAGTCCCAACATCGTCTTCGCCGACGCCGACCTCGAGGCGGCCGCGGCCGCCGCCCCCATGTCGTTCCTCGACAACTGCGGCCAGGACTGCTGCGCCCGCACCCGCATCCTCGTCCAGCGCTCCGTCCACGACCGCTTCCTCGGCCTCCTCGCGCCCGCGGTCGAGTCCGTCCTCGTCGGCGACCCGGCCGACGAGAGGACGGACATGGGCCCGCTGATCTCCCGGACCCAGCTGGAGCGCGTCCGCTCCTACGTCCCCGAGGGCACCGGCGGGATCCGCGGCAAGGCCCCCGAGGGGCCCGGCTTCTGGTTCCCGCCCACCGTCCTCACCGGTGTCGACCCCGGCGCGCGGGTGGCCGTCGAGGAGGTCTTCGGCCCGGTCGCCGTCGTCCTCCCCTTCGACGACGAGGCCGACGCCGTCCGTCTCGCCAACGCCACCGACTACGGCCTGTCCGGCTCGGTGTGGACCAGGGACGTCGGCCGCGCCCTGCGCGTCTCCCGGGCCGTCCGCGCCGGCAACCTCTCCGTCAACTCCCACTCCAGCGTCCGCTACTGGACCCCGTTCGGCGGCTTCAAGCAGTCCGGCATCGGCCGCGAGCTCGGCCCCGACGCGCTGGCCGCCTTCACCGAGACCAAGAACGTCTTCATCAGCACGGAGGGCCCCGCACAGTGACCGCACAGACTCCCCGCACCCCCCGGACCCCCGACGCCGTCTGCCGCCGCCTGGTCGGCCGTACCGCCGTCGTCACCGGCGCCGGCAGCGGCATCGGCCTGGCCGCCGCCCGCCGCCTCGCCTCCGAGGGCGCGCACGTCGTCTGCGGCGACGTCGACGAGCAGCGCGGCAAGGCGGCCGCCGAGGAGACCGGCGGCATCTTCGTGAAGGTCGACGTCACCGACCCCGAGCAGGTCGAGAACCTCTTCCGCGCCGCGTACGACACCTACGGCTCGGTCGACGTCGCCTTCAACAACGCCGGCATCTCCCCGCCCGACGACGACTCCATCCTGGAGACCGGGCTGGAGGCCTGGAAGCGGGTCCAGGAGGTCAACCTGACCTCCGTCTACCTGTGCTGCAAGGCCGCCCTCCCGTACATGCGGCGCCAGGGCAAGGGGTCGATCATCAACACGGCGTCCTTCGTGGCGCGGATGGGCGCGGCCACCAGCCAGATCTCGTACACCGCCTCCAAGGGCGGCGTCCTCGCCATGTCCCGGGAACTGGGCGTGCAGTTCGCGCGGGAGGGCATCCGCGTCAACGCCCTGTGCCCGGGCCCGGTCAACACCCCCCTGCTGCGGGAGCTGTTCGCCAAGGACCCCGAGCGGGCCGCGCGCCGCCTGGTGCACATCCCGCTGGGCCGGTTCGCCGAGGCGGACGAGATCGCCGCCGCCGTTGCCTTCCTGGCCAGCGACGACTCCTCCTTCGTCAACGCCACCGACTTCCTGGTGGACGGCGGCATCGCGGGGGCGTACGTCACACCGCTGTAGGACGCGTCCTGCCGTGCCCGGACGCCGTCCTACAGTGCCGGAATGAGCACGACGACCCCGCCCGGCTGGTACCGCGACCCGTCGGCCCCGCACCTGGAACGCTGGTGGGACGGCACGGCCTGGACCGGGCACCGGCGCGCCCCCGGGGCCCCCGGCGCGCCGGCGCCCCCGTCCCCGGGCGGCACCGGACGCGCGAGGGCCGTCGTCCTCACCGCCGCCGGGGCCGTCCTGGCCGCCGCGATCGTCACCGGCGCCGTCCTCCTCGGCGAGGACGACGGCGGTGCCCGGGCGCGCACCGGCCCGACGGCCGCGGCCTCCCCGGCCGGCCGGACGCCCGCGCCGTCCGCGCCGGCGCCGTCCCCCGGCGGCCCCTCCGTCGTGGAGGACCAGCTCAACGGCGTCACCTTCCCGCTGCCCGACGGCTGGACCAGGCCGCGGTACGTCGCCCGGGAGGACGTCGTCATGACCACCGACGGCACCTACGACTGCCCGGGTGACGGCGGCGTGTGCCGGCACGGGCTCGTCATCTCCCGCACGGTGACCGACACCGACGAGACGTCCCCCCGGATCCTCGCCGAGCAGGACATCTCCGACGCCGCCGCCGACGCGTACGACCGCGACCCGGTCGGCCGCAAGCCCTTCGGCGGCATCGAGTCCCACGAGGTCGTCGGGTCCGGGCCGGTCGCGGTGGCGGGCCGTGCCGGGTACTTCGTGCGCTGGCGCGTGCGCACCGCCGAGGGGCCCGGCGGCTACGTGCAGTCCCTGGTCTTCCCGTCCAGCGTCGGCACCGAGTCCCCCGTCCTCGTCCGGTACGTCTTCGACGCGGGCGGGGACGGCCCGCCCCTCACCGACATGGACCGCATCACCGAGGGCATCCGCCCGGCCGGCGACGCGGACACGGGCGGCGGTGTGGGCAGCAGCATCGGCCCCTCGGACTGAGCCGCCGGGACGGGGCACCGGCCCGCCCCGGGGGGGGCGGGCCGCTACAGGAACGTACGGCCCTCGCCGCGGTAGGTCGGCACGGTCGCCGTCACCGCGTCGCCCTCGACGAGGTGCAGCACGTCGAACCGCTCGCACAGCTCACCGGCCTTGGCGTGCCGGAACCACACCTTGTCGCCGATCAGCAGGTCGTCGGCGGGCGCGCCGAGCAGCGGCGTCTGCACCTCCCCGGCCCCCTCCCGGCGGTCGTACCGCAGGCCCTCCGGCAGGTACGGCACCGGCAGCCGGTCGCGTCCCGCGGCGCCGGACGCCGGGTAGCCGCCGCCCAGGACCGTCACCACGCCCACGCCCGGCCGCCGTACGACGGGCTGGGCGAAGAGGGCGGCCGGGCGGCCCGTGAACGATGTGTAGTCGTCGAACAGCCGCGGCACGTACAGCCCGGACCCGGCCGCGACCTCGGTGACCGCCTCCTCCGCGGCGGTGTGCTGCACGCTGCCGGTGCCGCCGCCGTTGACGAACTCCAGGTCCGGTACGACGGCCCGCACCGCGCGCACCGCCTCGGCGCGCCGCGCGGCGAGTTCGCGCCGGGCGGCCGCCTGCATCAGGCGGACGGCGCGCGACCGCAGCGGCCGGCCGGCGACCGCGTCCCCGACCCCGGCGACGTGCCCCTCGTACGCCATGATCCCCACGACCCTGAAGCCCGGCCGCCGGGCCACCGCCCGGGCCAGGTCGGCCAGTCGGGCGGGGGAGTGCAGCGGCGAGCGGCGGGCCCCGACGCGCACCCGCCCGCCGAGCAGCCTCAGGGAGGTGTCCAACTCCAGGCACACCCGCACCACTTCGCGCCCGTCGCCGCGCGCGGCGTCGACGAGGTCGAGCTGGGCCGGGTCGTCCACCATGACGGTGACGGCGGCGGCGAGCTTGGGATCGGCGGCCAGTTCGGCGTAGGCGGCGCGGTCGGCGGACGGGTAGGCGAGCAGGACGTCGTCGAACCCGGACCGGGCCAGCCACAGGGACTCGGCCAGCGTGAAGGACATGATGCCCGCGAACCCGTCGCGCGCCAGGACCCGTTCGAGCAGGGCACGGCAGCGCACGGACTTGCTGGCGACCCGGACGGGCTTCCCGCCGGCCCGCCGCACCAGGTCGCCCGCGTTGGCGTCGAAGGCCTCCAGGTCCACGATCGCGACGGGGGCGTCGAGATGGGCGGTGGCCCGGTCGTAACGGGCCCGGTCGGCGGCGCGCGCAGTCATGGACGCAGCCTGCCAGACGGAATTACCGCAGGGTAGGGGATGTTCCGGGCAGATGCCCCGGCCGCGCGGACCGGTTCCCGTTCGCCCGGGGAGACGCCGTAGAGTGACGCGCACGCACGGCGGAACGCCGCCGGCCGGAGGTCCGCGCCGGATGACGGCCCGCCCGTGCGGGTAGGTGTGCCCGGGACGAGTCCGTGCCGGGCCCGGGCAGGAGACCAGCGGCCCGCGGAGGAGACAGCCCGGGCCGAGGAAACGGGGGGTGCATGAGCACGGAAGCGCGGCGTGCCCCCGTCCCCCCGCGCCCGGCCGCGCCGCCGCCCCCGCCGCATCCGCCCCGGACCGGGCAGGACGGCACCGGGGAGCACGACCGGCGGCAGCCGCGGACGGTCCGGGAGCAGCGGACGGCGGGGCAGCCGGGGGCGGCCGGTACGGACGGCCGCGGCGAGCCGGCGGCCGGACGCCCGGATCCGCACCCGCCGGCCACGGCCGGACCCGGCACCTCCGGTACTTCCGCCCCTCCCGGCACCTCCGGTACCCCCGGCACCCGTGAGCCGGCCGCCGCGCCCGCCCGGGACGGCTCGGAGGCCGAAGCGCCGGCCGGCCGCACCCGGGAGGGCACCGGCGCGGCCCGGCCCGCGTCCCCTCCTCCGCGGACCCGCCCGTCCTTCCCGGGCTTCGCGCCCCCCGCGCCCCAGGGCACCGTCTCCTCGGCCCCGCCCCCGCCGCGGGCCTCCGCCCGCTTCCCGGACACGCCGCCGGCGGTGGGCCCGCGGGCGGCAGGCGGCAGCGGCGCGGCGGCCCCGGACGCCCCGGCGGCCGGCTCCCGGACGCGGCCCGGCACCGCGTCGGCCACCGGGTCGGCCGCCGTACCCCCGCGCCCGGACCACCGGCCCGCGCCGCGCCGCGCGGACGCCCGCGCCGAGACCTCCTCGGAGACGACCGCCCGTCTGCGCCCCGTGCCCGCACACCCCGCGCCGGAGCCGCCCGCCCGGCCGGGCGGCACGCCCGCCGGAACCTTCGGCCGCCCCGGCGCGGCCGGTGCACCGTCCGGCGCGGGAACCCGGCCGGGCGCGGCGCCCGGTGACTCCGGTCGCCGTACGGGGCCCGCGGCGGGCCGCCCCGCCGTGCCCGCCGCCCGCACCGGGACCCCGCCGCCGGTGCCGCCCCCCGCCCCGTCCTCCGTCTCTCCCGACCCCGCCTTCTCCTGGAGCGCCTTCCCGGCCCCGGGGGGCACCCCGGGGGCCGGGCGGCCCGTCGTGTCGTTCGGGGAGCCCGAGGGGTACGACGAGCACGCGCGGCCCGGGCCGCTCGGGCGGCGGGGACGGTCGCGGGCCGTGGCGGCGGCCGCCTGCCTCGTGCTGGGACTCGGTCTCACCGGCGGTGCCGTGACCGGGAGCTGGCTCGTCGGCGGCTCCGGGCAGGCCGAGCAGCGCGGTGCCTTCGCCGCCGCCGGGAGCCTGTGGCACAGCGTCCCGGTCGACCGGCTGTTCCCGCCCACGGTCGCGGGGCAGGGCGCGGGTCCCGGCGAGGCCGACCGCACCTGGACCCGCGTCGCCGTCGCCCCGGACGGCGGCTGCGCGGGCGCCTTCGACCCCCTGCTGCGCAAGGCCCTCGCCCCCGTCGGCTGCCGGCGCCTGCTGCGCGCCACCTACACCGACGCCACCCAGAGCCACGTCACCACCGTCGGCCTGCTCTTCACCAAGGCCGACGCCGCCGCCATGGCCTCCCTGGCGAGCCGCTTCGCCAAGGAGCGCCTGGACCGCCGCAGCGACCTGATGCCCCTGCCGTACGCCGCGCGGGACACCGCCGCCGGCCGTTTCGGCGCCGGGCAGCGCGCCTCCTGGACCGTCTCCGTCCTCACCGACGCCCCCGTCGTCGTCTACGCCGTCTCCGGCTGGGCCGACGGCCGCACCGTCGACGACCCGCAGCCCGCCGAGGACGCCATGGCCTCCGGCGCCACCACGGCCCCCGCCCAGGCGGGCCTCGGCCACGAGGCACGGGGCCTCGCCGACCGCATCGAGCGCGCCCTGCGCAAGAACGTCCGCTCGGCCACGGAGCAGCCCTCGTGAACACCGCGACGAACGCCGCGACGCACACCGCGGTGGACCCGGCCGGGAAAGCCGGGAAAATCAGGAAGGCCGGGGAAGTCGGGAAGGCCGGGAAGGCCGGGAGGCCCGGGGAAAGGCCCCGCCGGTCGGGAGCCCTGTGCCTCCTCCTCGCCGTGGGCCTCGCCCTCCTGCCGTCCACCACCGCGCACGCCGACGGCATACGCGCCCAGCAGTGGGCCCTGGACGCCATGCGCACCCAGGAGGCCTGGCGGACCACGAAGGGCGCGGGCGTCACCGTCGCCGTCCTGGACACCGGCGTCGACGCCGACCACCCCGACCTCGCCGGCAACGTCCTCGCCGGCGAGGACCTGATCGGTTTCGGAGCCGAGCCCGGCGACCGGGCCTGGGCCCGCCACGGCACCGCCATGGCCGGCATCATCGCCGGTCACGGACACGGCCCCGGGGGCGCCGACGGCGTCATGGGCATCGCCCCCGAGGCGAGGATCCTCCCCGTCCGCGTGATCCTGGAGGACGGCGACGCGTCCCGCGCCAAGGCCCGCAACACCCGCGGCAACGCCCTTGCCGAGGGCATCCGCTGGGCCGCCGACCACGGCGCCGACGTCATCAACCTCTCCCTCGGCGACGACTCCGCCTCCGCGCACCCCGAACCCACCGAGGACCAGGCCATCCAGTACGCCCTGCGCAAGGGCGTGGCCGTCGTCGCCTCCGCCGGCAACGGCGGCGAGAAGGGCGACCACATCTCCTACCCGGCGGCCTACCCGGGCGTGATCGCCGTGGCCGCCGTCGACCGCTACGGCACCCGCGCCTCCTTCTCCACCCGCCGCTGGTACGCCACCGTCAGCGCACCCGGCGTCGACGTCGTCATCGCCGACCCCGACCGCAAGTACTACGAGGGCTGGGGGACCAGCGCGGCCGCCGCCTTCGTCTCCGGCGCCGTCGCCCTGGTCAGGGCGGCCCACCCGGACCTGACCCCGGCGCAGATCAAGAAGCTCCTGGAGGACACCGCCCGCGACGCCCCCACCGGCGGCCGCGACGACTCCCGCGGCTTCGGCTTCGTCGACCCGGCCGCCGCCATCCGGGCCGCGGACCGCTTGAAGCCGGAGCGGCTGCGCCCGGCGGCGTACGGCGAGCGGTACTTCGGCCCCGGCCCGGACGACGCCGCGTCCGGCGGCGACACCGCCAACTGGGCGGCCCCCCTCGCGGGCGGCGCCGGCGGCGTCCTGCTGGTCGCGTCGGTGGCCCTGTGGCGCGGCCGCCGCGCACACCGGGACGGCCTCTAGAGGACTTCCGGACACCGTGCGACGCGCCCCGGCCCGCACGGAGACGACCGGTCAGGGGGCGGTCGCGAACACCGACACGGCCGCCCGCGCCGCCGCCTCCACCAGCGCGATCCCGTCCGCCTTCGTCGCGCTGCCGTCCGACAGGACCGCCACCAGGCGGTCGCGGCCGCCGACCCGCACACGCCCGGTGCTGTTGACGTCCCACCGGCCGGTCGTGCTGCGCGGCAGCCAGCCGTTCTTGAGCGCGTACGGCGATCCCGCGGCCGAGACCCCCCAGTCCTGGCCGGGGGCGATCCGTCCCATCAGCCCCCGCAGGTACGCCCGCGAGGCCCCGTTCAACTCCGAGTCCTCCCCGAAGACCTGACGGAGCAGCACCAGCCGGTCGGCCGCCGTGGTCCGGGTCAGGCCCCACAGCGTCCCCTCGCCGCCCCCGGTCGCGGTGAGCCCGAACCGCTCGTTCGCGGCGTCGAGCCCCGGCGCCCGGCCGATCGCCCGCCACAGGGCGGAGGCGGCGGCGTTGTCGCTGTCCCGGATCATCACGGCGGCGTGCGCCCGCTCGGCCGCGGTGAGCCGCCGTCTTGCGTCCTGCGCCCGGAGCAGCAGCGCCGCCAGGATGTCGACCTTGACGACGCTCGCCGTGTCGAAGGCACCGTCACCGTACGCGGCGCCCCGGCCGGACTCCGCGTCCAGCACCGCCACCGACACCCTCGCGCCGTCCGCGACGGTGACCGGCTCCATGGCCCGCGCGAGCAGCGCGTCGAGATCCACGCCGGGTTCTCCTCCCAGGTCGCACCGGTGCCTCCCCGCCGGCCGAAGCCGGCCCCGACGGCGGCGCGGACGACGGCACGGCCCGCACACCGTAGTGCGCCCGCGCCCTCACGTACACCGTCCCGGCGGCGGTACCGCCCACGGGGCCGGCCGCGGCGGGCGCGCCGCACGGGAACGGGCGGCAGGGCGGGCGGGCACGACGGCCCCGGCGGGCCCCGGGAAAGCGGGCTCCGGGGACTCCCTGCCGGCGATGCCGGGGGCGACGGCCGCGCGGACCGCCGGGCGCACCCCGCGGGCGGGCCGGGAGGCACCGGGAAGCCCGCCGAGGACGTCACGCGCGGGCTCCCCGGGCCCGCCCGGGCCCCGATGCCCGCTGCCTATAGGGTCGGGACCGTGGCGAACAAGAACATCCCCGACCCCGGCTTCTCCGACGACGACGGCTCCGCCGACCCCCGGCTGAGCGCGGCGCTCGCCGCCTGGGCCGAGGACCGCACCGCCGTGGGTCCGGTCCTGGAGGCGCTCAGGGGCGCCCGGCTGCTCGTGCCCGTCGTGGCCGTGCTCGGCGAGGCCGAGGAGGACGAGAACGGGCTGCGCCGCGACAAGACCAGCGAGATGGCGGTGCCGACCCTGAAGGCCGGACACCGCACCGCCCTGCCCGCCTTCACCTCCACCGGCTCCCTGGCCCGCTGGGACCCGGCGGCCCGCCCCGTCGCCGTGCCGCTGCACCAGGCCCTGCAGGCCGCCGCGCACGAGAAGGCGGACACGATCGTGCTCGACCTGGCCGGCCCGGTCCCCTTCGAACTGGACCGGCCCGCGCTGCTGGCGCTGGCCGAGGGCCGCACCACGACCGACCCGCTCGCCGACCCGGCCGTCGTCGAGGCCGTGCGCGCGGCGGTCGCGGCCGAGCCCGCCGTGCTGCGCGCCCACCTCGGGCCGGGGCAGGCCGACGGCACCCTGGCCCTCGTCCTCGACCCCGCCGCGCCCCCCGCCGAGGCCGCCCGCGCGCTCGCGCGGCGCCTGGCCGCCGACGACACGCTGAGGGCCCGCCTGGTGCGCGGCCTCGACCTGGCACTGCTGCCGGCCGGGACGACGCCACCGGGCGAGCCCTTGTACGTGCGGTGACGGACTAGCCGTAGACCGGGCCCGTGTACTTCTCGCCCGGGCCCTGGCCCGGCTCGTCCGGGACGAGCGAGGCCTCGCGGAAGGCCAGCTGCAGCGACTTCAGGCCGTCGCGCAGCGGCGCCGCGTGGAAGGAGCTGATCTCGGTGGTGGAGGCGTCCAGCAGACCGGCCAGCGCGTGGACCAGCTTGCGGGCCTCGTCCAGGTCCTTGTACTTGTCGCCCTCCTCGGTGAGCCCGAGCTTCACGGCGGCGGCACTCATCAGGTTGACGGCGACCGTCACGATCACCTCGACCGCCGGGACCTCGGCGATGTCGCGGGTCATGGCGTCGAAGCCGGGGCTGCCGGCGGTCTCGGGGCGGTCCGAGGGGGAGGTGTCACTCATGCTCCACACGATAGGTGCACCGCGACGGGGCCACGCGGCGGACCCCGGCCGGCTCCGGTTAGCCGTTCCCGGCCGGAGCTGCTAACCTTGTGTAACGACCGGTCGGACACGTATGTCACACGACAGACGGACCGACCCACAAGTGGAGGCTTTCGAACTCCCACCCGACCACCCTCGCGGGAGGCGGGTCACCGGTCAGGCGGTCGGCGTCCCGGCGACGGCGCTCCGCCCGAAATCGCGCCCCGCGGCATCGCGGCGGTGCTCCGGTAGTTCGAGGAGCCCCGCCTGTGATCGTCCGGGGCATTTTTTCTGCTTCGGCGCGGTTAGGTCTAACGAACACAGACGTTACGCGGCTGTCCGCCAGACCGTCGCGTGGTGCTACCGAGGAGGATCCATCAGCGCCGAGCCCCGCATCAACGACCGGATTCGCGTTCCCGAGGTGCGACTTGTCGGTCCCAGTGGCGAGCAGGTCGGCATCGTGCCGCTTGCCAAGGCACTGGAGCTTGCGCAGGAGTACGACCTGGACCTGGTCGAGGTCGCGGCGAACGCCCGTCCGCCCGTGTGCAAGCTCATGGACTACGGGAAGTTCAAGTACGAGTCGGCCATGAAGGCCCGTGAGGCGCGCAAGAACCAGGCGCACACGGTCATCAAGGAGATGAAGCTCCGGCCGAAGATCGACCCGCACGACTATGACACCAAGAAGGGTCACGTCGTCCGGTTCCTCAAGCAGGGCGACAAGGTCAAGATCACGATCATGTTCCGTGGTCGCGAGCAGTCCCGGCCCGAGCTGGGCTACCGACTGCTGCAGCGCCTCGCGGAGGACGTCCAGGACCTCGGTTTCGTCGAGTCGAACCCGAAGCAGGACGGCCGCAACATGATCATGGTCCTCGGTCCGCACAAGAAGAAGACCGAGGCGATGGCCGAGGCTCGCCAGGCGCAGGAGGCCCGCAAGGCGGAGGCGAAGGCCAACCCCGGCCGTTCGATGAACGCCGCGGACCCCGACGCCGCGAACGCCGAGGCTCCGGCCGAGACTTCCGCCGAGGCGTGACCCCGGGGGGCGTCAGCCCCCAGGACGTAACCGAAACAAGAGCGACGCTCCACCGTGCCCGGTTCTCGCGACCGGGCACCGGAGCGCCACCGACGAGGAGAGAACGGCGCTATGCCGAAGAACAAGTCGCACAGCGGTGCCAGCAAGCGCTTCAAGATCACCGGCTCCGGCAAGGTGCTCCGCGAGCGTTCCGGCAAGCGCCACCTGCTCGAGCACAAGTCGTCCCGTGTGACGCGCCGCCTCACCGGCAACGCCGAGATGGCCCCGGGCGACGCCAAGAAGATCAAGAAGCTTCTCGGCAAGTGACGCCCCGGCGCCGGGCGCACCGCACGCGCCGAGCGCCGTACGTACGTCAGGACCGGGACCCAATCGATTTCGGGCCGTGTGAGGACCACCGCGGCCCCGCTACAAGGAGTTAACAAGTGGCACGCGTCAAGCGGGCAGTCAACGCTCACAAGAAGCGCCGGGCGATCCTCGAGCAGGCCTCCGGCTACCGCGGTCAGCGCTCGCGCCTGTACCGCAAGGCCAAGGAGCAGGTCACCCACTCGCTGGTCTACAACTACAACGACCGCAAGAAGCGCAAGGGTGACTTCCGCCAGCTGTGGATCCAGCGCATCAACGCCGCTGCCCGCGCCAACGGCATCACGTACAACCGCTTCATCCAGGGTCTGAAGGCCGCCAACGTCGAGGTCGACCGCAAGATCCTGGCCGAGCTGGCCGTCAACGACCCGGGCGCCTTCGCCGCGCTCGTCGAGGTCGCCCAGAAGGCGCTGCCGGCGGACGTGAACGCCCCCAAGGCTGCGTGACGCCGCGCCGGCGCCGCGCCGGTGTGACGGAAGGGACCCGCAGGCCGTCCAGGCCTGCGGGTCCTGCTGTGTCCGTGAACCCCTGAACTGCCAAGGTGAACCCATGCCCCCCGCCACCCCCGAGCTCATCTCCCCCCGCTCCCCCCGCGTCCTGGCCGCGCGGCGGCTGGCCAAGCGGAACTTCCGGGGCAAGGAGCGGCTGTTCCTCGCGGAGGGACCGCAGGCCGTGCGGGAGGCGGCCGGGCACCGGACCGGGGGCACCGCCACGCTCGTGGAGCTGTTCGCCACCCTGGAGGCCGCCGAGCGGTACGCCGACATCGTCGGGGAGGCCCGGGACGCCGGCGCCCGGGTGCACCTCGCCTCCGAGCAGGTCATCGAGGACGTCTCCACCACCGTCACGCCGCAGGGACTCGTCGGCGTCTGCCGGTTCCTCGACACGCCCTTCGAGGAGATCCTCGCCGCCCGCCCCCGGCTGGTCGCCGTCCTCGCGCACGTCCGCGACCCCGGCAACGCCGGGACCGTGCTGCGGTGCGCCGACGCCGCCGGAGCCGAGGCCGTCGTCCTCACCGACGCCTCCGTCGACCTGTACAACCCCAAGGCCGTGCGCGCCTCGGTGGGTTCGCTGTTCCACCTGCCGGTCGCCGTCGGCGTACCCGTGGACCGGGCGGTCGGCGGGCTCAAGAAGGCCGGCGTGCGGGTCCTGGCCGCCGACGGGGCGGGCGACCGTGACCTCGACGCCGAGCTCGACAAGGGCACCATGGGCGGGCCGACCGCCTGGGTGTTCGGCAACGAGGCCTGGGGCCTGCCGGAGGGGACCCGGGCGCTCGCGGACGCCGTCGTGCGCGTCCCCCTCCACGGGAAGGCCGAGAGCCTGAACCTCGCCACCGCCGCCGCCGTATGTCTCTATGCGTCGGCGCGTGCACAGCGTGCCGCCGGAGGGTGCCGTTCCGTCACCGGCAGCTAGTAGGGTGACCAGCTCGGGGACACCCACTGCGCCGGTACGAGAGGTGGGGTACGGGGATGAGCGTCGGCACGGGCGGGCCAGCGGGAGCACGGGACGTGCGGCGGCCGCCCGCATCCCGGCCCGGTGACCTCGCCGGTCCCGGCATCGATCCCGACGAGCTGCCCGACGGCCTCGTCGTCGCCGACGAGCACGGGCGGGTCGTCTGCTTCAACGCCGCCGCCGAGCGCATCACCGCCGTGCCCGCCGCCGGGGCCCTCGGGCAGCGGCTGGACAAGGCCCTGCCGCTGGAGGACCTGGACGGCCGGCGCTGGTGGCAGCTGACCGACCCCTACGGAGGACTCGCCATCCGGGTCCGCCAGCCCGAGCGCAACCTGCTGCTGCCCGGCGGGCGGGAGGTGCTGGTGTCGGCCCGCTACGTCCGCGGCGAGCCCACCGGTCCCGTCCGCCGTGTCGTCGTCACCCTGCGCGACACCGAGGCCCGGCGCCGCACCGAACGCAGCCACGCCGAGCTGATCGCCACCGTCGCCCACGAACTGCGCTCCCCGCTCACCTCCGTCAAGGGCTTCACCGCCACCCTGCTCGCCAAGTGGGAGCGGTTCACCGACGACCAGAAACGGCTCATGCTGGAGACCGTCGACGCCGACGCCGACCGGGTCACCCGGCTCATCGCCGAGCTGCTGGACATCTCCCGGATCGACTCCGGCCGGCTGGAGGTGCGCCGGCAGCCCGTCGACATCGGGGCCGCCGTCGGACGTCACATCCAGGCCTACGTCGCCGCCGGCCAGCCCGCCGACCGGTTCCTGCTGCGCGTCGAGCAGCCCCTGCCGATGCTGTGGGCCGACCCCGACAAGATCGACCAGGTGCTCAGCAACCTGCTGGAAAATGCCGTGCGGCACGGCGAGGGAACCGTCACCATCGACATCACGGCCACGGCGTCGCCCCGCGAGGGAGAGGACGCCGGCACGTCGGTCACGGTGAGCGACGAGGGGCCCGGCATCCCGGAGGAGTCCATGAACCGCGTCTTCACCCGCTTCTGGCGGGGCAGCAAGCGCGGCGGCACGGGCCTCGGGCTCTACATCGTCAAGGGCATCGTCGAGGCCCACGGCGGCACCATCACGGTCGGCCGCGCCCCCGGCGGCGGCGCCGAGTTCCGATTTACCCTGCCCGTGGCGGCCCCGGCCTATCTGGCCTGAGACCCCACGGGCGCATGCGCACACCCCCACCCCGTTAGACTCGGCCTTTGGCACCTTTGTGTCCCAGACGGATCCCGACGGACCTCGACGGATCCCGACGGATCCCGACGGATCTCACGGACGGAGACGAGGCGTCCACGAGTCGGTGACGGGGACCATCCGCCAGCCAATCGGAAGCACGGGAAGAGATGTCGGCACCCAATAAGTCGTACGACCCTGTCGAGGTCGAGGCGTTGAAACCGGAAGAGATCGAGCGCATGCGGGACGAGGCGCTCGCCGCCTTCGCCGCCGCGGACTCCCTCGACGCGCTCCACGAGGCCAAGGTCGCCCACACCGGCCCCGCCTCCCCGCTGGCCCTCGCCAACCGCGAGATCGGCGCCCTGCCCCCGCACGCCAAGGCCGAGGCCGGCAAGCGCGTCGGCCAGGCCCGCGGCGCCGTCAACAAGGCGCTCGCCGCCCGTCAGGAGGAGCTGGAGGCCGAGCGGGACGCGCGGGTGCTGGTCGAGGAGGCCGTGGACGTCACGCTGCCCTACGACCGCGTGCCGGCCGGTGCCCGCCACCCGCTGACCACGCTGTCGGAGCACATCGAGGACATCTTCGTGGCCATGGGCTACGAGGTCGCCGAGGGCCCCGAGGTCGAGGCCGAGTGGTTCAACTTCGACGCCCTCAACATCGGCCCGGACCACCCCGCCCGCGGCGAGGCCGACACCTTCTTCGTGCAGGGCCCCGACGGCGGCACCGAGTCCGGCGTCGTGCTGCGCACCCACACCTCGCCCGTGCAGATCCGCTCGCTGCTCGACCGCGAACTGCCGGTCTACGTGATCTGCCCCGGCCGCGTGTACCGCACCGACGAGCTGGACGCCACCCACACCCCCGTCTTCCACCAGGTCGAGCTGCTCGCCGTCGACGAGGGCCTGACCATGGCCGACCTCAAGGGCACCCTGGACCACATGGTCCAGTCGCTGTTCGGCGAGGGCATGAGGACCCGGCTGCGGCCGAACTTCTTCCCCTTCACCGAGCCGAGCGCCGAGATGGACATGCTCTGCTACGTCTGCAAGGGCGAGTCCGTCGGCAACCCCGACCGGCCCTGCCGCACCTGCTCCTCCGAGGGCTGGATCGAGCTCGGCGGCTGCGGCATGGTCAACCCGCGGGTGCTCACCGCCTGCGGCGTCGACCCCGAGAAGTACAGCGGCTTCGCCTTCGGGTTCGGCATCGAGCGGATGCTGATGTTCCGCCACAACGTCGAGGACATGCGAGACATGGTCGAGGGTGACGTCCGGTTCACCCGGCCGTTCGGGATGGAGATCTGATGCGGGTCCCGCTTTCCTGGCTGCGGGAGTACGTCGACCTGCCGGCGACGGAGACCGGCCGTGACGTACAGGCCAAGCTGATTTCGGCCGGTCTGGAGGTCGAGACCGTCGAGCAGCTCGGCGCCGACCTGAAGGGCCCGCTCGTCGTGGGCCAGGTGGCCACCATCGAGGAGCTGGAGGGCTTCAAGAAGCCGATCCGCTACTGCACCGTCGACGTCGGCCGGGCCAACGGCACCGGCGAGCCCCAGGAGATCATCTGCGGCGCCCGCAACTTCGCCGTCGGCGACAAGGTCGTCGTCGCGCTGCCCGGCGCGGTGCTGCCCGGCGACTTCCAGATCGCCGAGCGCAAGACCTACGGCCGGATGTCGCGCGGCATGATCTGCTCCAGCGACGAGCTGGGCATGGGCGACGACGGCACCAAGGGCATCATCGTGCTGCCGCCGGAGACCGAGGTCGGCAAGGACGCCGTCGAGCTCCTGGAACTGGTCGACGAGGTCCTCGACATCGCCGTCACCCCCGACCGCGGCTACTGCCTCTCGCTGCGCGGCGTCGCCCGCGAGACCGCCATCGCCTACGGCCTGCCGCTGCGCGACCCGGCCCTGCTCGACGTGCCCGCCCCGAACGCGTTCGGCCACCCGGTGCGGATCTCCGACCCCCTCGGCTGCGACCGCTTCACCGCCCGCACGGTCACCGGCCTGAGCCCCGAGGCGCGCTCCCCGATCTGGCTCCAGCGCCGCCTGCAGAAGGTCGGCATGCGCCCGATCTCGCTCGCCGTCGACGTCACCAACTACGTGATGATGGAGCTCGGCCAGCCGCTGCACGCCTACGACCGCAGGCTGGTCCAGGGCGCCATCGGCGTGCGCCGGGCCGAGCCGGGCGAGAAGATCACCACCCTCGACGGCGTGGTGCGCACCCTCGACGCCGAGGACCTGGTCATCACCGACGAGCGCGGCCCGATCGGCCTCGCCGGTGTCATGGGGGGCGCCGACACCGAGATCGCCGACCACGACGCCGACGACGGGGCCGGCGCCACGACCGACGTGGTGATCGAGGCCGCGCACTTCGACCCGGTGTCGATCGCGCGCACGGCCCGCCGCCACAAGCTGTCCTCGGAGGCGTCCCGCCGCTTCGAGCGCGGCGTCGACCCGCAGGCCGCCGCGGCCGCCGCCCAGCGGACGGTGGACCTGCTGGTCCTGCTGGCCGGAGGCACCGCCGAGGCCGGCGTCACCGAGATCGTCGCCCCGTCCGCGCCGCGCACCATCACCCTCCCGGCGAACCACCCGGACAGGGTCGCGGGCGTGGAGTACGGCCGCGAGACCGTCGTGCGGCGGCTGCAGGAGATCGGCTGCGACGTCTACGGGCAGGACGAGCTGATCGTCACCGTCCCGTCCTGGCGGCCCGACCTGACCGACCCCAACGACCTGGCCGAAGAGGTCATCCGCCTGGAGGGCTACGAGAACCTGCCCTCCACGCTGCCCAGGCCGCCGGCCGGCCGCGGCCTGACCCGCCGGCAGCGGCTGCACCGCCGCGTCGGCCGGGCCCTGGCCGGTGCCGGGTACGTCGAGGCGCCGAACTACCCGTTCGTCGCCGAGCGGGTCTTCGACCAGCTCGGCCTGGAGCCCGACGACCCGGCCCGCCGCGTCGTGAAGCTCACCAACCCGCTCAGCGACGAGGAGCCCGCGCTGCGGACCTCGCTGCTGCCGGGCCTGCTGGGTGCCCTGCGGCGCAACGACGGCCGGGGCTCGCACGACCTGGCCCTGTTCGAGACCGGCCTGGTCTTCCTCCCGCACGAGGAGCGGAAGACCGCCCTCCGGCTCACCGTCGACCGGCGTCCGGCCGACGAGGAGATCGCGGAGCTCGACTCCGCGCTGCCCGGGCAGCCGCGCCACGTCGCCGTCGTCCTCGCCGGCGCCCGCGAGCAGGCCGGCTGGTGGGGCAAGGGCCGCCCGGCCGACTGGGCCGACGCGGTCGAGGCGGCGCGGACCGTGGCCCGTGAGGCGGGCGCCGGACTGATCGTCCGCAAGGGCCGGTACGGGCCGTGGCACCCGGGCCGGTGCGCCGAGCTGGCGGTCACCGTCGACGGCGCGGAGCGGGTCGTCGGCCACGCGGGCGAGCTGCACCCGCGCGTGCTGAAGGCCCTGGGCCTGCCCGCGCGCACCTGCGCCATGGAGATGGACCTGGACGTCCTGGAACAGGCCGGGGACGGCGCCCTGCAGGCGCCGGGCATCTCGGCCTTCCCGGTCGCCACGCAGGACGTCGCGCTGGTCGTCGACGCGCTCGTGCCGGCGGCGGACGTCGAGGCGGCGCTGCGCGAGGGCGCGGGCGAACTGCTGGAGTCCATCCGGCTGTTCGACGTGTACGACAACGCCGAGCAGCTCGGCGAGGGGCGCAGGTCCCTCGCGTACGCGCTGCGGTTCCGGGCGGCCGACCGGACGCTGACGGTGGACGAGGCGTCGGCGGCCCGGGACGCGGCGGTGGCGCTGGCCACCGAGCGGACCGGAGCGGTGCTGCGGAGCTGAAGGCCGTACCCGGGGGAGGGGAGCCGCTGCCGTCCGGCGGTCGCATAGCTGCGGCGGCCGGTCGCGCGGTTCCCCGCGCTCCCTCGGGACGCTTCCGGGCGCCTCACCCGATCGGGTGAGAATGCCGGGTGATCCAGCCCTTTCGGGCCATGCGGTCGACAGAATCGGACCGGCCTTTCGAGGCCGGTCCGTCTGTGCTGTCAGGGCCTATATGGGGGGCCATCGGCATGATCCGCATCAGGGCTGGGGGTCCCCGCAGGACAGGGTGGCCCCGGACGAACTCCCGATTGCCCGCCCCGGCCCGGCCGGGCGGGCGCCGGACGGGCCGCGAGGAGCTGGGCGAAGCCGTCCGGAGAGCTGCTCGCCGGGTCAGGTGCCGGGCCGCACGGCAGCCGCTGCGCCGGATCCTCACCCTCGGCCTGCCCACGGCCTGGGGCGCCACAGCCCTCACGTACAAGCTGACCTGCCCGCTCGCCGAGCAGACCGGGCTCGGCGCGCGGATCGCCACCGGCGCCGTGTTCTTCGCGGTCGGCACCGGGATCGTCGTCCACGTCCGGCGGACGCTGCTGCGTGAACTGCGCCGGGCGCGCCGTGTCGCGGGCGCCGCCCAGAGCGTGCTGCTGCGTCCGCTGCCCCCGCGCATCGACGGGCTGAACGTCGCCGCCGGCCGGCTCTGCGCCGATCGCGAGGCGACGGTCGGCGGCGACCTGTACGAGGCCGTCGCCACCGAGCACGGCGTGCGGGTGGTGATGGGCGACGTCCGCGGGCACGGGCTCGGTGCCCTCGCCACCGTCGCCGCCGTCCTCGGCGGCTTCCGCGAGGCCGCGCACGACGAGCCCGACCTCGGCGGGGTCCTGCGCCGGCTGGAGCGGACCCTGGCCCGGCACCTGCGCGAGCGGGCCCGCGCCGAGCACCCGTCGGCGGGCCCGGCGCCCCGCGACCCGGTGGCCGAGGAGTTCGTCACCCTGCTGCTGGTGGAGATCCGCGGGGACGGCGAGGTGCGGGCCCTGAACTGCGGACATCCGTGGCCGTACCTGCTGAGCGGTACGCGGGTCGAGCAACTCGCCCGTGCCGACCCGTTCCCGCCCCTGGGGCCGTTTCCCCTGCCGGCCGAGCTGTCCCCCGTGTGGCTGGGCCGTCTCCTGCCCGGTGAGGCGCTGTTCCTCCACACGGACGGAGCGGAGGACGCCCGGGACGCCCACGGCCGGTTCTTCCCCCTGCCGGCCGTCCTGGCCGACGCCGTACGCGTGCAGCCGCTCTCACCGCAG
This sequence comes from Streptomyces sp. NPDC052701, assembly GCF_040678355.1. Lineage (NCBI taxonomy): Bacteria > Bacillati > Actinomycetota > Actinomycetes > Kitasatosporales > Streptomycetaceae > Streptomyces > Streptomyces sp. NPDC052701. The sequence goes on from NZ_JBFATO010000015.1 coordinate 72,231, forward strand.
ACCGTGCTCCACAGGGTCTTCACGGCCCTCCTGTGCCACACACGCGGCGCGCCGGCGGACGACGTCGCCCTGCTGGTCCTCACGAACGGCCGGCGCACCCCCCTGGGGACGCGGGGCCGCGGCACGGGCGACCCCGCCGGGGCGCGGCCGGCCCACCCGCAGCCGACGCACCGCGGATAGCCGCGAACGGCCGTGGGCCGCCCCGGACGACCACGGACGGCCCGGCGGCGACGAGCCGCCCGGCCCGGCCACCGGCGGGCCGTCCGCCCCGCCACGGAGTGTCGGGCAGGCAGCCGGGCGGACGGCGCGGAAGCGGGCCGCCGCGATGTACGAGGGGGAGCCGGCGGCCCGGCCGGCCTCTTTCGAGGCACCTCAGTCAACCGGCCGGGAACTCTCCGCGACAGCGCGCGCACGCTGCGGATTCGGACACTCCGTTCACACCCCGTGTGAAGGCGGACCCACTACGCTGTCGGCACCGAGCCACCCGGGGGGCCCACATGCAGCCCAATACACTGCTCGACGCGATCCTGGACGAGGCGGGCATCTCGCACGCGGGTCTGGCCGCGCACGTCAACCAGGCCGGCCGCAGGCGCGGCCTGGCCCTGCGCTACGAGCACACGGCGGTGGCCCGGTGGCTGAAGGGGCAGCGGCCCCGCGGCCAGGTGCCCGACCTGATCTGTGAGGTGCTCGCCGCGCGGTTGCAACGGCCCGTCACCCTGGACGACATCGGCCTCGGCGTGCCCGGCGAGCCGGCCGCGCCGCACACCGGGTCGCTGTCCGGGTTCGTGGAGCGGGCCACCGCCCTGTGGCGCTCCGACCAGCAGCAGCGCCCGCACGTCCTGGGCGCGCCCGCGCTCACCGGCACGCCCGCCGTGATGCCGGTGTGGGAGTGGGAGAACCCGCCCGAGGACGTGGACGTCTCGCGCGGCGGCCGGCACCGGGTCACCCCGTCCGACATCGAGACGCTGCGTGCCGCCCGCACCCACTACGAGCAGATGTACCGCAAGGCCGGCGGCATCGCGACCCGCGCCCGCATCGTCGGTTTCCTCAACGCCGAGGCCGCCCCGCTGCTGCGCGGCGGCTACACCGACGCCACCGGCCGCCAACTGCACCGGGCCACGGGCGGGTTGGTGGCGATCGCCGGCATCTGCGCGTACGACTCCGACGCGCACGGCCTCGCCCAGCGCTACTTCCACCAGGCGCTGCGGCTGGCCAAGGCGAGCGGGGACCGGGGGCTCGGGGCGTACGTGATCGCGCTGCTGGTCAACCAGTCGCTGTTCATGCGGGAGTACCGGCAGGCCGTCGCCTTCGCGGAGGCCGCGCTGCGCACCGCCGGCCGGCACATCACCCCGGCGCTCGCCTCCGACCTGTACGCGATGCAGGCCAAGGCGTACGCCCACCTCGGTGACGGCACGAGCGCGCTGTCCTGCATCCGGCGCGCCGAGCAGGCCGCCGAACGCATCCGGCGCGGATACGAGCCCGACGAGACCGGTTATGTCCAGCCGGGCCTGGTCAACGTCCAGGTGGCGGAGGCGCTGCTGAGCCTGGGGGAGATCGCGGCGGCGGGGGAGCACGCGGCGGCGGCCGTCGACAACCCGGCCCACGACCGGGGCCGGGTGCACCGGCTCGCCATGCTCAGCACGATCGAGCTGCGGCAGGGCAACGCCGACAAGGCGGTCGCCATCGCCGTGCAGATGGCCGAGCAGGCCCGGGGGATGGAGTCCCAGCGGCTGCGCGACAGACTGCGCGCGGTACGCGAACACCTGGTGCGCAGCGGCTGCGCGGGCACCACCGAGGCCGCCGAACTGATCGACGGAGCGCTGCGCGTACCGCTGTAGACCTTTGTGAACCGGCGCGCACCACCCCCCGAGCGGGCTGCCCGTGCGCCTGCTGCCAGACCGTCCCTGCTGCGATATTGCCCCTTACCCAGCGAAAGGTGGCAGAACCGTGCAGTGGACGAAACAGAACGAACAAACTGTGTACGCAAACCGCTGGTTCAGCGTCAATCTCGCGGACGTCGAACTGCCGGACGGCCGGCATCTCGACCACTTCCTCATCCGGCTGCGGCCCGTCGCCGTGGCCACGGTGGTGAACGAGGCCAACGAGGTCCTTCTCCTCTGGCGCCACCGCTTCATCACCGACAGCTGGGGGTGGGAACTCGCGGCCGGCGTGGTGGAGGACGGCGAGGACATCCCCGTCGCGGCCGCCAGGGAACTGGAGGAGGAGACCGGCTGGCGGCCGGGACCCCTGCACCACCTCATGAGTGTGGAGCCGTCCAACGGCCTCACCGACGCCCGGCACCACATCTACTGGGCCGACGAGGGCGAGTACGTCGGGCACCCCGTGGACGACTTCGAGTCGGACCGCCGGGAGTGGGTCCCCCTCAAACTCGTCCCCGACATGGTCGCCCGCGGGGAGGTCCCGGCCGCCAACATGGCGGCCGCGTTACTCCTGCTGCACCACCTCAGGCTCGGACAGGACGCCTTGCCCTGATCCCCCCCGCCGCGTCCGGCTCCGGCTAGCGGCCGAGCGCCTGCCAGACCGCCACCACGAGCGCGCCCACGGCCGTGACGGCCGCGATCGAGGGCAGCGGCCAGCGGGCGTGCTCCAGGGTGACGATCCGGTCGTGCAGTTCGTCCAGTTCCTTCGCCGTCTCCTCGGTGCGGTGACTGAGCAGGGCCAGTCCGCCCTCGACGCGGGCGTACGCCACATCGAGGCGGCGTCGTAACTCTGCGAGTTCACCGTGGACGACGGGATGCTCGGGATCGGCGGTCACAAGTCCGCTCCTTTCCGTAGTCGTTCACATCCCTTGCATGCGCATGCTGAGTCAACTCCCCTGGTGGGCGCGTGGGGAGAGTGTGCGACGGGCATATGCGAGCCCGGCTCTCACACGGTGTGCGAATGCCGCGGGCCCGGTGCCTTTCACGGCGCCGGGCCCGTGCACTTGGCCGAATTCTGACCGTCTGTAATCAGCCGCGCGATGCGGTGGCTCGCGTCGGAAAGGATCCCGCCGTCCTCGCCGTGCACCGTCCGGCTTCGTCCACGAGAACCTCCAGCGCCCCGGCCCGCGCTGCCCGGAGCCGTGAACCGTCCGACATCCGCGTGCTTCGGGTGCTGCCCGATCCCGTGTCCGGGTGCTGCCGATCCCGCATCCGGGTGCGGTCGGTTCGCGTGGACGAAGCCGGCCGTCACCGGTCCGCCGCCGGACCCGTGGCACGGGCCGGACGCGGAGGCGGCCGGCTTCCCCCCGGAGGGGTGTGCCGCGGCCCGGGGCGCCCCGGGGCGGGTCAGCCGTAGGTGTAGAAACCCGAGCCGGTCTTGCGGCCCAGGCGGCCGGCGTCGACCATGCGCTGCAGCAGCGGGGGAGCGGCGTACAGGGGCTCCTTGTACTCCTCGTACATCGACTGCGCCACCGAGGCGACCGTGTCCAGGCCGATCAGGTCGGACAGCTTCAGCGGGCCCATGGGGTGGGCGCAGCCCAGCTCCATGCCGTTGTCGATGTCCTCGCGGCTGGCGATGCCCGACTCGAACATCCGGATGGCGGAGAGCAGGTACGGGATCAGCAGCGCGTTGACCACGAAGCCGGAGCGGTCCACGGCGCGGATGGAGTGCTTGCCCAGCACCTTCTCGGTGAAGAGCTGCGCGCGGCCGAGGGTGCCCTCGGAGGTGGTGAGCGCCGGGATCAGCTCGACGAGCTTCTGCACCGGGGCCGGGTTGAAGAAGTGGATGCCGATGACCTGGTCGGGCCGCGAGGTGGCGACCGCCAGCCTCACCAGCGGAATGGAGGAGGTGTTGGAGGCCAGGATCGCGTCCGGACGGGTCACGACCTGGTCCAGGACCTGGAAGATCTCGGTCTTGACCTGCTCGTTCTCGACGACGGCCTCGATCACCAGGTCACGGTCGGCGAACTCGCCGAGGTCGGTGGTGAAGCTCAGGCGGTCCTGCGTGGCCGCCCGCTCCTCCTCGGTGATCTTGCCGCGCTCGGCCGCCCTGGACAGGGAGTTGAACAGCCGGGTACGGCCGATCTCCAGGGCTTCGCCGGTGGTCTCGGCGACCCTCACGTCCAGCCCGGCCCGGGCGCACACCTCGGCGATCCCCGCGCCCATCTGACCGCAGCCCACCACTCCGACGCGTGCAATGTCTCCCGCTGGGATGTCCGTCACATCGTCCCTTTCCGTCGCATGCGCGGCGCGTCCCTTGGCCGACGCCCCGGCACTGGTCTACGGCTGTGGCAGGTCCGCCGGGTTCCGGTGCCTGCTCCGTCCGTGCACGTTACTCCCAAGTATCGATGATCGATCGCCGGGGTCCGGCATGCTGGGCACGGAGCGGTCCGCGACGGAGCGGACCCGCCGTGTCGAGGGGCATGAAGATGGGACGAGTGTCACGCAGGGCGTTCGCCGTGGCGGCGCTGTCGGCTCTCACGATGATGCCGCAGGCGTCCGCGGCGCCGGGGGGAGGGCCCGCGGACGACGAGGCGCGGGGGGACCGGGAGAACGAGGACGCCGGCGCGCGGGGGCACGCGGCCACCGGGATGCGGGGCATGTGGATCGCCACCGTGGCCAACCGCGACTTCCCCTCCCGCACCGGCCTGAGCGCCGCCCGGCAGCGCGCCGAGCTGACCGGCCTGCTCGATCTGGCCGTCCGCAACCGCCTCAACACCGTGATCCTCCAGGTGCGGCCCACCGCCGACGCGCTGTGGCCCTCGCCGTACGAGCCCTGGTCGCAGTACCTCACCGGCACCCAGGGCGAGGCGCCCGGCTGGGACCCGCTCGGCACGGCCGTCGAGGAGGCCCACGCCCGCGGCCTGGAGCTGCACGCCTGGTTCAACCCGTACCGGATCGCGGGCCACACGGACCCGGCGCGGCTGGTCGCCTCCCACCCCGCCCGACGGCACCCGGACTGGGTGGTGACGTACGGCGGGAAGATGTACTACAACCCCGGCCTGCCCGAGGTCCGCGCCTTCGTGCGGGAGGCGATGCTCGACGCGGTGCGGAAGTACCCCGTCGACGCCGTGCACTTCGACGACTACTTCTACCCGTATCCGGTGGCGGGCCAGACCTTCGACGACGACGCGGCCTACGACGCCCACGGCGCGGGCTTCCCCGGCCGGGCCGCCTGGCGGCGGGACAACATCGACCGGCTGGTGCGCGAGACGGCCGCCGGGATCAAGGCGATCCGGCCCGCCGCGCGGTTCGGCATCAGCCCGTTCGGCGTCTGGCGCAACGCCGCCGCCGATCCGCTCGGCTCCGACACACGGGCCGGGGTGCAGACGTACGACGACCTGTACGCGGACACCCGCCGGTGGGTGCGCGAGAACTGGATCGACTACATCTGCCCGCAGCTGTACTGGAACATCGGCTTCGCCGCCGCCGACTACGCGAAGCTGCTCTCCTGGTGGGCGGAGGTGGCGCGGGGCACCGCGACCAGGCTGTACGTGGGCGAGGCGCTGTACAAGGCCGGCGACCCGGCGCAGCCCGCCGCCTGGCAGGACCCGGCCGAGCTGTCCCGGCACCTGGCCCTCGCCGCGGACCACGCGCAGGTGCGCGGGCACGTCTACTTCGCCGCCAGGGACGTGGCCGAGGACCGGATCGGGGCGATGGCGCGGGTGGTCGCCGACCACTACCGGCAGCCGGCGAACCCCTCGCGCTGAGCTACTGCGTCTCCTGCCGGATCGTCCTGTGGCGGATCTCCGAGTCGGGGCCGGGGGAGCAGACGCCCTCGTGCCCGTCCTGGAAACGGACGCGGTAGGGAGGGTTGCCCTCCTGGCCCAGTACTTCGACGATCTCGCCGACCTTGTCGTGTTGGCCGACCACCCTGCCGTGCTGGACAAGCTGGTCGCCCACGGTTGCACGCATCGTTGGAGCCCTCCTCACCCGGTGCGGGAGCAGCGGTCCGTGGCCTTGAGTCTACGGCGGGAAGCGCCGGTCGGCAGGGGGCCGTGCGGCCCGCTCAGCCGCGCGCCCGCTGGGTGACGGCGATGCAGACCAGCACCGCCGCGGCGGTCAGCGGGGCGGCCACCGTCAGGCGCTCGCCCAGCAGCAGCACCGACCACACCAGTGTGAGCAGCGGCTGGGCCAGCTGCAACTGGCTGGCCCGCGGAATGCCGATCGCCGCCATGCCCCGGTACCAGACGACCAGCCCGGCGAACTGCGAGCCCGCGGCCACCCACAGCAGCCCGGCCACGCTGTGCGCGGTCGGCTCCACGGGCTCGTACGACAGGGCCAGCGCGGCGACGGGCACGGTCAGCGGCAGGCACAGCACCAGTGCCCAGCCGATGACCTGCCAGCCCGGCATCACCCGGGCCAGCCGGCCGCCCTCGGTGTAGCCGGCCGCGCACACCAGCAGCGCGGCGAAGAGGTACAGGTCGGCCGTGGTCAGGGCGCCGCCGCTCTGCCCGGCCGTGAAGGCCAGCACCGCCGCCGCGCCCGCGAGCGCCGCCGCCCAGAAGGTGCGCGAGGGGCGGGAGCCGACGCGCAGGGCGGAGCACAGGGCGGTGGTCAGCGGGAGCAGGCCGACCACGACGGCCGCGTGCGCGGTGGTCGACGTCTGCAGCGCGAGGGTGGTGAGCAGCGGGAAGCCGAGGACGACCCCGGCGGCGACCACGGCCAGGCCCGGCCAGTGCCGGCGGGCGGGCAGCGGTACCCGCAGGACGAGCAGGCAGCCGCCGGCGATCAGGGCCGCGAGCACGCAGCGCACGGCGACCAGCGACCAGGGTCCGAAGCCCTCCAGCCCCCAGGCGGTGGCCGGGAAGGTGAGGGAGAAGGCGGTGACCCCCAGGGCGGCCTGCAGGATGCCCAGGCCGGGGCGTTCCCGGTCGGGGTGTTCCTGGCTTGGGTGTTCCCGGCCTGGGTGTTCCCGGTCGGGGGTGCCGACCGCTATCGCGGGTGTGTTAGTAGCGCTACTCTGTGCTCTCATGCAAGAGCGTAGCAGCGTCGGTGAACTGGCGTCCCAGCTCCGGCGAGAGCTCGACCGCTACTCGCCGGGTGGAAAGCTCCCGTCGAGCCGTGCCCTCGTCGAACGGTTCCGGGTGAGCCCCGTGACGGTCTCCCGGGCCCTCGCGCAGCTCGCCGCCGAAGGGCTGGTGGTCACCCGGCCCGGCGCGGGCGCGTTCCGCGCGCAGCCCCGGGCGACGGCCGCGCCCGCCGGGGACACCGCCTGGCAGGAGGTCGCGCTCAGCGCCGACGGCGCCGCCGGTCGCGTACCGCGCTCGGTGGACGCCTCCGGTGTGCTGGTCTCGCTGGCCGCTCCGCCGCCCGGCGTCGTCGAGTTCAACGGCGGCTATCTGCACCCGTCGTTGCAGCCCGAGCGGGCGATGGCCGCCGCCCTGTCCCGCGCGGGCCGCCGCCCCGGCGCGTGGGGGCGCCCGCCCGTGGAGGGGCTGCCGGAGCTGCGGGAGTGGTTCGCGCGGAACATCGGCGGAGCCGTCACGGCCGCCGAGGTGCTGATCACCGCGGGCGGCCAGTCCGCGCTGACCACCGCGCTGCGCGCGCTCGCCCCGCCCGGCGCGCCCGTCCTCGTCGAGTCGCCGACCTACCCGGGCATGCTGGCCATCGCCCGCGCCGCCGGACTGCGCCCGGTGCCCGTGCCCGTGGACGCCGACGGCGTGAAACCGGCGCTGCTCGCTGACGCCTTCCGGGCGAGCGGCGCCCGCGTCCTGGTCTGCCAGCCGCTGTTCCAGAACCCCACCGGTGCCGTGCTCGCGCCGGAGCGGCGCGGCGAGGTGCTGCGCATCGCGCGCGAGGCGGGCGCCTTCGTCGTCGAGGACGACTTCGTGCGGTGGCTCGTGCACGAGGACGCGGGGCCCCTGCCGCGCCCGCTGGCCGCCGAGGACCCCGACGGCGTCGTCGTGCACGTCGGCTCGCTGACCAAGGTGACCTCGCCCAGTTTCCGGGTGAGCGCCCTGGCCGCGCGCGGGCCGGTCCTGGAGCGGCTGCGGGCCATCCAGGTCGTCGACACCTTCTTCGTGCCCCGGCCCCTGCAGGAGGCGGCCCTCGAACTCGTCGGCTCACCCGCCTGGCCGCGCCATCTGCGGGCGGTCTCCGCGGAGTTGAGGACCCGCCGGGAGGCGATGACCGCCGCGCTCCGGCTCCGCCTGCCCGAACTCGTCCTGCCGCACGTCCCGTCGGGCGGCTACCACCTGTGGCTGCGCCTGCCCGACGGCACCGGGGGCGCCGCCGGGGCTTTTGGCACCGAGGCGGAGTCCGCCCTGACGGCGGCCGCCCTGCGCGCAGGCGTCGCGATCACCCCCGGGCGCCCGTACTTCAGCGCCGAACCCCCCGCCGGGCACGTCCGGCTCAGCTTCGCGGCGGTCGCGGGGACCGGGGAGATCGCGGAGGGCGTGCGGCGGCTGCGCACGGCCTGCGACGAGGTGCTGGGGCGGCCGGCCCACGGGCCGGGATAACCGGTCGACGCCTCTTCCCCGGCCCTGCGACCATCCCGCCATGACCGACACCCCCGCCCTCCCCGAGGGCTACGAGATCTCCGCCGACCGCGCCCGCATCGACGCCGGGCGCGTGCACCACTGGCTGTCCACCGACGCGTACTGGGCGCTGGGCCGGCCGCGCGCCAGGCAGGACCGGGCGATCGAGGGCTCGCTCAACTTCGGCGTGTACGACACGGTGTCGGGAGAGCAGGTGGCGTACGCCCGGATCGTCACCGACCGGGCGACCTTCGCCTGGCTGTGCGACGTGTACGTCGACCCGTCGGCGCGCGGCAAAGGAATCGGCACGGCGCTCGTGGCGGCCGTGCGGGAGCACCTGCGGCCCTGCGGGCTGCGTCGCGTGCTGCTCGCCACGCACGACGCGCACGGCGTCTACGAGAAGCTCGGCTTCCGGGCGCTGGAGCGGCCCGACCAGTGGATGGCGCTCCTCCTCGAGTGAGGCATCCGCCCGTCGACGACCCGCCGCCCCCGCCGCCGAACCGCGGCGCTGCTCGCCGACCCGCGCGGCCGGACCACCGGCGGCGCCCCGCCGCCGGGTCCTCGGTTCAGCCCTCGCGCGTGTAGTCGGTGGTGAGAACGAGGTCCTTGGCGGGGCCGCGCACCCGCCAGAGCGTCCGCCAGCGGTCCGCGTCGCGGACGGTGAACTCGCCGCGGTAGAGGTCCGCCGCGCAGGGGTGGTCGGCGACGTGGCGCCCCGAGGACAGGTCCAGGTCGTGGAAGGGGCGGCCGTCCGCGAACCGCACGTCCGCCGTGCCGTGCGGGCCGGGCAGGAAGCGCAGCGTCCGCTCGGCGGGCCGGGCGACGCCCTGCCAGACGAAGGCGCCGGACTCGTGGTGCAGCAGGCCGCCCTCCCGCAGCGCGGTGAAGCGGGTGGTGCCGGAGAACTCGCCCGCCTCCCCGCTCGCCAGGTCCCGCACCGAGCGCCGCACGCGCCAGGTCCCGGCCAGGTAGGCCAGCACGTCCGGCACCGGCCAGAACTCGCCCATCACGCCCCGCTCTCCGTCCCGTCCGCCGCCACGGGGCCACGCCCGTCGCCGCGTGACCCGTTGACGCGTCTCCGCACCCTCCCTATCTTGCCGTTCGAAGTGCTGGCCAAGTTTTGACATTTCGAACAACTCCCCGTCCGGGCCGCGGAGCGCCCATGGCGCGCACCGCCCGCACCCGCTGGAAACCCGGTCCCGCCGCGACCGCGCTCCTGGCCGCCGCCCTCGTCCCGGCCCTCGTGTACGCCGGGGACGCCGCCGACCGCACGATCACCGTCGCCCCGGACACCCGCTCGCCGGAACCGGCCGCTCATGGATCTCCGCATTGCATAAACGTGCAGCGAAACGTATAGTCATGCCACCTAGGAGGAGGATCCCATGGCGGTACGAGCGGCGGTGGCCGGAGCGAGCGGATACGCGGGCGGAGAACTGCTGCGTCTGCTCCTGGCCCACCCCGAGGTCGAGATCGGCGCCCTGACCGGCAACTCCAACGCGGGCCAGAGGCTCGGCGCGCTGCAACCGCACCTGCTGCCGCTCGCGGACCGGGTGCTGCGGGAGACCACCGCCGACGTCCTCTCCGGCCACGACGTCGTCTTCCTCGCGCTGCCGCACGGGCAGTCCGCCGCCGTCGCCGAGCAGCTCGGCCCGGACGTCGTCGTGATCGACATGGGCGCGGACTTCCGGCTGAGGGACGCCGCCGACTGGGAGGCGTTCTACGGCTCCCCGCACGCCGGCACCTGGCCCTACGGCCTCCCCGAACTGCCCGGCGGCCGCGCCGCGCTGGAGGGGGCCAAGCGCATCGCGGTGCCCGGCTGCTATCCGACCGCCGTCTCGCTGGCGCTCTTCCCGGCGTACGCGGCCGGCCTGGCCGGGCCCGAGGCCGTGGTCGTCGCCGCCTCCGGCACCTCCGGCGCGGGCAAGGCGCCCAAGCCGCACCTGCTCGGCAGCGAGGTCATGGGCTCCATGACGCCGTACGGCGTCGGGGGCGTGCACCGGCACACCCCCGAGATGGTCCAGAACCTCAGCGCGGCGGCCGGCGAGCGGATCTCCGTGTCCTTCACGCCGACCCTCGCGCCGATGTCCCGCGGGATCCTCGCCACCTGCAGTGCGAAGGCGCTTCCCGGCGTGACCGGCGAGTCCCTGCGCGCCGCCTACGACAAGGCCTTCGCCGACGAGCCCTTCGTCCACCTGCTCCCCGAGGGGCGGTGGCCCGCCACCGCGTCCGTCCACGGTTCCAACGCCGTCCAGGTGCAGGTCGCCCACGACGAGGCCGCGGGGCGGATCATCGCGATCAGCGCCATCGACAACCTGACCAAGGGCACCGCGGGCGGTGCCGTCCAGAGCATGAACATCGCCCTGGGACTCGACGAGACCACCGGACTGACGACGGCCGGGGTCGCACCGTGAGCCGGGGGTGCCGCCCGGCGGCGGCCGGGGGAGCGCGTGCGGGCACCGGGCCGCGGACGACGACGACAGCCGCACCTGTGCGCTCCACGGGTGGAGAAGCGAACAAGGAGATGCAGTGAGTGTGACGGCAGCGAAGGGGTTCACGGCGGCGGGCATCGCCGCCGGGATCAAGGACAACGGCAACCCCGACCTGGCCCTCGTGGTCAACAACGGCCCGCGCCGCGCCGCCGCCGGCGTCTTCACCTCCAACCGCGTCAAGGCCGCCCCCGTCCTGTGGTCCGAGCAGGTGCTCAAGAGCGGTCAGGTCTCCGCGGTCGTCCTCAACTCCGGCGGCGCCAACGCCTGTACGGGACCCAAGGGCTTCCAGGACACCCACGCCACCGCCGAGAAGGCCGCCGAGGTCCTCGGGCGGGGCGCCATCGAGATCGCCGTCTGCTCCACCGGCCTCATCGGCGTGCCCCTGCCGATGGACAAGCTGCTCCCGGGCGTGGAGACCGCCGCCGCCCAGCTCTCCGAGCACGGCGGGGAGAAGGCCGCCATCGCCATCAAGACCACCGACACCGTCCACAAGACCTCCGTCGTCACCAAGGACGGCTGGACGGTCGGCGGCATGGCCAAGGGCGCCGGCATGCTCGCCCCGGGCCTGGCCACCATGCTGGTCGTGCTCACCACCGACGCCGACCTCGACAGCGAGACCCTGGACAGGGCCCTCCGGGCGGCGACGCGCACGACCTTCGACCGCATCGACTCCGACGGCTGCATGTCCACCAACGACACCGTCCTGCTGCTCGCCTCCGGCGCCTGCGGCATCGCCCCGCCGTACGAGGAGTTCGCCGAGGCCGTACGGACCGTCTGCGAGGACCTGGGCCGGCAGCTCCTCGGGGACGCCGAGGGCGCCAGCAAGGACATCAGGATCGAGGTGGTGGGCGCCGCGACCGAGGACGACGCCGTCGAGGTGGGCCGCTCCATCGCCCGCAACAACCTCCTCAAGTGCGCCATCCACGGCGAGGACCCCAACTGGGGCCGCGTCCTCTCCGCGATCGGCACCACCGGGGCCGCCTTCGAGCCCGACCGGCTGGGCGTCGCCATCAACGGCGTCTGGGTCTGCAAGAACGGCTCCATCGGCGAGGACCGCGAGAAGGTCGACATGCGCTACCGCGAGGTGCACATCGTCGCCGACCTCGCCGCCGGCTCCGAGACCGCCACCGTCTGGACCAACGACCTCACCGCCGACTACGTCCACGAGAACAGCGCCTACAGCTCATGAGCACGACGAGGAAGCACACCGCGCTCCCCAAGGCCCGCATCCTCATCGAGGCGCTGCCCTGGCTGACCCGGCACCACGGCAAGATCGTCGTCATCAAGTTCGGCGGCAACGCCATGGTGGACGAGGAACTGAAGGCCGCCTTCGCCCAGGACGTGGTCTTCCTGCGGCACGCCGGCCTCAAGCCGGTCGTCGTGCACGGCGGCGGCCCGCAGATCAGCGCCGCCCTCGACCGGCACGGCATCGTCAGCGAGTTCAGGGCGGGGCTGCGCGTCACCACCGAGGACGCCATGGACGTCGTACGGATGGTGCTCGCCGGGCAGGTGCAGCGGGAGCTGGTCGGGCTGCTCAACCGGCACGGGCCGCTCGCCGTCGGCCTCACCGGCGAGGACGCGCACACCATCACCGCCGCCAGGCACCGGCCCGAGATCGACGGCGAGCTCGTCGACATCGGGCGGGTGGGCGAGATCACCGGCATCGACACGGGCGCGATCGAGGCGCTGCTCGCGGACGGCCGCATCCCGGTCGTCTCGTCGATCGCCCGAAGCCAGGACGACCACCACGTCTACAACGTCAATGCCGATACGGCGGCTGCGGCACTCGCCGCGGCACTGGGCGCCGAGACCCTCATGGTCCTCACGGACGTCGAGGGACTCTACGAGGACTGGCCGGACTCCGACGAGGTGATCAGCCGTCTGACCGCGTCCCAGCTGGAGAAGCTGCTGCCGGAGCTGTCCTCCGGCATGGTGCCGAAGATGGAGGGCTGTCTGCACGCCGTGCGCAACGGCGTCAACACCGCCCGCGTCATCGACGGCCGGGTCCAGCACTCGATCCTGCTGGAGATCTTCACGGACGAGGGCATCGGGACCATGGTCGTGCCGGACGAGAAACCCGGCGGGCAAGGCGCACAAGACGAACAAGGCGTACAGGGGGAGTCGTGAGCAACGAGGAACTGACCGCGCGGTGGCAGGGCGTGCTCATGAACAACTACGGCACCCCGCGGCTGCCCCTGGTGCGCGGTGAGGGCGCCCGGCTGTGGGACGCCGACGGCAACGAGTACCTCGACTTCGTCGGCGGCATCGCGGTCAACGCCCTCGGCCACGCCCATCCGGCGGTCGTGCGGGCCGTCAGCACGCAGATCGCCTCCCTCGGCCACGTCTCCAACCTGTTCGTCGCGGAGCCGCCCGTCGCGCTCGCCGAACGGCTGCTGGAGCTCTTCGGCCGCGACGGCAGGGTCTTCTTCTGCAACTCCGGCGCCGAGGCCAACGAGGGCGCCTTCAAGATCGGCCGGCTGACCGGGCGGACCCACATGGTCGCCACCCAGGGCGGCTTCCACGGCCGCACGATGGGCGCCCTGGCGCTGACCGGCCAGCCCGGCAAGCAGCAGCCGTTCCTGCCGCTGCCCGGCGACGTCACGCACGTGCCGTACGGCGACGCGCAGGCGCTGGCCGCGGCGGTGACGAACGAGACGGCCCTGGTGGTCATCGAGCCGATCCAGGGCGAGAACGGGGTCGTGGTGCCCCCGGCCGGCTACCTGAAGGCGGCCCGGGCGATCACCGCCGCCACGGGGGCGCTGCTCGTCCTCGACGAGGTGCAGACCGGTGTGGGCCGTACCGGGCACTGGTTCGAGTACCAGGCCCACGAGGGGGTCCTGCCCGACGTCGTCACCCTCGCCAAGGGACTCGGCGGCGGGCTGCCGCTGGGCGCGACGGTGGCGTTCGGGCGGGCGGCCGACCTGCTCCGGCCGGGCCAGCACGGCACGACCTTCGGCGGCAACCCCGTCGCGTGCGCCGCCGGACTCGCCGTCCTCGACACCATCGCCGGCGAGGGACTGCTGGAGAACGTCAAGCGGCAGGGCGAGAGGCTGCGCGACGGAATCGAGGGCGCCGGCGGCGGTTCCCGCCACCCGCTGGTCGACCATGTCCGGGGCGCGGGCCTCCTGCTGGGTATCGTGCTCACCGAGCCGCTCGCACCCAGGGTGCAGCAGGCGGCTCAGGACGCCGGCTTCCTGGTGAACGCGCCCGCCCCCGATGTCGTACGGCTCATGCCGCCGCTGAACCTCGGCGACGACGCGGTGGACGCCTTCCTCGGGGCCCTGCCCGGCATCCTTGACAGGGCCGCCAGGGCCGCCAGGGCCGCCGGGGCCGACAGGACCGGCGGGACCGGCGGGACCGACGGGGACGGACGATCCGGAGAATGAGACGACGATGAGCCAGGCGCAGGACCACGGGCACAACGGCATCGCCGGGCCCGCCGTGCCGCAGACCCGCACCGCACGCCACCGCCGGATCGTGGACATCCTCAACCGGCAGCCGGTGCGCTCCCAGAGCCAGTTGGCGAAGCTGCTCGCCGACGACGGGCTGACCGTCACGCAGGCGACGCTCTCCCGGGACCTGGACGAGCTGAACGCGGTGAAGATCCGCAACACCGACGGCGACCTGATCTACGCGGTGCCGAGCGAGGGGGGTTTCCGCACCCCCCGGGCTCCGCTGGGGGAGTCGGCGAAGGAGGAGCGGATGCGGCGGCTGTCGCAGGAGCTGCTGATCTCCGCGGAGGCGTCGGCCAATCTCGTGGTCCTGCGGACCCCGCCGGGGGCCGCGCAGTTCCTGGCCTCGGCCATCGACCAGGCCGAGCTGCACGACATCCTCGGGACCATCGCCGGTGACGACACCGTGCTGCTGATCAGCCGGAACCCGGACGGGGGGCAGGCGCTGGCCGAGCACCTGCTGAGGCTGGCGCAGAACGGCCACTGAGCGGGGCGGCGGCCGTTCCGGCCGGGCGCGGGCCGCGGGTGCCCGGCCGCGCGGTCCCGCGCGCCCCGGGGCCCTTGCCCGGGCCCTGCCGTCGGACTCCCGTCGTCCGCCCGGAGGGCGGGCCCCGCGGCGTCGGGTGCGTGCTCCCGGCGTGCCGGGCGCCGGCCGTCGTACGGGATGCACTCGGGTCTGCGCCCGGTGCGGCCGGAGTGCGTGCGGGGCGTCGCGGGGCAGGCGGGAGTTCGACGACAGGCCCTAACCCAGCCGGGCGGCCAGGCCCCCCGTGCACCGCACCTCGTCGCCCGCCGTGACGAGCAGGGCTTCCACGTCGGGCAGGGACTCCAGCCAGGCCAGGCCCGCCCGGGAGCCCATGGCGAAGGCCGCCGTGGCCCAGCAGTCGGCCCACGTCAGCCGAGGGGCCACCACGGTGACCGCCACCAGGTCCGTCACCGCGGCCCGGCCGGTACGGGGGTCGACGATGTGGGCACCGCGCTCCGCCGTGCCGGACGTGGCCACGGCCAGTTCGTCCGCCCCGGCGGCGGAGACGACGGCGGCGAGACCGCCCGGGCGCAGCGGGTCCGAGACCCCGACCCGCCACGGGCGCCGCGCGCCCGGAGCGCCGAGCAGCTGGACGTCGCCGCCGCCGTTGACGCTGACGCCGGTCGCGCCCGCCGCCGCGAGGTGCCGCGCGGCCCGTTCGACGGCCCAGCCCTTGACGATCCCCGTCGGATCGAGACGGCCCCGGTACGTCGTGCTGAACCAGCCCTCGCTCGTCCGCTCCGCCTCGGCCGCCAGTTCCAGCACCTCGGCGACCTCGGGATCGCACTCCCCGACGGTCAGTTCGCCGCGCGCCAGCCGGGAGACCTGGCTGGCGTCGCGGTAGGTGCTGAACACCTCGTCCACCCGGTGCAGCCCGGCGACCACCTCGTCCAGCGCGGCCCGCACCGCGCCGGGTTCCCCGCCGCGGACGTCGAGGGAGAAGACGGTCCCCATCGCCTCCTCCACGTGACGCACCGCGGCGGGAGCCTCGGCCGATCCGGCCACCGCGTCAGCCACCGGCCCGGTCCAGCGCCGACTGCAGCGACTGCTGGTACCCGGCGCTGGTGTAGGTCGCCCCGGAGACCGCGTCGATGTCCGCGCTCTGCGCGGCGACCGCCGCCCGGTTGAGCCGCGGCACCGCGCTCTGGGTGATCTGGCCGCTGCGTCCGCCGCTCGGCGCCTGGACGGCCTCCACTGCGGTGATCTTCCCGCCGCTGACGGTGACACGGACCTGCACCGGCCCGTACTGGGTCCGGACGGCGTCACCGGTGACGGTCCGCGCCTGCGCGCTCCCCGGTCCCTGCGAGGAGCCCGGCGCCTGCGAGGACCCCGGCGCCTGCGAGGACCCCGGACCGGCGCCGGCGGCTTCGACCTTGTCCAGCGCCGACTGCAGCGACTGCTTGTACCCGGCGCTGGTGTAGGTCGCCCCGGAGACCGCGTCGATGTCCGCGCCCTGCGCGGCGACCGCCGCCCGGTTGAGGCGCGGCACCGCGCTCTGGGTGATCTGGTCGCTGCGTCCCCCTCGGGGCGCCTGCACGGCCTCCGCCCGGGTGATCTTCCCGCCGCTGACGGTGAGGCGCACCTGCACCGCGCCGTACTGGGTCTGGGCGGCGTCACCGGTGGCCGTGCCGTTCCCGGCGGCCTGGGCGCCGCCCTGCGGGGACTGTGCCGCCGCGGGCGGGGCCTGGCCGCCCACCGCCTGGGCGGCGCCCGGGTCGGAGGCCGGCTTCAGCGACAGCATCAGCACGATCCCGGAGACGGTGGCCGCGGTGGCGAGCACGGCGCGCCGGACGGGGTGACTCTTCCTCATTGCTTCTCAGACTCCTGATGTCCCGTGGGAATCCCGTCGCTCACATCTCGAACGACTCGTGATGGATACGGCGGGCGGGCACACCCGCCCCGCGCAGCGCCTCGTAGACCGACTGCGCGAACCCGGGCGGGCCGCACATGAACACGTCGTGGCGGTCGATGTCCGGGATCTTGCGCTGCAGCGACTCCGCCGAGATGTCCGGGCGTTCCCCGTCGGGGCTGTTGACCGCGTACATCAGCCGCGCCCCGCGCTCGTCGGCGATCTTGGCGAGTTCGTCCCACAGGGCCAGCTCCTGGGTGCTGTTGGCCCGGTAGAGCAGGGTGATGTCACCGGAGGCGCCGGGCAGCGTCTCGAACAGCGCCCGCATCGGGGTGATCCCGACGCCGCCCGCGACCAGCAGCACCTTGCCCCGGCTGCGGCGCTGCGCGGTCAGCGCGCCGTACGGGCCCTCCGCCCACACGCGGGTGCCGGGCTCCAGTTCGCGCAGCCGGGAGCTGTGGTCGCCGATCGCCTTCACGGTGATCCGCAGCAGGCCCGGGCGGGGCGCCGCCGACAGCGAGTACGGGTGGGAGCTGAACCGCATGCCGGGCGCCAGGAACCGCCAGCGGAAGAACTGCCCGGCCTCCGCGCCGATCCGGTGCAGCTTGCGCCCGCCGATCAGCACCGACACGATCCCCGGCGTCTCCTCGACGACCGCCTCGACCCGCATCCGGTGCCGCAGGTTCAGCCGGATCGGGGTGAGGATCCGGTACCAGACCACCAGCGCGGTGACCGCCCCGTACAGCCCGTACCAGAAGGTCTTCGCGGTGGGCTGGACGGCGAACTCGTTGCCGGTGGTGATCTGGTGCCAGAACGTCAGGAACACCGCCGCGTAGGTGAGCAGGTGCACGTGGTACCAGGCGTCGTACGGGATCCGGCGGCGGACCCCGCCGATCGAGAGGAACCCGATCAGGAACAGCAGGCCGGTGCCGGCGGCGGCCTTGCCCATGTCCGGCAGCTGGTTCACCGAGTCGACGGTCTGCTGGACGATCCCGCTCAGCGACCTGCCCGCCTGGAGCGCGTAGCCCCACATGGTGAGGAAGACGTGGGCGATGACCAGGCAGAGCGTGTAGCGGCCGCTCATCGCGTGCCAGCGCGCGACCCGGTCGGACCCCACCCGGCGCTCCAGTGCGGGCACACGGGCCATCTGCAGCACCACGAGCGCCATCAGGTACCCGGCGAGCAGGCCGGTGATCCGGCCCGCGGCCAGGATCCTGCCGGCGTCGTCCGCGATGGACGGCGTGTTGTCCCACCACAGCCACAGCACGCCCGCCGCACCCGCCCCTACGGCGATCAGCAGCGGGACGGCCGGGGAGCGGCGCGGACGGATGCGGCGCATCGTCTGGCGGCGGGCGGCACGGCCGCCTGCGAGCGTGGTGGTCACGGTTCCTCCGTCGGGACTTGACCCTTGGCCCACAGATACGTGCCGGGACGCGCCGGCGTTCAGCGGCTCGGTACTTCGTGATCGCGGCCGTCCCGCCCGTCGTCCCGACGGCGGGACGGGGCTCCTCGAAAGGGGCGGCCCGTGCGGGGAGCCGCCGCATCGCCTCCCTCGGCACCGGCGCGCGG
This sequence comes from Streptomyces sp. NPDC052701, assembly GCF_040678355.1. NCBI lineage: Bacteria > Bacillati > Actinomycetota > Actinomycetes > Kitasatosporales > Streptomycetaceae > Streptomyces > Streptomyces sp. NPDC052701. Next base: position 90,535 of record NZ_JBFATO010000015.1, read on the forward strand.
CCCGCTGTCGCCCCGCACCCGTCGGCGCGCGGGAGCGGGGACGCGCGGACGGGGGCGGCGGGGCGCGGGCCTCAGACCGCGGACGGCGGCAGCGGCAGCGGCAGCCCGGGAAGTCCGTCCAGGCTGGTGGCGACGTGCTCCTTCTTGGCGAAGTACTCGCCGAGCGAGGCGTCGTCCTCGCGGGCGAAACGCTTGCCGTGCAGGTCGCGATCGCCCTCGTAGGCCATGAAGGGCACCGCGTAGCCGCAGGTGCCGCGGACGAGTTCGGCCGTCACGACGACGATCGCGCGCAGGCCGTGCGGAGCCGGGTCGATGCCCGGGAAGCGGCCGAGCAGGTCCTTGAAGCGCGGGTCGTCGCGGAAGACCGGCTCGCCGCGGCCGTGCACGCGGACGATGTTCGGCGGGCCCTGGAAGGCACACCACATGAGCGTGATCCGGCCGTTCTCGCGCAGGTGCGCGATGGTCTCGGCGTTGGAGCCGGCGAAGTCGAGATAGGCCACGGTGTGCTCGTCCAGTACCGCGAAGGAGCCCTTGAGGCCCTTGGGCGAGAGGTTGACCGTGCCGTCGGCGGACAGGGGAGCGGTGGCGGCGAAGAAGACCGGCTGCGCCTCGATGAAGGTGCGCAGCCGGCCCTCTATGCGCTCATAAGTCTTTCCCATGTCTAACGATTATGAACGCTGATGTTTTGCCTGTCTAAGGAATTGCGGCATCCGGTCGCGTCCGCGGACCGCCGGGCCGAGCCGCCCCTGTCCTGTCCTTCCCGTCCTGTCCGCGCCCGCCCCGGCCGGCGCTTGCACGGGGCGGACGCGGCGCCCGTCACGCCACCTGACGGGCGTGCGGGCGGCCGGGGGTCCAGGCCCGGGGCCTGGCGGTGGCGGCGCGGTCGACAGGGGGCCGGGCGCTTGCCCCCGAGGGGCCGAGGGCGGCGTTCCGGGCGAAGCCGGGCCGGGGGTCGTGTGTTCCGTGACGCGGCGCCTGCGTCCGGCAAGAGGTACGGGAGGGCGATTCCCCGTGTTCAATCGCCCCCGAACCGGGCTCGGCGCGGCCGGACAGGCACCTCCGGCGGGTCCGGATTGACGAATCATGCGTACTCCTGCATACTCATGCATGTCAGCGAATGCACTGTGAGGAGAAACCCGTGACCGAGCGCGTCGTACTCGCCTACTCGGGCGGTCTGGACACCTCCGTCGCCATCGGCTGGATCGCCGAGGAGACGGGCGCCGAGGTCATCGCCGTTGCGGTCGACGTCGGCCAGGGCGGCGAGGACCTGGACGTCATCCGCAAGCGCGCGCTCGCCTGCGGTGCCGTCGAGGCCGAGGTCGCGGACGCCAAGGACGAGTTCGCCGAGGAGTACTGCCTCCCGGCGGTCAAGGCCAACGCCCTCTACATGGACCGCTATCCGCTGGTCTCCGCCCTGTCCCGGCCGGTGATCGTCAAGCACCTCGTCGCCGCCGCCAAGAAGCACGGCGCCACCACCGTCGCCCACGGCTGCACCGGCAAGGGCAACGACCAGGTCCGCTTCGAGGCCGGCATCGTCGCCCTCGCCCCCGACCTCAAGTGCATCGCCCCGGTCCGCGACTACGCCATGACCCGCGACAAGGCCATCGCCTTCTGCGAGGAGAAGGGCCTGCCGATCGCGACCACCAAGAAGTCGCCGTACTCGATCGACCAGAACGTCTTCGGCCGCGCCATCGAGACCGGCTTCCTGGAGGACATCTGGAACGCCCCGATCGAGGACATCTACGAGTACACCCAGAACCCGGCCGTCGCCCGCGAGGCCGACGAGGTGGTCATCACCTTCAAGGAGGGCGTCCCGGTCGCCATCGACGGCAGGCCCGTCACCGTCCTGCAGGCCATCCAGCAGCTCAACGAGCGCGCGGGCGCCCAGGGCGTCGGCCGGATCGACATGGTCGAGGACCGGCTCGTGGGCATCAAGTCCCGCGAGGTGTACGAGGCTCCGGGCGCGATCGCCCTGATCACCGCCCACCAGGAGCTGGAGAACGTCACCGTCGAGCGCGAACTCGCCCGCTACAAGCGGGGCGTGGAGCAGCGCTGGAGCGAGCTGGTCTACGACGGCCTGTGGTTCTCCCCGCTCAAGCGCGCCCTGGACGGCTTCGTCGACGAGGCCAACCAGCACGTCTCCGGCGACATCCGGATGACCCTGCACGGCGGCCGCGCGGTCGTCACCGGCCGCCGGTCGCAGGAGTCGCTGTACGACTTCAACCTCGCGACCTACGACACCGGCGACACCTTCGACCAGTCCGCCGCCAAGGGCTTCATCGACATCTACAGCCTGTCGTCGAAGATCGCGGCCAAGCGCGACCTCGCGTGACGGCCCCCGGCACCTCACCCGCATCAGCCTGACACCCGCCTCCTCACTTGCGCTTTAGTGGGGAGGCGGCGGCACATCCGTATCTCTTCTAGGAGCGACCCGAGTGAGCAGCAACAGCGGTGACGTACGGCTGTGGGGCGGCCGTTTCGCCGACGGTCCCGCCGAGGCCCTGGCCAAGCTGTCCGCGTCCGTCCACTTCGACTGGCGGCTCGCGCCGTACGACATCGCCGGTTCACGTGCGCACGCGCGCGTACTGCACAAGGCCGGTCTGCTCACCGACGACGAGCTGGGCCGGATGATCGAAGGGCTCGACCGGCTCGAAGCGGACGTGGCCTCGGGCGACTTCGTGGGCACCGTCGCCGACGAGGACGTCCACACGGCCCTGGAGCGCGGCCTGCTGGAGCGCCTCGGCCCCGACCTCGGCGGAAAGCTGCGCGCGGGCCGGTCCCGCAACGACCAGGTCGCCACCCTGTTCCGGATGTACCTGCGCGACCACGCCCGGATCATCGGCGGGCTGATCGCCGACCTGCAGGACGCGCTGATCGGCCTGGCCGAGGCCCACCCGGACGTCGCCATGCCCGGCCGCACCCACCTCCAGCACGCCCAGCCGGTGCTCTTCGCCCACCACGTCCTCGCCCACGTCCAGGCGCTGTCCCGGGACGCCGAGCGACTGCGCCAGTGGGACGAGCGCACGGCCGTCTCGCCGTACGGATCGGGCGCGCTGGCCGGTTCCTCCCTCGGCCTGGACCCGGAGGCGGTCGCCGAGGAGCTGGGCTTCGAGCGCGGCAGCGCCGGCAACTCCATCGACGGCACGGCCTCCCGCGACTTCGTCGCCGAGTTCGCCTTCGTCACCGCGATGATCGGCGTGAACCTCTCCCGGATCGCCGAGGAGGTCATCATCTGGAACACGAAGGAGTTCTCCTTCGTGACCCTGCACGACGCCTTCTCCACCGGGTCGTCGATCATGCCGCAGAAGAAGAACCCGGACATCGCCGAGCTGGCGCGCGGCAAGTCCGGCCGTCTGATCGGCAACCTGACCGGGCTGATGGCCACCCTCAAGGCCCTGCCGCTCGCCTACAACCGCGACCTGCAGGAGGACAAGGAGCCGGTCTTTGACTCCATCGACCAGCTGGAGGTCCTGCTGCCGGCCTTCACCGGCATGATGGCCACCCTCACCGTGCACCGCGAGCGCATGGAGGAGCTGGCCCCGGCCGGGTTCTCCCTCGCCACCGACATCGCCGAGTGGCTGGTCAGGCAGGGCGTGCCGTTCCGCGTCGCGCACGAGGTCGCCGGCGAGTGCGTCAAGGTCGCCGAGGCCGAGGGCAAGGAGCTGGACGAGCTGACCGACGAGCAGTTCGCGAAGATCTCCCCCCACCTCACCCCCGAGGTGCGCGGCGTCCTCGACGTCCCGGGCTCCCTCGCCTCCCGCAGCGGCCGGGGCGGTACGGCGCCCGACGCCGTCGCCGTCCAGCTCGCCGAGGTCAAGGCGGACGTGGCGGCCCAGCACGCGTGGGCGAACGCCGGGAAGTGACCCGCCGGGTGCCGCGGGGCATCGCGGGTTACGTTGGTCCGGCAGCCGCACGGAGCCGACCGAACGGAGCCCGCGATGCCCTTCGCACGACTGGCCTCGGCCACGACCCCCACGTGCCACATCGGCCTGGGGCTCGCCGCCGTCGGCCGGCCCGGCTACATCAACCTCGGCCGCGACCGGGACCTGCCGGCCGACCGCAGCGTGGACGCGCTGCGCGCCCGCACCCACGAACTCCTCGACGCCGCCTACGCCCAGGGCGTGCGGTACGTCGACGTGGCCCGCTCCTACGGGCGCTCGGAGGAGTTCCTCGCCGACTGGCTGAAGGCCCGGCCCGACGCCCACGACGTCGTCGTCGGCAGCAAGTGGGGCTACACCTACACCGCCGGATGGTCCACCGACGCCGAGCGGCACGAGGTCAAGGACCATGCTCTCGCCACCTACGAGCGGCAGCGCGCCGAGACCGACGCGCTGCTCGGCGACCGGCTCGACCTCTACCAGATCCACTCGGTGACCCCGGACAGTCCGGCCCTGACCGACCGGGAGCTGCACGCCAGGCTGGCCGAGGCCGCCGCGCAGGGCCTCACCGTCGGCTTCTCCACCAGCGGTCCCGCCCAGGCCGACGCCATCCGCGCCGCCCTCGCCGTCACGGTCGGCGGCGAACCCCTCTTCCGCACCGTCCAGTCCACGTACAACGTCCTGGAGACCTCCGCCGGACCCGCGCTCGCCGAGGCGCACGACGCCGGGCTCACCGTGATCGTCAAGGAGGGCATGGCCAACGGGCGGCTCGCCGGGCCGCACGCGCCGCAGGAGCTGAAGGCGGTCGCCGAGGAGACCGGGCTGGGCTGCGACGCGGTTGCCCTCGCCGTCGTCCTGCGGCAGCCCTGGGCCGGCGTCGTCCTGTCCGGTGCGGCGACCACCGGCCAGCTCGCCTCCAACCTGCACGCCGCTGCCGTCGACCTCGACGACGACCGGTCGGCCCGGCTCGCCGCGCTGGCCGAGGAACCGCGCCTCTACTGGGAGCGGCGCGGGCGGCTGCCCTGGCACTGAGATCCCCGCGCGACCGCCGACCGTGAGTCACGCATGCCCAGCATGAGACGTCAACGTCTCATTTGGCTTAAGGTTGTCTCATGGCTGTCGATCGTGACCACGTGCTGCGCACCGCCGCGGCCCTGCTGACCCGCAAATCCACCGCGACCATGGACGAGGTCGCCAGGGCCGCCGGGATCAGCCGGGCGACCCTGCACCGCCACTTCGCCGGGCGCGACGCGCTCGTACGGGCGCTGGAAGCCCTCGGCATCGCCGAGTGCGAGGCCGCCCTGGACGCGGCCCGGCTGGACGAGGGGTCCGCGAGCGACGCCGTGCACCGCCTGGTGCGGGCGATCGAGCCCGCCGCCGGCCTGCTCGCCTTCCTGTACACCGAGAACCAGCTGTTCGAGGGCGAGGAGGTCGACGCGGGCTGGAACCGGATCGACGAGCGGGTCGCCGCCCTGTTCCGGCGCGGCCAGTTGAGCGGCGAGTTCCGCATCGACCTCACCCCGGCCTGGCTCACCGAGGCGCTGTACGGCCTGCTGGCCTCCGGCGCCTGGGCGGTGGCGGAGGGCCGCGTGGCCTCCAAGGACTTCACCCACATGATCGTCGAGCTGTTGCTCGGCGGTGCCCGACGAAGGAAGGAATCATGACCAGCACCCTGCAGCCGGACACCACCGGGGCGGTGAGGCGCCCGGGCCGCTGGCTCGCGCTGTCCGTCCTCGTGCTCGCCGTGCTGCTGGTGGCCGTCGACGCGACCGTCCTCGGCCTCGCGACCCCGTACATCAGTGAGGACCTCGAGCCCTCCGGCACGCAGCTGCTGTGGATCGGCGACGTCTACTCGTTCGTCATCGCCGGCCTGCTGGTCTCCATGGGCAGCCTCGGCGACCGGATCGGCCGCAAGCGCGTCCTGCTCGTCGGCGCCACGGCGTTCGGCGCGGTGTCCGTCCTGAACGCCTACGCCACCACCCCCGAGCTGCTGATCGCGGCGCGGGGCCTGCTCGGTGTCGCCGGCGCGACCCTGATGCCCGCCACCCTCGCCCTGATCCGCAACCTCTTCCACGACCCGCGCGAACGCAGCCTCGCCATCGGCGTCTGGGGCGCCACCGCCTCGGCCGGCACGGCCGTCGGCCCCATCGTCGGCGGCTTCCTGCTCGAACACTTCTGGTGGGGCTCGGTCTTCCTGATCAACCTGCCCGTGATGGCCGTCCTGGTGCTCGTCGGCGTCAGGCTGCTGCCCGAGTCCCGCAACCCCCACCCCGGCCCCTGGGACCCGAGCAGCGTCCTGCTGTCGCTGACCGGCGTGATCGGTGCCGTGTACGCCGTCAAGGAGACCGCGGCGCACGGGTTCGCGTGGACCACGCTCGCCGCCGGTGTCCTGGGCGCGGCCGCGCTGTACGGCTTCGTACGCCGCCAGCTCACCCTGCCCGCCCCGCTGCTGGACGTGCGGCTGTTCCGCAACCGCGGCTTCGGCGGCGCGGTGCTGGCCGACCTGCTGACCGTCCTCGGACTGTCCGGGCTGGTGTTCTTCCTCTCGCAGTACCTGCAACTGGTCCAGGGGCGGGGCCCGCTCGAGGCCGGGCTCGCCGAACTGCCCGCCGCCGTCGGCGCGGTGGCGGCCGGTCTGGTCGCGGGCCGGGCGGCCCGGCGGTTCTCGGTGCGGGCGGTGGTCTCCGGCGGACTCGCCGCCGTCGGCCTCGCGCTCGCGGCCCTGACCGTCGTCGACCGGTCCACGGGCTATCCGCTGCTCGGCGCGTCCCTGCTGGTCGTCGGCGTCGGAGCCGGGTTCTCGTTCACCGTGACCGCCGACGTCATCCTCTCCGGCGCGCCCCGCGACCAGGCGGGCGCCGCGTCCGCCGTGTCCGAGACGGCCTACGAACTCGGCGCGGCCCTCGGCATCGCCCTGCTCGGCTCCGTCGTGACCGGCGTCTACCGCGACTTCACCGGCCCGGCGGGCACCCCGGCCGCGGCGCACGAGTCGCTGGGCGGCGCCGTCGAGGCGGCCGCGCACCTGCCCGCGCACACCTCCCGGGCGCTGCTGGACGCGGCCCGGCAGTCCTTCGTCGACGGGCTGACGCTGGCGGCGGGCGTCGGCGCGGCGGTGCTGCTGGCCACGGCGGTGGCGGCCTGGTTCCTGCTGCGCGGACAGCGGCTGGAGGACCGGGCCGGGCACCCCTGACCTGCGATCCCGCCAGGCTTCAAGTCCGCCTGAGCCTGCGGCCGACGGTCCTGGCCGCGCACCCGGCGCCGCCACCGCCGAGGACACCGGCGCCGTCACCGCCGAGGACACCGGCGGGGAGGACCGGCGCACCGCGGCCCGCGACGCGGCCTGGGCCTGCACCGCCGGCTCGCCCCGGGCCCGGCCGCCACCGGCGACCACGACGCGCCGCGCCGGGCAGGTCCGGTCCGGCTGTCCTCCCGGGCGGGGAAGGGGCCGACGCCCGTGCTGCGGTTCCCCGCGCCCGGCGGCGGACACGCCGACGGCGGGCCGCCCGAGGACGGCCCGCCGTGTGAGGGAGCCGGACTACGCGGCTTCCTTGGCCTTGCTCGCGTACATGTCGACGTACTCCTGCCCGGACAGCCGCATCACCTCGGTCATCACCGAGTCGGTGACGGCGCGCAGGACGTAGCGGTCGCGGTCCATGCCGTCGTAGCGGGAGAACTCCATCGCCTCGCCGAAGCGGACCGTGACCCGGCCGGGCCGGGGCAGGCCCGCGCCGCCCGGCTGGATCTTGTCGGTGCCGATCATGGCGAACGGGACGACCGGCGCGCCGGTCATCAGGGTCAGCCGGGCGATGCCGGTACGGCCGCGGTAGAGGCGGCCGTCGGGGGAGCGGGTGCCCTCCGGGTAGATGCCGAAGACCTTGCCCTCCTCCAGGACCCGGCGGCCGGTCATCAGCGCCGCGACCCCGCCCCGGCCGCCGTCGCGGTCGACCGGGATCATGCCGACGCCGGTGAAGAACCACGCCATCAGCCGGCCCTTGAGGCCCTTGCCGGTGACGTACTCGTCCTTGCCGATGAAGAAGACCTGACGGTCGCAGACCAGCGGCAGGATCATCGAGTCGATGAACGTCAGGTGATTGCCGGCCAGGATGACCGGACCGTCGGCCGGGATGTGCTCCACGCCTTCCACCCGGGGGCGGAACATCAGGCGCATGATCGGGCCGAGCACTGCCTTGATGAGCGCGAAGCGGGACAACGGGCCCTCCGGTGTCAAGGGGATCTCGATGGATGCCGTATGAGTCTGTGCAGGTGAGGACATTACTCGCGGCCCGGGGGATCCCGCACGTCGGGCGGGCCGGATTCACCGAGGTCTTACGTGCCGTTGACGCACGTTCACCTGCGGTGGCGCGTCGGCGACGGCGCGTTACACGGCCGCCACGATGTGACGGACATCGCCCGGGACACACCGGACGCGTTCCCCGGACGGCCCCGTCGAATCGAGCGGAATCGACGGATTGTCACCCCTCCCTCCCCGTACGCCCGGTGCGACATCCGGCGTCACCCGCGTGTTCCGCCGCACGTCTCCCACCCGTCATGGACGCGCCCCTACGATCGGCCCGCACCGACGGCGCGCGGCCGGCCGGGCGCGCCCGTCACGTCACCGGGGGCCCGTCCCGCGAGCCGCGCGAAGAGGACCGAGCCGACGCAGGAGGACGCCCATGGGGACGCAGGAGTCGAACGAGCAGGCACGCGGGACCGGACGACGGGCACTGCTCGGCGCGGCCGTGCTCGGCACGGGCGGGGCGGCCCTCGGGCTGACCGGCACGGCGTCGGCCGCCGGCACCCGGCGCGGCGGCGGTCTGAAGAGCCTGCCCGTGCCGACGGTCGTCGCGCACCGCGGGGCCAGCGGCTACCGGCCGGAGCACACCTTCGGCTCCTACCAGCTGGCCCTCGACATGGGCGCGGACATCGTCGAGGCCGGCGACCTGGTCGCCACCAAGGACGGCCACCTGGTCTGCCGGCACGAGCCGGAGATCGGCGGCACCACCGACGTCGCCGACCACCCCGAGTTCGCCGACCGCAGGAGGACCAAGCTCCTCGACGGCGTCTCCACCACCGGCTGGTTCACCGAGGACTTCACGCTCGCCGAGCTCAAGACGCTCCGGGCGGTCGAGCGCATCCCCGCCAACCGCCCCCGCAACACCCTCTACGACGGCCGCTGGGACATCCCCACCTTCGAGGAGGTCCTGAAGTGGCAGGACGAGCAGACCCGCAGGCGCGGCAGGCAGGTCTGGATCTACCCCGAGCTCAAGCACCCGACCTACTTCCGCAAGCAGGGCCTGGACCTGGAGCAGCGGGTCGCCAAGCTGCTGCGCAAGTACCGCAAGGACAGGTGGAACTCGCCGGTCGTCCTGCAGTCCTTCGAACCGACCGCCGTCCAGCGCCTGAACGAACTGGTCGACAACCCGCTCGTCGTGCTGCTGTCCGGCGCGGACACCCGCCCCTGGGACTTCGTCGAGACCGGCGACCCGCGCACGGTCGCCGACCTGATCACCCCGAAGGGCCTGAGGGAGATCGCCTCCTACGCCCAGGGCATCGGCCCCACCCTCGACCTGGTCATCCCGAGGGACGCGGCCGGCAACCTCACCCGCCCCACCACCCTCGTCGCCGACGCCCACCGGGTGGGCCTGGTCCTGCACCCCTACACCCTGCGCAACGAAAACCCCTTCCTGCCCGCGGACTTCCGCGAGGGCACCGCCGCCGACGCCTACGGTGACGTCTTCGGCGCCTACCGGGCCTACTTCGCGACCGGCATCGACGGCATCTTCACCGACCACCCGGACACCGGTCTGCTGGCCCGCGAGGACTTCGTCAACGGCTGAGCCCTCCGTCCCCGGTCGGGGTGAGCTTCGGCCGCCCGGGCAACCCGTGCCCGGGCGGCCGCGTCGCTGTGCACATGACGCACGACCTGGTCGCCGCCCTGCGCCCCCTGCTCACCGCCGAGGCCTCCGCCGAGGCGTACGCCTCGGGCGTGGAGGCGGGCGACCTGGAACAGGCGGTCTGGCTCCGCCTCCTGGAGCGCCTGGATACCCAGGACCCGCCGGCCGACCCGCAGGGCTGGCTGCGCCGGGCCGTCCGCTCCGAGGCGCGCCGCACCCGCCGTACGGCCCGTCTCGAACGGCCCTGCTCCGCCGAGCCCGCGGACGACGGCGGCCCCGACCCCGAACGGCTCGCCCTCGCCGCCGCCGGCCACCGCGCCCTGCGCGACGCGGTCCGGCGCCTGCCCGGCCGCTGCCCCCGCCTGATGGAGGTGCTGTTCTCCCCGCAAGACCTGACATATCGGGAAATCGCAAGGGAGTTGGGTATCTCACAGGGCAGTCTCGGTCCGGAACGTTCCAGATGTCTGGGATGTCTGCGCCGGTTGCTCACACCGGAGGTTGCGGCCCGCTGAGGACGGGGATAGGAGTGGGGGACGACAGGCGATCAGGTGAGCGGGAGGCATGCGCACATGGGCATGAGCGTGACCATCTCTGCGGCGACCGGGCAGGACGCGGAGCAGATCTTCAGGCTGCAGTACCTGTGCTTCCAGAGCGAGGCGGCGCTGTACGGCAACTACCGCATCGACCCGCTCGTGCAGACCCTCGACAGCGTCCGCGAGGAGGTCGCCCGGGACTGCGTCTTCGTGGCACGCCTCGGCGACGAGGTCGTCGGTTCGGTGCGCGGCCGGATCACCGAGGACGGCGCCGCCTCCATCGGCAAGCTCTGCGTCCACCCCCGCCTCCAGGGCCACGGCATCGGCGCGCGGTTGCTGCGCGCGGCCGAGGAGGCCCTGGCCGAGGAGCGCGGCGCCACCAGGTTCCGCCTCCACACCGGCCGGCGCAGCGAGGGCAACCTGCGGCTGTACCGCCGGGTGGGCTACGAGGCGGTGGGCACCTCCCAGGGCGCCGACGGCATCCCGATGATCGTCCTGGAGAAGCCGGCGGAGGCCTACGCGGCCACGGCCTGAGGCCCCGGCGTTCCACTGCGCGGTCCACGGCCCGAGGCGCCCCGGCGTTCCGCTACGCGGGGCGCGCCCTGCGGAGCCAGTACAGGGCCGACACGGGCAGCAGCACCGGGATGAAGAGGTAGCCCATCCCGTAGTCGGACCACACGGTCGCGTCGGGGAACGCCGACGGCTCGAGCACGGTCCACGTCCCGACGACCAGCACGCCCACGAGCTCGGCGGCGCAGCACACCAGCGCCGCCCTGCGGGCGGTCTCGCCGCCGCGCACCAGCGAGTAGGTGATGAAGCCGTACACCAGCCCGGCCACCGCCGAGAGCGAATAGGCGAGCGGGGCGCGGCCGAAGTCGGTGGCGATCTGGTAGGCCGACCGCGACACCGCCCCCACGACCATCACGCCGTACAGCCAGACCAGCAGCATGCCGGGCCCGCCGACGAGCCGCCCGCCCGCCTGCTTCTCCTGCGCGCCCGCCACCTCAGCCTCCCCAGATGTCATGGAGCCGCACCTCGAGCACGGCCAGCACGACACCGCCGGCGGCGACCGTCACCGAGCCCCACCGGGTGCGCTCCGCCAGCGACATGAAACCCGCCGCCGGGACGCACGCGAACGCCCCCAGCAGGTACGCCACGAAGATCGTCGTGCCCTGCTCCGGCTTCTCGCCCCGCGCCAGGTGCACGATCCCGACCACCAGCTGGACCAGCGCCAGCAGCGTGACCACGGCCATCCCGATGAAGTGCCAGTCCTTCGTCGGCTGGTCGCGACGGGCGGCCCAGCCGCACCAGGCGGCGAGGAGCAGCGCGGCGACGCCGGTCGCCAGCGTCAGGGCATCAAGCATGGCAGCGACCTTATTACGGCCGAAAAGACCCGATGCGGCCGACCCCGGCCGGGCGCGGTGCGGCGGCCCCGTAGGGTCGAGGGCATGAGGATCCACGCACATGCCCTGCTCTTCGACAACGACGGAACCCTCGTCTCCTCCCTCGCCTCCGTGGACCGCTGCTGGGCGCGGTGGGCCGGCGAGTACGGGATCACGGCCGAGGAGTTCGCGCGGGTCGAGCTGCACGGGCGGCCGGCCGCCGAGATAGCCGCCGACCTGCTGCCCGCCGACGTCGTGCCGCGGGCCGTCGCGCGGATCGAGGACCTGGAGGTGGAGGACGTGCCCAACGGGGGCGTGCACCTGCTGCCCGGGACCCGGGCCCTCCTCGACGCCCTGCCCGCCGACCGCTGGGCCGTGGTCACCTCCGCCACCCGCCGGCTGGCCGAGGCACGCCTCGACGCCGTCGGCATCCTGCCCAAGACGCTCGTCGCCGCCGACGACGTCACCCGCGGCAAGCCGGACCCCGAGCCCTACCTGCTGGCCGCCCGCACGCTCGGCGTCGACCCGGCCCGCTGCGTGGTCTTCGAGGACGCCCCGGCGGGCCTGGCGGCCGGCCGCGCCGCCGGCATGACCACCGTGGCGTTGGCCACAACCCACCGGGCCGACGAGCTCGACGCCGACCTGGTGGTGACCGACCTGTCGGCCTTGTCGGTCCTGGTCACCGACGGGGGAGTCGAGATCTCCGTGCGGGCCTGACCCAGGTCCGCCGGCTGTCCACCGCTGTCCACCATGCGGACAGCGGTGGCCGGCCGGGAGCGAACCTCTGCTTTACTGATCGCATGACCACGACGAGCCACCGCACCCCTGCGACCGAGGCGACCCTGACGCCCGGTGCTCGTTGTATGTGTCCCATGTGCCGAATGTGCGCCTTCTAGAGGGCCCCTGCACCGCCTGAGCCTCGCGCCCCGAAGCGAGAGCCCGCTCACGTCCGCCCGCGTGCCCCGCACGCGCGGCTGAGCCCGCCGCCCCGCGCGCACGTTCTCCACGGTTCCACCGCGCCCGCGAGAACCGTGCCGCGTCCCGGCTGCCTTCGACCCTGAATGCCCCGTGCCCGGCGCCCACGACGTGCCGCGCACTCGACAGTGACGGAAACCACGTGATCACCACATCGGGCCTCACCAAGGTCTACCGCTCACGCGGCCGCGAGGTCACCGCCCTGGACGGCGTCGACCTGCACGTCCGCGAAGGCGAGGTGTACGGCGTCATCGGCCAGTCCGGTGCCGGCAAGTCCTCGCTCATCCGCTGCGTCAACCTGCTGGAGCGCCCCACCTCCGGCACCGTGACCGTCGACGGGCGGGACCTCACCGCCCTGGCCGGCCGCGGACCGCGCGCGGGCCGGGAACTGCGGCAGGCGCGCAGCCGGATCGGCATGGTCTTCCAGCACTTCAACCTGCTGTCCTCCCGGACCGTGCAGGACAACGTCGAACTGCCGCTGGAGATCCTCGGCAAGTCGGGGAAGGAACGCTCCCGCAAGGCGCTGGAGCTGCTCGACCTGGTGGGCCTGGCCGACAAGGCCAGGGCCTACCCCGCCCAGCTCTCCGGCGGCCAGAAGCAGCGCGTCGGCATCGCCCGCGCCCTCGCCGGCGACCCCAAGGTGCTGCTGTCCGACGAGGCCACCAGCGCCCTCGACCCGGAGACCACCCGCTCCATCCTGCAGCTGCTGCGCGACCTGAACCGGCAGCTCGGACTCACCGTCCTGCTCATCACGCACGAGATGGACGTCGTGAAGTCGGTCTGCGACTCGGCCGCCCTCATGGAGCGGGGCCGCATCGTCGAGTCCGGCACGGTCGGCGAACTCCTCGCGACCCCCGGCTCCGAGCTGGCGGCGGCGCTCTTCCCGGTCGGCGGCGAGGCCTCCGCCGCGGACCGCACCGTCGTCGACATCACCTTCCAGGGCGAGAGCGCCACCCAGCCGGTCGTCTCCCGGCTCGCCCGCACCTACAACATCGACATCTCGATCCTCGGCGCCGCCATCGACACCGTCGGCGGCCTCCAGGTCGGCCGGATGCGCATCGAACTGCCCGGCCGCTACGAGGACAACGTCGTCCCCATCGGCTTCCTGCGCGAACAGGGCCTGCACATCGACGTCGTGAACCGGGACCAGCCCCTGCTGGTGAAGGAAGGTGCCAAGTGACCTGGTCCGAGATGCAGCCCCTGCTGGAACAGGCGTGTCGGGAGACGCTGGTCATGGTCGGCTGGTCGACCCTGATCGCCGTCCTCGGCGGCCTCCCCCTGGGCATCCTGCTCGTCCTCACCGACAGGGGCGGCCTGCTGCAGAACACCGTGGTGAACAAGGTCATCGGGCAGGTGGTGAACATCGGCCGCTCGATGCCGTTCATCATCCTCATGGTCGCGCTGATGAACTTCACCCGCTGGGTGACCGGCACCACCATCGGCAGCGAGGCCGCGATCGTGCCCCTCGCCATCGGCGGCATCCCCTTCTTCGCGCGCCTGGTCGAGACGGCCGTCCGCGAAGTGGACCACGGGCTCGTCGAGGCCGTGCAGGCCATGGGCGGCAACACCTGGACGATCGTCCGCAAGGTCCTCGTCCCCGAGGCGCTGCCGTCGCTCATCGCCAGCACCACGACCACGGTCATCGCGCTCATCGGCTACTCCGCCATGGCCGGCACCGTCGGCGGCGGCGGACTCGGCGACCTCGCCGTCCGCTACGGCTACCAGCGCTTCGAGACCGGCCTGATGTGGATCACGGTCGCCGTCCTCGCCGTCGTCATCTCGCTCATCCAGTTCGCCGGCGACTACGCGGCCCGCGCCCTGCACCGCCGCGGCGGCCGCTCGGGCCCCGCGCCGAAGCTGCGCCTGCTGAAGGCCAAGGAGCCGGCCGCGGCCGACGTGAGCAAGGTCGCCTGACCCCCACCGAGACTCCCCGTACACCCAGGACGGGGTCGCACCACCCATAAGGAAAGGCACTTTTCGTGCGTAACACCGCCAAGATCACCACCGCCGTCCTCGCCGCCGGAGCCCTCACCCTCGGGCTCACCGCCTGCGGCGCCGACGACAAGGACTCCGCCTCCTCCGACACCTCCGGTCCGCTGGTCGTCGCCGCGAGCCCGGTCCCGCACGCCGAGATCCTGACCTACGTCAAGGAGAACCTCGCGAAGAAGGCCGGCCTCGACCTGGAGGTCAAGGAGTTCACCGACTACGTCACGCCGAACACGGCGACGGAGGACGGCTCGGTGGGCGCCAACTACTTCCAGAACCAGCCGTACCTCGACGACTTCAACAAGAAGAACGGCACCCACATCGTGCCCGTCGTCACGGTCCACCTGGAGCCGCTCGGCCTGTACTCCCACAAGGTCAAGAAGGCCGACGACCTCAAGAGCGGTGCGACCATCGCCGTCCCGAACGACACCGTCAACGAGGCCCGCGCCCTCAAGCTGCTGGCCGCCAACGGGATCATCACCCTCAAGGACGGCGTCGGCAACGAGGCGACCCCCTCCGACATCACCGAGAACCCCAGGAAGCTCAAGTTCAAGGAGCTGGAGGCGGCCCAGACCCCGCGCTCCCTCGACGACGTGGACGCCGCCGTCATCAACGGCAACTACGCCATCGAGTCCGACCTCAAGCCCGCCGAGGACGCCCTGGTCCTGGAGTCCGCGAAGGACAACCCGTACGGCAACTTCCTCGCGGTCAAGGAGGGCAACGAGGACGACCCGCGCGTGAAGAAGCTCGCGAAGCTCCTCACCTCGCCCGAGGTCGAGAAGTTCATCCAGGACAAGTACGCCGGCTCCGTGATCGCCTCCTTCTGAGCGCCCGCACGGCACGCCACCGCCCACGGGGTCCGCTCCCTCACCGGGAGCGGACCCCGTGGTGCGGTTCAGTGCTTTCATGCTGCATGCTGGGCAGTTCAGCAGGCCCTGACGGTGTACGAAGGTATTCCAAGGTTTACGGAGTGGCGCATGACTGGCACCTTCCCCAACGTCTCCATCAGCACGGAGCGGTTGGTCCTGCGCCCCTTCGACGAGTCGGACACCGAGGCGTTCACCGAGATGATGAACGACGAACTCGTCACCGCCTGGACCTCCGTGCCGCACCCCTACACCGAGACCGACGCCCGCGCCTGGATCACCGAACTCGCCCCCGCCGAACGCACCGAGGGCCGCGGCATCGTCTTCGCGGTCGCCGAGTTCCTCACCCAGCGCCTGGTCGGCGTGGTGCACCTGCGGAACACCGACTGGCGGGTCCGCGCGACCGAGATCTCCTACGTGGTCGCGCCCTGGGCCCGCGGTGAGGGCTACGCCTGCGAGGCGGCCCTCGCGACCGCCCAGTGGCTCTTCCACGACCAGAAGTTCGAACGGCTGGAACTGCGCACCGCCGCCGACAACACCGCCTCCCAGCAGGTGGCCCAGAAGATCGGCTGCATCAGCGAGGGCGTGCTGCGGGGCGCCTGGATAGCGCGGGCCAAAACCGACGGCGGCGAATGGACCGACATCCGCACCGACCTGATCGTCTGGAGCCTGCTGCCGGAGGACCTGGAGGGCGTCGGCGAGCAGCTGAACGGCGGTTTCACGTCGTTCGGCGACTGGAACTGACGGGAACCGCTCCCACGGGCGACGGACCGCCGTCCGTCCCGCCGCCTCCACCAGGTACCCTCACGGAGCCCGCCCGCGGACTCCCTCCCCCCGACCCGCAGGGACGGCCTGCCGGCAGGACCGCGTCCGGACCTGCCGCCCGGACCTGCCGGGACCACCCGCTCCGAACCGACCTGCGAACCCTGGAGACTGACGACGATGGCCGACCGGGTCACGGTGATCGGCTGGGACGGTTCGCCGCTGACCGCAGCCGCACGTGCCGCTCTGGGCGCCGCCACGCTGGTGGCCGGCGCCGCCCACCACCTGGCGCTGCCCGAGGTGCCCCCGGCCGCCGAGCGCATCCGCCTCGGCAGCGTCGCCCTCGCCGCCCGCCGCATCGCCGCCCACCGCGGCACCGCGGTCGTGCTCGCCGACGGCGACCCCGGCTTCTTCGGCGTCGTACGCACCCTGCGCGCACCGGAGTTCGGTCTGGAGGTCGAGGTCGTCCCCGCCGTCTCCTCCGTCGCCGCCGCCTTCGCCCGGGCCGGCATGCCCTGGGACGACGCCCAGGTGGTCGTCGCGCACCCCCGCACCCTGCGGCGCGCGGTGAACGTGTGCCGGGCCCACCCCAAGGTCGCGGTCCTCACCTCGCCCGGCGCCGGCCCCGCCGAACTCGGCCTGCTCCTGGAGGGCGTGCACCGCACCTTCGTCATCTGCGAGGAACTCGGCACCGAGCGCGAACAGGTCTCCGTCGTCACCTCCGACAAGGCCGCCGACCACACCTGGCGCGACCCCAACGTCGTCATCGTCATCGGCGGCCCGGCCGGCGCGGGGGAGCCGGGCGACTGGATCGCCGGACGCGACCCGGCCGCCGGACCCCGCGGCTGGTCGCTGCCGGCCGAGGCGTACGGCGGCGACCTCGGCGAGGCCGAGACCGGCCTGCTGCGCACCTGCCAGCTCGCCCGGCTCGGGCCGCGCCCGGGCGACCTGGTGTGGGACATCGGCTGCGGCAGCGGCGCGTTCGCCACCGAGGCCGCGCGCCTGGGCGCCGCCGTCATCGCCGTCGACCACGACCCGGACGCCTGCGCCCGCACCGAGTCCACCGCCCGTCGCTTCGGCGTCCAGCTCCAGGTCGTGCGCGGCACCGCCCCGCACGTACTGGAGAACCTCCCCGAACCGGACGTCGTCCGCGTCGGCGGCGGGGGAGCGGCCGTGGTCTCCGCGGTCGCCGACCGCCGGGCGCAGCGCATCGTCACCCACGCCGCCACCCGCGACGCCGCCGAACTCGTCGGCCGCGACCTGAGCGAACACGGCTACCACGTCGAGTGCACCCTCCTGCAGTCCCTCGAACTCGACACCAGGGCCTGGACGGAGAAAGAACGGAGCGTCGCGTTCCTGCTCAGCGGGGTGCTGCCCGAGCGCAGCCCTTGATCCTTCGAGCCGTCCCCGTGATCCGCTTGTCGTACCGCGCGCGGTAGGCTGGCCGATCGCTGCACCCCACGCGGGCACCCGGCGGTTCGTCGGCCGATGTCCGGAAAACCCGTCCGTTTCGGGGTGGGTGTGGTACGGCAGAAGCGGAGGACGCGCAACGTGGCGCAGTCCACAGCGGAAGCGTCGCGGATCAAGGTGCCGCGACGCCGGTACGGCCGCGACAATGCCAGTGAATGGCTTTGTCGCCTTTTCGGGGCGGGCCGTTCGTGCCGCTGAGGACGCAAGCTCGTTCTTCACTGCGGGGCGGTCGGTGCGCCGTTCCGGGTGAGCTGTTCGTAGGAGCACTAACCGATGGGCGAGGGGTACGCATGACCGACACCGGCCAGGTCCCGGGCGAGGGGCTGCCGGAGAACGCAGGCATGGTGGAGCAGCCGGGCGTCCCCGCACCCGGCGCGTACACCTACCTCTCCGAATCCCCCGCCGAGGACGAAGACCTGCTGCTGCCGGGCCACCAGGGGGCCTGGGGCACCGAGGTCGCCCCGCCCGCGCCCGAGCCGGTCGTCGAGGCCGTGCACGAGCCGGGCCCGCACGAGCTCTCCGGCCGCGACAGCGGCTCGGTCGACCTCGGCGGCGTCCGCCTGCCCGACCCCGCGCCGGCCCCGGTCCCGCCGCGCCGTCCGCTGCACCTCGGTCCGCCCATCCCCGACACCTCCGCCAGCCCGGTCCGCTCCCTCGCCGACCGCGGCCCCGCGGACGCGCCGGTACGGCAGCCGGGGCCGCCGGCGGCCGGCCCCGAGTACCTCGACGCCCCGGGGACGCGGCCGGCGCCCGCGCAGGTGCCCCCGCAGGGGGCGGCGCCCTGGGGCGCGCAGGCCGCGGCACAGGCGCCGGTGAGCGCCGGGGCGGCGCCTGCGGAAACGGTTGTTCCGGCGGCGGAGCCGGCGGGCGCGGCGCAGGCGCTGGTGGCGCGCGTGGCCACGGGAGCGGGCGCGGCGACGGAGCCGGGCGCCGCCCAGGCCGGGCAGCCGGCGGAGGCCGGCCACGCCGTGCCGCACGCGCCGGCCGCCCAGCCGGCGGACGGCGCGCACCCCGCGCAGCCGCCGCACGGCACGCAGGCCACCGGCCTGCCCGCCGGACAGGCGTACGACCCCCAGGCCGGGCAGGCGCCCGGCGCCGAGGTTCCCTACGCGGCGAACGCCGGGCAGGGAGCCGACGGTGTTCCCGCCGATGACGCCGGGCACGGCTTTGCGGAGGGCTCCCCGGAGGCGGCCGCGCCGGGCGCCGCGGACCTGCCGGCCGACGAGGCCGGACAGGAACTCGCGGACGTTTCCGGCCGGGCCCCGCACCCGGTCTCCGGGACGCCGGTCCCGGACGCCGGACAGGCCCCCGGGGCCGCCGAAGCGCCGGAGGCGGCCGCCGCCCCCGAGGACGCCCAGGCGTCCGACGGCGCGCCGGGTGCCGAACCGCCCTCGGCGGCCGAGGGCGGCGAGGTGCCCGGACCGGCCGGGCCCGCCCCCGTCGTCGACGGGCCGCAGGCCGCCGCCCAGGCTCCGGACGCGAGCGGCCCGGAAGACATCGCCCCTGAGGGCGTCGCTCCCGAGGGCGTCGCTCCCGGGGCGAGCGATCCCGGAGCCGCCGCCCAGGCTCCGGACGCGGCGGCTGCCGACGCCGTCCCGCACGTTCACGGGACGGTCGCCCCCGGGACGGCCGTCGACGAGCCGGCCCCCACCGAGCAGGTGATCCCCGAGGCGGCCGCCCCCGCGCCCGACCCGACGGCGGTGGCGACGGACCCCGAACCCACGACGCCCGAACCCACAACGCCCGAACCCACGGCGCCCGTGCCCGCACCCCAGCCGACGGCGGTCCCCCAGGCGGCCGAGGCAACCGAGGCAGCCCCCTTCACGGCTGCTGCTCCGGCTGCCGCGGACGCGGCCCGGGTCCCGCAGCCCGCCGAGGCCGCCCCGGCCCCCGCCGAGGCCGTCCCGGCCCCCGCCGAGGCCGCCCCGGCCCCCGCCGAGGCCGCCCCGGCTCCCACCGAGGCCGTCCCCGCCGCAGCGCCCGGACCGTCCCCCGCGCAGACGGGCCCCGAGCCGGCCGCGCAGGAGCAGGGCGAGCAGTCCGTCCCCGAGGTGCAGCCGCCGCACACCCCGGAGCCCGGCCGTGCCGCGCAGCCCGTGCAGGGCCCGCAGCAGGCCCACGCGCTCCAGCCCGCCCCGGACGTCCAGGCGTCCCTTCCCGTACAGCCGGCCCCCCTGGAGGCCGGGGCACCGGTCGCGGACGGGACCCCGGCCGCTCCCGTCCCGGACGGAGCGGCGACCGCCCCCGCCCGGTCCGCCGACGACGGCTTCCCGGCGACGGCGGACCGGCCGGAGCAGCCCGTCGGCCGGTTCGTCCCGGTCGAGGGCCCGGTACCGGCCGCCCCGCACCTCGCGCCGGCCCCGCCGCAGGCGGCGGCCCTCCCCGCGCAGGCCCGGCAGGCGCCGGAGCCCGCCGCCGGGGTTCCCGCGCCCCGCGGCGCGCAGACCGGGCCGGACCCCGAGCCCGTGCAGAACGCGGAGGACCTGGACACCCGGGCCGCCGACCAGGAAGACCCCGAACACCCCGAACACCCCGAACACCAGGGAGAGGAGAGCACGGCCGCAGTGGCAGAAGCACGGCAGTCCACCGGCCCGGCCGCGCCCCCCTACGACGACGCCGAGCGCGAGGCCGTCCTGAAGGTCATGCGCGAGCGCCGCGACATCCGCAACGGCTTCCGCAACGACCCGATCCCGCACGAGGTGCTGCTGCGCGTCCTGGAGGCGGCCCACACCGCGCCCTCCGTCGGCCACTCGCAGCCCTGGGACTTCGTCGTCATCCGCTCCGCCGACACCCGGCGCGCGATGCACGAACTGGCCGTGCGCCAGCGCGAGGCGTACGCGAAGTCCCTGCCCAAGGGCCGGGCGAAGCAGTTCAAGGAACTGAAGATCGAGGCCATCCTCGACACCCCGGTGAACATCGTCGTCACCGCCGACCCGACCCGCGGCGGCCGCCACACCCTCGGCCGCCACACCCAGCCCCAGATGGCGCCGTACTCCGCCGCCCTCGCCGTGGAGAACCTCTGGCTCGCCGCCCGCGCCGAGGGCCTGGGCGTCGGCTGGGTCAGCTTCTTCGACGAGCGCGAGATGGTCCGCGTCCTCGGCCTGCCCGAGCACCTGGAGGTCATCGCCTACCTGTGCGTCGGGTACGTCGACGAGTTCCCGGACGAGCCCGAGCTGATGCAGGCGGGCTGGTCCAAGCGCCGCCCGCTGTCCTGGGTCGTGCACGAGGAGACGTACGGCCGTCGCGCCCTGCCCGGAGAGGAACCCCACGACCTGCTCGCCGAGACCGTCGCACAGATCCGGCCGCTGGACGCCAAGGCGCTCGGCGAGGCCTGGGAGCGGCAGAAGCGCATGACGAAACCGGCCGGGGCGCTCGGCATGCTGGAGATCATCTCCGCGCAGCTGTCCGGCCTGTCCCGCCAGTGCCCGCCGCCCATCCCGGAGCCCGCCGCCGTCGCGATCTTCGCCGGCGACCACGGCGTGCACGCCCAGGGCGTCACCCCCTGGCCGCAGGAGGTCACCGGCCAGATGGTGGCCAACTTCCTCGGCGGGGGAGCGGTCTGCAACGCGTTCGCCACCCAGGTGGGTGCCGAGGTCTGCGTGGTCGACGTGGGCGTCGCCGCCGACCTCCCGGCCACCCCGGGCCTGCTGCCGCGCAAGATCCGCGCCGGCACGTCCGACATGACCGCCGGCCCGGCGATGACCCGCGAGGAGGCCAGGAAGGCCATCGAGATCGGCATCGAGACGGCCCGCGACCTGGTGGCGGCCGGCAACAGGGCGCTGCTCACCGGGGAGATGGGCATCGCCAACACCACCGCGTCGGCCGCTCTCATCTCGGTCTTCACCAGCGCCGATCCGGCCGAGGTGACGGGCCGGGGCACCGGCATCAACGACGAGACCCTCGCCCGCAAGACGGAGGTCGTCCGCCGCGCGATCGAGCTGCACCGGCCGGACCCGGCCGACCCCATCGGCGTCCTCGCCGCGGTGGGCGGCTTCGAGCACGCCGCCATGGTCGGCCTGCTCCTCGGCGGCGCCTCCCTGCGCACGCCGGTGATCCTGGACGGCGTCAGCGCCGGCGCCGCGGCCCTGGTGGCCCGCGCGATCGCCCCCGAGGTCCTGGCGGCCTGCATCGCGGGCCACCGCAGTGCCGAACCCGGCCATGTGGCCGCGCTGAACAAGCTCGGCCTGCGCCCGCTCGTCGACCTGGACCTGCGCCTGGGCGAGGGCACAGGCGCCCTGCTCGCCCTGCCGCTGGTGCAGAGCACGGCGAGGGCGATGCACGAGGTGGCGACGTTCGACTCGGCGGGCGTCACCGAGAAGTAGCGCCCGGCCGGGGTGGGGCGGACCGCGCCCCACCCCGCCCCGCCCCCGCCACACACTGAACCCACGTCTAAAATCCGCACGTCAGGGCCGCTCCGGAGCCGCAGCGCCCATCGCACGACGCCCGTACGAGGAGCCCCACCTCATGGCCGAACACCCCGCCTATCCCGTAGGCCTCCGCCTCACCGGCCGCAAAGTGGTCGTCCTCGGCGGCGGTCAGGTGGCCCAGCGCCGCCTCCCGGCCCTCGTCGCGGCAGGCGCGGACGTCCTCCTCGTGTCCCCGGAGGCGACCCCTTCCGTGGAGGCGATGGCGGACGCGGGCGAGATCACCTGGGAGCGGCGTCCGTACGCCGACGGCGACCTCGCCGACGCCTGGTACGCCCTGATCGCCACGAGCGACCCGGAGGCGAACACCGCCGCCTCCGCCGAGGCGGAGCGCAACCGCGTCTGGTGCGTCCGCTCCGACGACGCCGACGCGGCCACGGCCTGGACCCCGGCGACGGGCCACAGCGCGGGCGTCACGGTCGCCGTCCTGACCACGGACGCGCGCGGCCGCGACCCCCGCCACACCGCAGCCGTCCGCGACGCGGTCGTCGAGGGCCTGCGCGACGGCACCCTGGTGGCCCCCCACCACCGCACCCGCACCCCGGGCGTGGCCCTGGTGGGCGGCGGTCCCGGCGACCCGGACCTGATCACCGTGCGCGGCCGTCGCCTGCTCGCCGAGGCCGACGTCGTCATCGCGGACCGCCTCGGCCCGCGCGACCTGCTCGCCGAGCTCCCGCCGCACGTCGAGGTGATCGACGCGGCGAAGATCCCGTACGGCCGTTCCATGGCCCAGGAGGCCATCAACAACGCGCTGATCGAGCACGCCAGGCAGGGCAAGTCGGTCGTCCGGCTGAAGGGCGGCGACCCGTACGTCTTCGGCCGCGGGATGGAGGAGCTCCAGGCGCTCACCGAGGCCGGGATCCCCTGCACCGTCGTCCCCGGCATCTCCAGTTCCATCTCGGTCCCGGGCGCGGCCGGCATCCCGGTCACGCACCGCGGTGTCGCCCACGAGTTCACGGTGGTCAGCGGGCACGTCGCCCCCGACGACGAACGCTCGCTCGTCGACTGGCCGTCGCTCGCCAGGCTCACCGGCACGCTGGTGATCCTGATGGGCGTCGACAAGATCGGGAAGATCGCCGACACCCTGGTCGCCCACGGCAGGTCCCCCGACACCCCCGTCGCCCTCGTCCAGGAGGGCACGACGGCCGCCCAGCGCCGCGTCGACGCCACGCTCGCCACGGTCGCCGAGACGGTCCGCGCGCAGGAAGTCAGGCCGCCGGCGGTCGTCGTCGTCGGCGAGGTCGTGAACGTCGGCCCGCAAGGACCGGCGTGACCCGGGGCCGGTGACCGGGGCGACCCGACCGATCCAGCCGTTGGCACCGTACCGAGGACGAGGCAGTATCACCCCGTGGCCGAGCTCATCACCGTCGAGGACCCCGACGACCCGCGCCTGCACGACTACACCGGCCTGACCGACGTCGAACTGCGCCGCAGGCGTGAGCCGGCCGAGGGCCTGTTCATCGCCGAGGGCGAGAAGGTCATCAGACGGGCCGGGGAAGCCGGCTACGAGATGCGCTCGATGCTGCTGTCGGCCAAGTGGGTCGACGCCCTGCGCGACGTCATCGACGGGACGCGGGCACCGGTCTACGTGGTCGGTCCGGAACTGGCCGAGCAGGTCACCGGCTACCACGTGCACCGTGGCGCGCTCGCCTCCATGCAGCGCAGACCGCTGCCCACGGCCGCCGGGCTCCTGCGCACCGCCCGCCGGGTCGTGGTCATGGAGTCGGTCAACGACCACACCAACATCGGCGCGATCTTCCGCTCCGCCGCCGCCCTCGGCATGGACGCGGTCCTGCTCTCCCCGGACTGCGCCGACCCCCTCTACCGCCGCAGCGTGAAGGTCTCCATGGGCGCGGTCTTCTCCGTGCCGTACGCCCGTCTCGACACCTGGCCCAAGGGGCTGGAGTCGGTCCGCGAGGCGGGCTTCACGCTCCTCGCCCTCACCCCCGACGAGAGGGCCGGGACCCTCGACGAAGTCGCCCCGCACCGGATGGACCGGGTGGCCCTGATGCTCGGCGCCGAGGGCGACGGCCTGTCCGGACAGGCCCTGGCGGCCGCCGACGAGTGGGTCCGCATCCCGATGTCCCACGGCGTCGACTCCCTGAACGTGGGCGCGGCGGCCGCGGTGGCCTTCTACGCCGTGGCCACGGGCCGCCCCGGATCCCGGGAGTAGGGGGGGAGCGGCGCGAGGCGACGGCGCCGTCCTCCCGCGCGGCGGCCGACTCCTCGCCGTCCGCGGCGGCCCGGCCGTGGCCCGCCCCGGCTGCCGGCAGCCCTTGAGCGGCAGGACCGGAGCGGCAGGGCCGGAGTGGGGGAGAGCCGGCGGGAGGCGGTGGTCCGGGAGGTCCGCGAGGAGGCCGGCCTCACCGCCGCGCCGCCGGCCAGGGGCTGGGAGCCGGAGACCGACGACGGCCGCTTTCCGCCCGCACCGGTGGACCGCCCGGGCCGACACCGGCGAGGTGGTCCCCGTCTCCGCGAGGCCGGCGAGGCCCGCCGGGCCACACCGGAGGGGTTCCTCGCGCCGGACCCCGTTTTCGACGGCGACCGCGGGTTCTCCGCACGCGTCCCGCCGCGGCCGTGACGCCCGGCGGGCCGGCCGGGCCTCCCCGTCAGCCGTCCGTGTCCAGGGTCGACTCGTACCGCTGGCGCATCAGGGGCGCGTCCAGCGGCTCGTAATCCGTCGTCCGCACCTGCTCCCGGCGCTCCCGCACGCCGTTGCCGTCGTCGCCGAGTCCGCGCGAGGGCCCCTGGCAGCCCTGTACGAGGGCGATGCCGACCGCCACCAGCAGCGTCACCACGACGAAGACGAACAGCCGCTGCCGCAGCAGCCGCGGGTTGGCGGGCCGCCGCCCGGTCCCGGTGGGTCTGGGCCCCGGCCGCCCGGCGCCGCCGCGCGGGGCGGGCCGGCTCCCGCTGCCGGAGCGGGTCGTGCTGCGGGAGGCGGGGGTCGGCCGCGCCCCGGACCGCGCGGGCGCGGCCCCACCGCGCGAGGCGCCGCCACCGCGCGAGGGGGTCGCGCCCCGGGCGCCGCCCCGGGAGGGCGCGGAACCGCGCGGCGGGGGAGTCCTCCGGGACCCCTGCGTGCCGGACCCCTGCTGTCCCTGCGGTCGCCGCTGGGCGCGTTCCGGGTAGGTGTCCGCGAGCCGCCCGGTGGGCCGGTCCGCCTCCCCGGCCCGTGGCGCGGGAGGCCGTGCATCGGTGAGCCCCTGGGCCTCCCGGGCCGCGATCTCCTTGAGCCGCAGCGACAGTTGGAGCGTGCTGGGCCGCTCGTCCGGATCCTTCGCCAGGCACGCCCGGATGAGCGGAGCCAGGGCGTCCGGGACGCCGTGCAGCTGCGGCTCCTCGTGCACCACGCGGTACAGCATCACCTCGGAACTGCCGTGCCCGAAGGGCGAGTCGCCCATCGACGCGTACGCCAGCGTGGCGCCGAGCGAGAACACGTCCGTGGCCGGCGTGACGGCCGCCCCGCGCACCTGCTCCGGCGCGAGGAAGCCGGGGGAGCCGACCGCCGTGCCGACGTGGGTGAGCGTCGAGGCCCCGGTCGCCCAGGCGATGCCGAAGTCGATGATCCGCGGCCCCTTCGGGGACAGCAGGATGTTGGACGGCTTCAGGTCCCGGTGCACGACGCCGGCCTCGTGCACGGCGACGAGCCCCTCCGACAGGGCGGCCCCGATGGCGGCGACCTCCGCCGCGCCGAGCGGCCCCTCGTCGACGACCTTGTCGTGCAGCGAGGGCCCGGGCACGTACTGCGTGGCGAACCAGGGCCGGTCCGCCTCCAGGTCCGCGGCCACGAGCCGGGCCGTGCAGCCGCCGCGGATCCGCCGCGCCGCCGACACCTCGCGCGCGAACCGCGAGCGGAACTCCTGGTCCTCCGCCAGGTCGGGCCGGATGACCTTGAGCGCCACCCGCTGCCCCTTCTTGTCGGAGCCCAGGTAGACGACACCCATCCCGCCCGCGCCGAGCCGTCGGTGAAGCTTGAACGAGCCGACGACGCGCGGGTCCTCGCGCCTCAGGCGCATCATCGCCATGTCCATCCCCGCTGCCCGGTCCGTGTGACGTGGCACAGCTTACGTTTCCACGGCCGCCCGCGCGCAGAGGCCGCGCCCTCTCGGGCC
This sequence comes from Streptomyces sp. NPDC052701, assembly GCF_040678355.1. Classification (NCBI taxonomy): domain Bacteria; kingdom Bacillati; phylum Actinomycetota; class Actinomycetes; order Kitasatosporales; family Streptomycetaceae; genus Streptomyces; species Streptomyces sp. NPDC052701. The sequence goes on from NZ_JBFATO010000015.1 coordinate 116,820, forward strand.
GATGGATTGTCAGTGGTGGGTGGGAGACCCGAGGAGTGGTCAGGGGGCGCGCGAGCAGGGCGGGCTCGCGCCGTCGATGCCCCCAACCATCCGTCGCGGAAGGGGGATTGATTCCGTGAAGGGTGATCGCCTGGAGACAGCCGTGGACGCCGGGGACACGACGCGCACCTGCGGGGCGGTGGCGAGCAGGGCGGGCCGCCGGGTGGAGACGGCGGTTCGCCGAGGCGTGGTGGAAGTGAGCGAAGTCACCCGGTGGGGGTCCCCCGCGCCGTTCAGGCAGCGGGGCAGGCTCTGCCGTGCGAACGGCACGCTTCATGGCGAACCGGGTGCCGGTGCCGGCCGAGCAGCCGGTCCCGGGGGAGGACGGCTCGGGGAAAGCGGGGCAGGGCGGGCGTCCCTTCCGGGAAGACCCCGAGACCTGGGGCGTCGTCTCCACCCAGGGGAGTACGCCGCAGGTCACGGCTCATCCTCCGGGAGGCCCGGCAATCGGTACGAGGGCATGACGCCCGGGGAGGGCCGGAAGCCTAGATTTGAGGTCAAGCGGCGGGTGCAGCACTCGTCCCCCGAGGTCGGACACCCGCCGCTTGCCAAGGACAGCACAACGGTCGGGAGAGGGACCATGGCCTACACGGCACCGCGGACACTGGTCCGCACGCGGGAGCGCACAGCGCTCCGCCCCCGCCGTCAGGGGCGTCGCCACCCCCTGGTGGCGACACTCATGGCCCTTCCCCTGGCGGCCCTGCTCCTCCTCGTCTTCGACGGGTGGGAGACGGTGGCCACACAGGCGTCGTCCGTGGGTGTGATGCTGGGGCGCTGAGCGGCGACCCCAGGCCCGGAAGAGCGGTCCGGGCGGGGACATCCACCCATGAAACCCCGTGGGGACGGGGGTGCGGCGGACGGCACAGATGCCGGCGCAGCTGGGGAGCTGCGCCGGCATTGCTGTTGCCCGCGGCGGCCTGCGCGGGTCCGACGAGGCGCGCGGTGCCTGCCGGCAGCGGCCGGGGCCCGGGCCCGGGCCTGGACGGCACGCTGGGCCCTTCCACCGGCCGGCCGGCGCCGAAGCGCCCACCGCCGCGGTCGGACACTTCCGGCGCGCCCCTTGCGCGCGCGGACGATCGCGGGTGCGCCCGTTGTCCCGTCCCGCTGCGGGCGCGCTGGCGCCCGCCACGGTCGCGCGCCCCCCCGGCGAAGGCCGCGTACCCTCACCCACGCACCCCTCCACACCGCAGGGAACCCCATGACCGAACCCCGTCTCCTCCCCGAGCTGACCGCCCGAGTCAGGGAGGCGGCCCACTCCCGCACCCCGCCCTGCCCCTGCGGCGCGGCGGTCCTCGCCGACCGCCCCGACGGCACGGTCGTCCGCCACGCGGACACCGTCGCGAAGGCCCACGCCCCGGACACCGACCCCGCGGAACTCGCCCGGCGCCTCGCCGTCGCCGCCGCCTCACCCGACGTCCTCCTGCCCCCGCTGGGCCCGGCGCCGGCCGCCCTGCACGGACGGCTCGTGACCTTCTGGCCGTACGGCACCCCCGTCGACCCGGACGATCCCGACGCGGCCCCCTGGGAGGCCGCCGCCGTCCTCCTCGCCCGGCTCCACCGCACCCCCGCCCCCACGGGACTGCCCCCGATGCGCGGACCCGCGAAGGCGGCCCGTGCCGTCGCCCGCCTCCGCGCCGCCGGCGCGCACCCGGCGGCCGGCTCCGTCCTGCGTGCCTGGCGGACCCTCCCCGCCTGGGCCCGCGCCGAGGCCCCCATGCCGGACACCACCACCCTGTGCCACGGCGACCTCCACCTCGGCCAGCTCGTGCGCCACCCCGCCCCCGACGGCCCCTGGCTGCTGATCGACGTGGACGACCTCGGCGCCGGTGTCCCGGCCTGGGACCTGGCCCGTCCGGCGGCCTGGTACGCCTGCGGACTGCTCCCGCCCGGGGAGTGGACCCGCTTCCTCGCCGCCTACCGCGCGGCGGGCGGCCCGGCCGTTCCCGCGGACGGCGACCCCTGGCCCGCCCTCGACGTCCCCGCCCGGGCCCTCACCGTGCAGACCGCCGCCCGGGCGATCGCCAAGGCCGTCACGGCCGGCCGCCCCCTGGACGAGGTCGAGCGGTGCGTGGTCGACGCCTGCGGGCGGATGGCCGCCGGGCCGGCGCGGTCGGCGCACCGGGCCGCGAAGTAGGGTGCAACCGACCGCGGCGGGGCAGAGTCTGTCCTGGCGATACGTGAAGCAGGACCGACCGGCGAGGAGTTGAGCCGACCATGCAGTGTCCGAAGTGCCGTGCCCCGATGCACGCGTACAACCGCAACGGCGTCCAGATCGAACAGTGCAGCAACTGCCGGGGGATCTTCCTCGACTACGGGGAGCTGGAGGCGCTGACCCGCCTGGAGGCCCAGTGGTCCCAGCCGGCCCCGCCGCCCCCGCCCGCCCCGCAGGCCTACCCGGCCCCGCCGGCCCCCGCCTGGGGCGCCCCGCACGGCCACCACGGGCACCACCGCCACAAGAGCTTCGGGCACATGCTCTTCTCGTCCTGAGCACCGGGCGGACACGACGAAGCCCCCGCGCCGTCTGCTACGGCCGGGGGCTCCGGTGTGACGTGGACGATACTGGGATTGAACCAGTGACCTCTTCCGTGTCAGGGAAGCGCTCTCCCGCTGAGCTAATCGTCCTCGGGGCCACGACCCGCGGGCCGTGGGCGGTGCGTGCGCGATACTGGGATTGAACCAGTGACCTCTTCCGTGTCAGGGAAGCGCTCTCCCGCTGAGCTAATCGCGCGGGGATCCGAAGATCCAGTGGACGATACTGGGATTGAACCAGTGACCTCTTCCGTGTCAGGGAAGCGCTCTCCCGCTGAGCTAATCGTCCTTGGAGGTGGAGACGGGATTTGAACCCGTGTAGACGGCTTTGCAGGCCGTTGCCTCGCCTCTCGGCCACTCCACCAGGAGTGTAGAGGACCCGGAGATCCCCTTCTTCCTTCGAGCGGACGACGAGGCTCGAACTCGCGACCTCAACCTTGGCAAGGTTGCGCTCTACCAACTGAGCTACGTCCGCCTGTCGTTTCGTTCCGCTCTCGCGGCCCGGCGACGTGTTGAACTCTAGCGGATTCCGGGGCCAGCACAAAAACGCGTTTGTGCAGCGTGCTGCGCTGCGCCTGCTCAGAGGCCCGCCGGGGGCCCGGGGAAGGACATGGCCCGGTCACGCGCGCGGCACCCGCCATAGACTCGACCGCGTGCTGGACCTCCCTCCTCTCGCCCGCTTCGGCGACCGCGTCGCGACCGGGCTCCTCGACGTCACCGACGACCCCGCCGCCCTGGACTCCAGCGGTTTCTGGGCGGTGTGCGCGGACTTCGAGGGCCGTCTGACCTGCGCCCGCTTCCGCGACGTGCGCAGGGAGCCGGTACCCGCCCCGGTGCCGGGCGCCTGGCGGGGACCGGCCGCCGGCGACTGGACGTCCTCCCTCGACCGCGCCGCGTACACGGCGGCCGTGCGGCGGATCCGCGAGCACATCGCGGCGGGCGAGGTGTACCAGGCGAACCTCTGCCGCGTGCTGTCCGCGCCGGTCGCGCCCGGCGCCGATGTGGACGCCCTGACCGCGCTGCTGGCCCGCGGCAACCCGGCACCCTATGCAGGAACGATTCGCCTGCCGGGGCGCGGGGTGGAGATCGCCACCGCCTCGCCCGAGCTGTTCCTGCGGCGCGACGGGCGCCTCGTGGAGTCCGGGCCGATCAAGGGCACCGGACGCACCCCCGAGGACCTGCTGGAGAAGGACTACGCGGAGAACGTCATGATCGTGGACCTGGTCCGCAACGACATGGGGCGGGTGTGCGAGACCGGCAGTGTGACCGTGCCCGACCTGTGCGCGGTGGAGAAGCACCCGGGACTGGTCCACCTCGTGTCGACGGTGCGCGGGGAGCTGCGGGCCGGGGCCGGCTGGACGGAACTGCTCGGCGCCGCCTTCCCGCCCGGCTCCGTCACCGGGGCGCCCAAGCCGAGCGCCCTGCGGATCATCGACGCGCTGGAGACCGCGCCCCGGGGACCGTACTGCGGCGGCATCGGATGGGTCGACGCCGACCGGGGCACGGGCGAGCTGGCCGTGGGCATCCGCACCTTCTGGATCGACCGCGCCGAGGGCGTGCTGCGCTTCGGCACGGGCGCGGGGATCACCTGGGGGTCGGACCCCGAGGGGGAGTGGCGCGAGACCGAGCTGAAGGCGTCCCGGCTGCTCGCGGTAGCGTCGGGGACGTACGAGGTGAGTGAAGGGACCCTGAGGTGAAGATCTGGCTCGACGGCGGACTGCAGGACACCGAGTCCGCCCGTGTCTCCGTCTTCGACCACGGCCTGACCGTGGGCGACGGCGTCTTCGAGACGGTGAAGGCGGTGGAGGGCCGGCCGTTCGCCCTCACCCGGCACCTCGACCGGCTGACCCGCTCCGCACGCGGCCTCGGCCTGCCCGCCCCCGACCTCGACGAGGTCCGCCGCGCCTGCGCCGCCGTCCTGGCGGCCAATCCGATGCCGCTCGGCCGGCTGCGGATCACGTACACCGGCGGGCACGGCCCCCTCGGCTCCGACCGCGGCGAGCACGGCCCCACCCTCGTGGTCGCCCTCGGCGAGACCACCCGCCGCCCCGACTCCACCGCCGTCGTCACGGTCCCCTGGACCCGCAACGAGCGCGGCGCGCTCACCGGCCTGAAGACGACCTCCTACGCCGAGAACGTCGTCGCCCTCGCCCGCGCCCACGAACAGGGCGCGTCCGAGGCGCTGTTCGGCAACACGGCCGGCCACCTGTGCGAGGGCACCGGGTCCAACGTCTTCGTCGTCCTGGACGGCGAGATCCACACCCCGCCGCTCGCCTCCGGCTGCCTGGCGGGCATCACGCGCGCGTTGACCCTCGAGTGGACCGGCGCCGAGGAGACGGACCTCCCGCTGGACGTCCTGGAGCGCGCCGAGGAGATCTTCCTGACGTCCACGCTGCGGGACGTGCAGGCCGTGCACCGCGTCGACGGACGCGAGCTGCCGGACGCCCCCGGGCCGGTGACCGCCAAGGCCATGCGCGTCTTCGCCGAACGCTCCGGGCACGACCTCGATCCGTGAACGCGCGGACATCCGGCTGATCCGGGGCGCGACAGCGGGTAGAACACCCATGATGACCACGACCCTGCGGCCGGCCGAGCCGCTTCAGCAGAACGCCGACGGGACGCGCTCGCGCCGCTACCGGGTGTGCGTGAACAGCCGTCCCGTGGGCGCGATACACCTCGCCACCCATCCCGTCTTCGGCGACGCCGTGGCCCGTGTCCTTGACCTGCGCGTCGAGGAACCGGACCGGCGGCGCGGCCGGGGCACGGTCGCCGCGCTCGCCGCCGAGGAGGTGGCGCGCGGCTGGGGCTGCCGGCGCATCGAGGCGGCCGCCCCCGCCGGGGCACAGGCGGCGCTGCGCCTCGCCACGGCGCTCGGCTACGCCGTACGCAACCGCGCCATGGAGAAGACGCTCGGCGACGTTCCGCCGGTCCTGCCCGGGGGCAGCCTGGCGCGGCCCATGACGGAGGCGGAGTTCGGCCCGTGGCTGGACCAGGCCCGGCGGGACTACGCGCAGCACTGGATCGAGCGCGGCGTCCCGCAGGAGCAGGCGCGGGCCAAGTCGGACAGGGACCACGCCACCCTGCTGCCCGAGGGCCTTACCACACCGGGCATGTTCCTCAGCGTCCTCGAACACGAGGGGACGCCCGTGGGCACTCTGTGGCTGGCGGTGCGCGACGGCGGCGCCTTCGTCTTCGACGTCGAGACCCACGCGGCCCACCGGGGCAAGGGACACGGCCGCACCCTGATGCTGCTGGCCGAGGCGCAGACCCTGGCCGAGGGGAAGCGGACCATCGGCCTCAACGTCTTCGCGGGCAACACCCCGGCCGAGCGGCTCTACGCGTCGCTCGGCTACGAGACGACGCAGTACTTCCTGTACAAGCCGCTGCTCTGACCGCGCGGACGCCCGGGGGCCGGTGTCAGGCCCGCCGCTCGGCCAGCAGCCGGTCGGCGATCTCCTCGACGCGCTCGCGCAGGCCCTCCTGGCTCTTGCCGCCGTCCAGGCGCTCACCGCCGATGACGTAGGTCGGGGTGCCGGTCACGCCGATGGCCCGGCCCTCGGCCTGGTCGGCGTCCACGACCAGGATGTGCCGGCCGTCGATCAGCGCGGTGTCGAACTCCTCGGCATCCAGACCGAGTTCCCGCGCGACCTCGACCAGGAAGGGCTCTCCCGCGCGGTCCAGTTCCTCCACCCGCTCCAGCACGGCCTCGACGTACTGCCATCCCCGGCCCTGCTCCCACGCCTCCTCGGCGGCCTGCGCGGCGGCGAAGGCGTGCCGGTGCTTCTCCAGCGGGAAGTGCCGCAGCCGCAGTTCCAGGCGGTCGCCGTAGCGGGCGCGCAGCGCCCGCAGGTCGTCCAGGGCGCTGCGGCAGTCCGGGCACTGGAGCTCGCACCAGACGTCGAGGACGGGGGCGGCGGGGACGGGGGAGGAGTCGTTCATGCGCCCAGTCTCCCAGCCCGCCCTTCCGGCGGCCCAACCGGACCTCGCACCGTACGGCGGTCCCGGGCCTGCGCCGGGCACCGGCACCTGCGGAGGAGCCGACCCGGAGATCTCCCTGAGGTCGGGCCGGAGCGTGGCCGGTCGGGGGTGGCGAGGTGCACGATGGAGGGGGCGGCACGCCCGCCGTCCGACCCGAGCCCGCCTGGAGGACCGGATGATCGCCGAGACAGTCTGCTCCGCCGTGTCCGCGGCCGGTCTGGGCATCGCGGCGGTGACCGCGTACCGCAGGCGTTTCCTCACGGCGGCCCGCATCGCCGCCTACTCCCTCGTGCCCCTCGGCCTGGTGCTGACCGGTGTCGTCGACTGGCTGGCCGACACCGCGTTCAGCCCGACGGCCTGGGCGGGCTTCGGCCTGCTCGGGCTGGCCTGGGTGCTGTTCGCGACCACCCGCACCGTGGAGCGCCGCCGCGGTGGCACCCGCAAGGAGCGCAGGGCGGCGGCCCGGGCGGCCCGGCCGGAGGGGGTGGCCCCGGCGGCGTCGGCGCCCTCCTTGGGCCAGGGCTCCGGCCCGGCAGCCCGGCCCGCGACCGCGCGCCGCGGCGAGGACGACTTCAGCGACATCGAGGCCATCCTCAAGAAGCACGGCATATGAAGGAAGCCCCGCGCGGCACGAGGCGCGGCGCGGGGCCGAAACGACACAGTGGGTCCCCGGACGTGCGGAAACGGTCACCACCCGAACCGGAGCCCTCGGAATCCGGCGCACTTAGTGCTTTCCCGGGTGCTGATCGCGCCGCGCGCGGCCCATGCGCCATCATCGCCGCGAGATGCTGGACACGAGACAGAGTGACACCGCGCCGCAGCAGGACGAGCCACGCGGCTGCCTCTTCGCCCTTTCCCAGCCACCGCTGATGATCTTCCTTGCGGTGATCGGGTGTCTGCTGCTCACGGCTGCGTTGCACGATCTGCTGTTGCTGTGAGCCGTACCCGCGCTCCCCGGCGCCACCCGCCGGGGCGCGTCGGCATCGGTGTCCGCCGGGCCGCCGCCGCGCGCCCCGGCCCGGGTCAGCCGGCCGCCTCCTTGCGCCGCGCCCGGTACGCGGCGACGTGCAGGCGGTTGCCGCAGGTGCGGCTGTCGCAGTACCGCCGCGAACGGTTGCGGGAGAGGTCGACGAAGGCCCGCCGGCAGTCGGGGGCCTCACAGCGCCGCAGCCGCTCCTGCTCCCCGGCGACCACGAAGAAGGCCAGCGCCATCCCGCAGTCGGCGGCCAGGTGGTCGGCGACGGAGGCGCCGGGGGCGAAGTAGTGCATGTGCCAGTCGTAGCCGTCGTGGTCCGTGAGCCGGGGCGTGGTGCCCGCGGCGGCGACCAGCTCGTTGATCAGCCCGGCGGCGGACCGGGCGTCGGGCGCCGCGAAGACCGCGTCGAACCGCCCGCGCACCTTGCGCACCGCCGAGAGGTCGAATTCGGAGAGCACACCGACATCGCTGATCTGGTGCCTGCGTACGAAGTCGTCGAGAGCCGCGACGTCCGGCAGTCCGTCCGGCGTCGCGTCGTCCTCCGGCGCGGTGTTCACCAGATCCACCACGGTGTCGAGCGCGCACCGGGTGTCGTGGGTGATCAGCACGATTCGCTCCCTGGCCTGGGGGTCGGGCGGGCGCCCGCCGATGCTGGCCGATGGTAACGGCTCACGCCGGCCCCGCACCGCCTTCTCCCCGCACACGGCTTCGAATACAACGCCCCGCGGCCCGCCGCGGTTCCCGTACGGCGTGAAGGGGCGGGAGGCGTCCGGGGGCGGCGCGGTGAGCGCGGGACTTCCCCGGCCTGCCGGCGCCGGCCGCGTCTGCGCCCGCCCGAACCGGTGCCGCATCCGCGCGCTCGCCAGGCGGATCCGGCATCCGCGCGCTCGCCAGGCGGATCCGGTATCCGCGCGCTCGCCGGATGGATCCGGCACCTGCGCGCTCGCCGGGCGGATCCGGCACACGCGGACCGGCGCCATGTGCGGAGCGACATGACGCCGGTGCGAACCGTATGCGGTTGTCCTGGCCCGAGCCGTCTCCCCGAGTCGACGGCGCCGGGCGGCTTCGTGGGGCCTTGACCTAGCTTTCCGCCAGGATGTGCGAGAGCTCCTGATCGAGATCGAAATGCCGGTGCTCCGTGCCGGGAGGCACGGCGGCGTCGGTCCGCTTCAGGAAGGTCTCAAGGGCCCGTGCGGGGGCCTCGAGCAGGGCCTCGCCCTCCGGAGAGCTCAGGGCGATGCAGACGACGCCCTGACCATGGCTGCGCGACGGCCAGACGCGGACGTCGCCGGTGCCCGTGGGGCGGTGAAGCCCTTCGGCGAGGAGGTCGCGGGCGAACACCCACTCGACGGTCTCCTCGGCTCCGGTGTGGAAGGTGGCGTGCACGGCGTAGGGGTCGGCCGTGTCGTACCGCAGGCCTGCGGGGACAGGCAGGGAGGACTCGCTCGACACAACGAGGCGCAGGTGCAGCTCGCAGCTGACCGTGGTGTTCATAAGCGCCAGGGCCTTTCGCTCAGTGTGCGCTCGGGGATTCGCACGTCGGCGAAATCGACATGCCACCTACGGTGTCGTTGTAAACCCCTCTGAGTGTTTTGCGTGTGTTTATGTAACTCATCCGGCCGAAAGATCGTTCCCGCCGTGCCGCCTTTCCGGTGACCGGATTCGCTCCGGTAGTGTTTGGCCGTATGAATACGGGGAGTAACAGGCCGGGTGAGGTGGCCGTGGCATCGGACAGGACCGGGTCGGAAGAGGCGCACGACGAGCACCGAGGGCTCGGCTCGCGGGCGCCGGAATTCGTCAAGGCGCGCCGCGTGCTGCACCTGAGCTGGCAGGTCGGCGTCTTCGTCATCGGGCTCGCGGTCGTGGTGGCCGGCGTCATCATGCTGCCGCTGCCCGGACCGGGCTGGGTCGTGATCTTCGGGGGCATGGCGATCTGGGCGACCGAGTTCGTCTGGGCCCAGCTGGTGCTGCGCTGGACCAAGCGCAAGGTCACCGAGGCGGCGCAGCGCGCCCTCGACCCCAAGGTGCGGCGCCGCAACATCATCCTGACGTCGATCGGCCTGGTCGTCGTGGCCGTCCTTCTCGGGATCTACGTCTGGAAGTTCGGGATCGTCATGCCCTGGAAGATCGAGGACCAGTGATCCGCCGCGGGGCTTCGGGTGCCGCGTCGCCGCTGGTCACGGGCACCCCCTGACATGGGGTAATGTTCTTTCTGCGCCCGGGCGATTAGCTCAGTGGGAGAGCGCTTCGTTCACACCGAAGAGGTCACTGGTTCGAACCCAGTATCGCCCACCCGAAGACGGCGGCCCATCCGCGACAGTGCGGATGGGCCGCCGTCGTGCGTGCCCGGACCGCGGCGGACGCCTCCGCGCGCATGCGCGGGACGCGTCGAGGGATGCGGCAGCCCTCGGCGAGGCCGGTCGTGCGGTCCTCCGCCGTGACTCACCGCCATTTTCTCCGCGGCGGCTCGCCGGGACTCCCTCCGGGGCCGCCGAGCACTTCCGCCGTCACCGGTCCGCGCCGGCCCCTGCCGCGGCCGATCATGCGCCGGCGCCTCGGTGACCTCGCCCCATTGTCGCTTCCATGACGATTTCCTCCGTGCGGACCCCGGGCCGAACAGGGTGCTCAGGGGAGGGCGGGACCCCGGGCCGGCATCCCGGCCCGGCCGCCCCGGAAGGACCGGCTCCGGCCACTTTCACACCCCCGGTCCTCCTTCACCCCTCCGGCGACTTCCGGCCACCCGCCCCTCGGCCCACCCGGCCGGCCCCCGTCCCACCCCTTGGTCCCGAACTCCTCACCTGCGGCGCCCCCGTCGTCAGGCGGCTCGGACGGCCTCGCTCGACCGGCACCCCGAAGCGTCCCGCGAGAAATTCCTGTCCGCATCATTGACGCACTCCCGGACCCTCCGTAGCTTGTGCCAGCAAGCGCTTGCTTGAAACGATTCATAAGCGGTGGCATGCTGCGGGGAGGGCCCGACTGTGAGGACCGGCAATGTGGAGAGGCGCACGATCCTGAAGGCGGCCGGGGCCTCGGTGGCCACGCTCGGGCTGGCCGCGACGACCGGGTGCGGGGGCGACGGCGGCACCTCCGCCGACGGGACGGTGACGATCCGTTACTCCTGGTGGGGCGCCGACGAGCGCGCGAAGAGGATCAACGAGTCGATCCGGCTCTTTGAGAAGAAGTACCCGAAGATCAAGGTCAGGACGGACTTCCAGGACTACGCCGCTTTCTGGGAGAAGTTCCAGACGCAGGCGGCGGGCGGAAATCCGCCGGACGTATTCCAGAACGCCGTCGGTTTTCTCCGGAAGTACGACAAGCGCGGCATCCTCCTCGACCTCAAGTCCCAGGTGGAAGCGGGCCGTCTGAGCCTGGACGGCTTCCGCGCGGGCGTCACCTCGGTCGGCGAGGTCGACGGCAAGCAGCTCGGCATCCCGGTCGGCTCCAACACCATGGCGCTGGTCATCGACAAGAAGGTCTTCGAGAAGGCGGGCGTCCGGCCGGAGAACGGCTGGACCTGGGACGACTACTTCAAGGCCCTCAAGACCGTCCACGACAGGACCCAGGTCCCCGGGGACACGGGCTACTTCGGCATCATGTACTTGTACGACCTGTACCTGCGCCAGAACGGCAAGGCGTTCTTCACCAAGGACGGACTCGGTTTCGACCGGGCCGATCTGACGGAGTGGTGGCAGGACGGCTACAGCCGCGTCAGGGCCGGCATCATCACCGATCCCGAGGTCGTCGCGCAGGACCGGCCCAAGTCCTCGGTCACGGCCAGGCACGGGGCGTCGGAGTTCACCTGGGACAACTTCACCGTTCGCTACACCGCGGAGGGCGACAGCGAGTACGGCCTCGCGCCCGTCCCCACCACGGACGGCAAGAACACCGGCCAGTACCTCGCCTCCCTGATGCTGAGCGCCTCCGCGCGCACGGAGCACCCCGGGGAGGTCGCCCGGTTCATCGACTTCATGGTCCACGACCCCGAGGTCGGCAGGATCATGGGCTACGACCGCGGCGTCCTCGCCAGCACCGGGCAGTACGAGGCGTACGAGCCGAGCGGCGAGGTCGACAAGGAGATCGCCCGGTACGAGGAGGACACCGCGAAGGCGGGCGTCCTGGGCACGATCACCCCGCACCCGTCCGGCGCCGACACCGCCGAGGCCGCCTTCCTGCGCATCGCCGGCGACATGAGCCTGGGCAAGACGAAGGTCGCCGACGCGGTGAAGCAGTTCTTCGACGAGTCCGAGGCCGCTTTCCGAGCCTGATGGGAACCACAGTGACGCTCGTCAAGGACTCCTCGCCCGCCACCCGCGCGGCGGGCCCGCCCGCTCCCGCCGTCCGGCGGCGGGGCCGCCGGGAGAACCTCGTCGGCTACCTCTTCGTGTCCCCGTGGATCGCGGGCTTCCTGCTGCTGACCGCGGGCCCGATGGCGGCCTCCCTGTACTTCGCCTTCACCGACTACGACCTCTTCGGTACGCCGAAGTGGATCGGCCTCGACAACTTCACCCGGATGTTCGACGATCCGCGCTGGCGGAAGTCGGTCGGGGTGACGGCGGAGTACGTCGTCGTCGGCACCCCGCTGAAACTGCTGCTGGCCCTCGGGGTCGCCCTGCTGCTCGCGCAGAGCCGGCGCGGACAGGCCTTCTACCGGGCCGCGTTCTACGCCCCCTCGCTCATCGGCGCGAGCGTCTCGGTCGCCTTCGTGTGGCGTTCGGTCTTCTCCGACGGCGCCGTCGTGGACCGCGCGACGGCGCTCCTGGGCGTCCGCACCGGCGGCTGGGTCGGCGACCCGGACTGGATCCTGTACTGCCTGGTCGCGCTGACCGTCTGGCAGTTCGGTGCGCCCATGGTCATCTTCCTGGCCGGGCTCAAGCAGGTGCCGAGGGAGCTGTACGAGGCGGCCGAGATGGACGGCGCCGGCCCCTTCCGCAGGTTCTGGAGCATCACGCTCCCGATGATCTCCCCGGTGCTGTTCTTCAACGTCCTGCTGGAGACCATCCACTCCTTCCAGATCTTCGGCTCGGCGTACGTCGTCTCCAACACGTACTGCGGTCCGGCCGACGCCACGCTCGTCTACACCTGCTACCTGTACCAGCAGGGCTTCAAGAACGCGCAGATGGGCTTCGCCTCCGCGATGGCCTGGATGCTGCTGCTCGCCGTCGCCCTGGTCACGGCCGTCCTCTTCTGGTCGCAGCGGAAATGGGTGCACTACGAGGAGGACGCCCGATGAGCTCCCCCGGCCTCCCGGCCCCGCCCGGGCAGGGGGGACCCGCGCCCGCCCCCGCCGCCGGCAGGCCGGCCGGTTCCGGCCGCGGGCGCGCCGGCTCGCTCGCCTGGCACCTCGGCTCCCTGCTGGTCCTCGCGGTCGTGCTGTATCCGGTGGTCTGGCTCGTCGGCGCCTCGTTCAAGCCCGGCAAGGACATCGTCAACAGCCTGGACCTGTTCCCCTCCGAGCCCGTCCTGGACAACTTCCGGGGTCTGGCCGACGGCATCGCCGACATCCCGATCCGGACCTTCTTCCAGAATTCCCTGATCTACTCGCTCGGTTCGGTCGCCGGCATCCTGGTCTCCTGCTCGCTGACCGCGTACGCCTTCGCGAAGGTCAGGTTCGCCGGGCGGAACCTGATGTTCTCGCTGATGATCGGCACTCTGCTGCTGCCGTACCACGTGCTGCTCGTCCCGCAGTACGTGATGTTCCAGAAGATGGAGCTGATCAACACCTACGTGCCGTTGCTGCTCGGCAAGTACCTGGCCACGGAGGCGTTCTTCGTCTTCCTCATGGTGCAGTTCATGCGGAACCTGCCCAGGGAACTGGACGAGGCCGCGCGGCTCGACGGCTGCGGGCACCTGCGGATCTACTGGTCGATCGTGCTGCCGCTGTGCCGGCCCGCGCTCATCACCAGCGCGATCTTCACCTTCATCAACGCCTGGAACGACTTCATGGGCCCGCTGATCTACCTCAACGAGCCCGGCAAGTACACCGTCTCCCTCGGGATGATGATGTTCCGCGACTCCGACGGCGTCGCCGCCAACTACGGCGGGCTGATCGCCATGTCGCTGATCGCGCTGCTGCCGGTCCTGCTGTTCTTCCTCGCCTTCCAGCGCTACCTGATCGACGGCATGGCGACCTCGGGTCTGAAGGGCTGACGCGGCATGGCCCCGGCACGCGTGCGCGCAGGCGCCCCGCGAGGCGAGTCCGTCCCGGCCGAGCGGTTCGCCCTGTTCGCCGAGTGCCTGCTCACCGGCGTCTGGATCGCGGTGGCCTGCCTCGGCGTGGTCACCTACCCGGCCGCCTTCGCCGCCGGCGCCCGGCACCTGCGCCGCCGCATCGCGCACGAGGGCGGCGGCCGGCGGGAGTTCGCGGCCGACTTCCGTGCGGCCGTGCGCGGCGGATGGCTCGCCGGGCTCGCCGGGTGGGCGGCGGCGGCCGTGGTCTGGGCCGACGTGCAGGCCGCGCGCGCCGGCATCCCGGGCGGGCCGCCGGCCGGGGCGGTCGGGCTGTTCGCGCTGATCGGGCTGGTGGTGGCCGGACTGCGCGCGGCGGCCGCCTGGACGCCGGGCGCCCGCTGGCGCGCACTGCTCGCCGAGGCGGGACGCCGGACCGTGCTCGACCCGGCCGGGTCCTTCCTGCTGGTCGGCGGGCTGGCCGTGGTCGCCCTGTCCGCCTGGTTCGTCGCGCCGCTGGCGGTTCCGGTGCTCGGGGCCGTCGCGGCGGCGGCCGTCGCCGTGGAGGAGCGTCACCGGCACCACTGACGGGCGGTGCCCCCGGACCCGGCCGGCGTCCCGGGCGCCGCGCCCCTTCCTGTCATGTCCCTGACTGGAAACTTCCCGTACCGAAAGGAAAGGCTGGTTCCCGATGTCTCCCATCCCCCGCAGGTCCCTCCTCAAGGCAGCCGCCGTCGCCGGAGCCGCCGCCCGGTCCACCCGGGTACCGGGGGCGCGGGCCGCCGGGGCCGCGCCCGGCGCCGAGCCCGCCGGCGCCGGCCCGGTGACCCTCGACTGGCTGGAGGACGGCGGTCTCGGCGCCGCCCCCGGCTCCACCGTCGGCGTCCCCTGGCCCAAGGGCGCCCACCGGGAGGACCGGACGTTCGCGCTGACGGACGCGGACGGCAAGGCCGTACCCGTGCAGTCCTGGCCGATCGCGTACTGGCCGGACGGCTCGCTCAAGTGGACCGCGCACGCGGTCGCCTCCGGCTCCGGCAGGCTGACGCTGACCAGCGGGTCCCCGGCCGCGCCGGAGAAGAAGGTCACCGTCGGCAGGAACGGCGGCACCATCGACGTCTCGACCGGCGTCATCACCGCGAGGATCGGCACGTCCGGCACCACGATCGTCGAGTCCGTCACCCGGGGCTCCACCGAGATCGCCAGGAACGGCCGGCTCGTCCTGCTGCGCCAGCCGGAGTCCGAGGACGGCGACCAGACCACGGTGCGGACCGAGCGCTTCGACGGCGCCGTCTCGAAGGTCGAGGTCGAGCAGGAGGGCCCGGTCCGCGCGGTCGTCCGCATCGACGGCAGACACCGCAGGGGCGGCCGGAGCCGGCTGCCGTTCTCGGTCCGCCTGTACTTCTACGCGGGCGCCGACTCCTTCCGCATGGTGCACACCGTCACCTACGACGGCACCCAGGAGCCCGGGAAGGCGAGCGGCGACTTCGTCCGCGGCCTCGGCGTCCGCTTCACCGTGCCGATGCGCGACGCGTCCTACGACCGGCACATCCGCATCGGCGGCGAGGGCACCGGCCTGCTGCGCGAGGCCGTCAAGGGCGTCACCGGACTGCGCCGCGACCCGGGCGCGGCCGTGCAGGCGGCGCAGTACGAGGGCAGGAAGCTGCCCGACCCGGCCACCTGGGACCAGCGGGTCACCACCCGCCTCGCGTACATCCCCGAGTGGGGCGACCACACCCTCTCCCAGCTCTCCGCCGACGGCTTCACGCTGCGCAAGCGCACCAAGAAGGGCCACGGCTGGATCGCCGCGGGCGGCGGCCGGCGCGCCTCCGGCTTCGGCTACGTCGGCGGGGCGAGCGGCGGCCTCTCCTTCGGCCTGCGCGACTTCTGGGAGAAGTTCCCCGCCCAGCTCGACATCCGGGGCGCCCACACCGACGAGGCCGAGGTCACCCTCTGGCTCTGGTCCCCCGAGGCACAGCCCATGGACCTGCGCTTCTACCACGACGGGCTCGGCCAGGACACCTTCCCCGAGCAGCTCGAAGGCCTCGACATCACCTACGAGGACTACGAGCCGGAGTTCGGCACCCCGTACGGCATCGCCCGCACCTGCGAACTGCTCTTCTGGGCCAACGCCACCACCCCGAGCGCCGGGACGCTCGCCGGGCAGGTGGCGGCCGTCCGCGTGCTCCCGCAGCTCGCCGCCCCGCCGAAGCAGCTGATCGAGGCGGGTGTCTTCGGCAAGGGCCTGTTCCGCGAACCGGACCGTTCCACCCCGGCCAAGGCGAGGATCGAGGACCACCTCGACTTCCTCTTCGCCTACTACAAGGACCAGGTGGAGACGCGCCGGTGGTACGGCTTCTGGGACTACGGCGACATCATGCACACCTACGACACCGTCCGGCACCAGTGGTGCTACGACGTCGGCGGCTACGCCTGGGACAACTCCGAGCTGTCGCCGGACCTGTGGCTCTGGTACGCGTACCTCAGAAGCGGCCGCGCGGACATCTTCCGCTTCGCCGAGGCCATGACCCGGCACACCGGCGAGGTCGACGTCTACCACCTGGGCGAGTGGGCCGGCCTCGGCACCCGGCACGGCGTGCAGCACTGGGCCGACAGCGCCAAGCAGCAGCGCATCGCCAACACCACCTACCGCCGCTGCTACTACTTCCTCACCGCCGACGAACGCGTCGGCGACCTCATGCACGCCAACGTCGACTCCGACGAGACGTTCCTCGTCCTCGACCCGATCCGCAAGATCCGCACCGAGCCGTACACGCCCGACCGGCACGCCCTGTCGATCGGCTTCGGCACGGACTGGAGCGGCCTGGTGTCGGCGTGGCTGACCGAGTGGGAGCGCAGGGGACCCAAGTGGGAGAAGGCACGCGCGCGTGCTGTCCACGATGGAGACCATCGCCGCCCAGCCCAACGGCTTCGTCCAGGGCAGCGGCCTGTACGACCTGGACACCGGGAGGTTCGCCGTCGCGGACGAGCCCGAGGTGGAGGTCTCGCACCTGTCGGCCGTCTTCGGCCTCAACGAGCTGTGCGCCGAGCTGATCGACCTCGTCGACATGCCGGGGTTCGAGGAGGCGTACCTCGACTACTGCCGCTACTTCAACGCCACCAAGGCCGAGCAGGCGGCCCGCTACGGCAGCGACTTCGGCTCCCTGCTCCTCTTCCAGGGCCACTCGCGCCTGGACGCGTACGCCGCCGTCCGGACCGGCGACGAGAAGCTGGCCGAGCGCGCCTGGGAGAAGTTCTACGACTCCGACGGCTACAAGGAGTCCGCCCCCTGGAGGACGGAGAGGCTCAGCGGTCCGCTCACGCTGGTGCCGGGCAGCGAGGCGCCGTGGGTCTCCACCAACGACACCTCGCTGTACGGCCTCGCCGCCATCGAGAACCTGGCACTGCTGGGCGACCGGATGCCGTAGCCGGATGGACACGGGGGCGGGCCGGGCAGACTCCGCACATGGACTGGAACCACTACCGATTCCGCAGTCTGTGGGCCCTGCCCGCGCCCGCCCCGGCCGTGTGCCGGGCGCTGCAACGGATCGAGGACTATCCCCGCTGGTGGCCGCAGGTGCGGGAGGTCACCCGGCTCGGCGGGACGAGCGGGACGATCCGGATCCGCTCCGTCCTCCCGTTCGACCTGACCTCGACGATGCGGGAGCGGCGCAGGGACCCGGCGGCGGGGGTGCTGGAGGTCGCCCTGTCCGGTGACATCGACGGCTGGGCGCGCTGGACGGTCACACCGCGGGGGTCCGGCAGCCTCGCCCGCTACGACCAGGAGGTCGACGTCCGCAAGCCGCTGCTGCGGCGGCTCGCCGTGCCCGGGCGGCCCCTCTTCCGGGCCAACCACGCGCTGATGATGCGGGCGGGGCGGCGCGGGCTGGCGGCCCACCTGCAAGCGGTTTGAAGGAAGCGCACCGGGACCTGTATTGTTCACTGCGTTCCCGGGCGATTAGCTCAGCGGGAGAGCGCTTCGTTCACACCGAAGAGGTCACTGGTTCGATCCCAGTATCGCCCACGCTGACGACGGCGGCCCGGCCTGCACAACGCGCAGGCCGGGCCGCCGTCGTCGTGTCCGCGCGGCCGCGCCGCGCACGGCGGGTCCACGTCACCCGCACCTCCTCCGGGCCGGTCCGCCGCCGGCGGACCGCTCTCCCGGCGTGCTCACGCCGCCGCCGGCACATCCGGGCGCAGCGGCCAGGCGGGGTCCACCGCCTCCTCCGTGCCACTGCGCGCGAACCAGGCCTGCAGCCCCCGGGCCTGCGCCGCGTGCCACACCGCCTGCAGGGTGTGCAGCTCGCCGGGGGAGAGGTGCTCCAGCCGGGACGCGAAGCGGCGCCCCACCGCCCGGGTGACCTCCAGCGCCGCCACGGCGTCGGCGGCCGCGTCGTGCGCGCCGTCCAGGGCGACGCCGTAGTGCGCGCACAGGTCGGTCAGCGTGCGGCGGCCCTTGCGGTAGCGGTCCAGGTGCTTGTCGAGGACCCGCGGGTCCAGCACGCGCAGCGGCGCCGACTCGAACCAGCGGCTCAGCGACGAGGCGCGGTGCCGCCGTAATTCCCTGTCCAGCAGCGTCAGATCGAACGGGGCGTTCATCACGACGACCGGCCGGCCGACGTGGGCCTGCTCGGCCAGCGCCTCCGCTATCTCGTACATCACCGGCGCCGGCCAGCGGCCGTTGCGCTGCAGGTGGTCCTCCGTCAGTCCGTGCACCTCCGTCGCCGTGGCCGGCACCGGCACCCCCGGGTTCACCAGCCAGCGGTTGACCCGCGGCCGGATGCCCGGGGCGTCCTGGACGACGACGGCGGCCGACACGATCCGGTCGGTCTCGACGTCCACGCCCGTGGTCTCCGTGTCGAAAGCGGCCAGCGGCCCTTCGTACCAGCACGTCATACCCACACAACCTCTCGGTCACCGTCGGCAGTCGACGCCCCGTCCGCTGCCCGATTCGGTGATACCCGGGCTGTTTGCGCCGTACGCCGGAAGGAGACAACAGGAGTACGGGTCGCCGCAGTTCAGCGATCCACAGCGGGGATTCACTTGTTCTGGAAGGCTGTTCGGCCATGGCCATCGCGCAGCCCGAACGGGGCGGGCTGCTGCCCGAGCGCACGGCTCCCTCCCGCGGCTCTCTCGCCACCACCGCCTGCATGGAGACCCTGCAGGTCGGCTATCTGCACGCCGTCGCCGCGGCCGCGGGCTGCTCGCTGTCCCAGCCCTTCCCCGACAACGGCATCGACTGGCACGTCAGCCACAGCGCACCCGGGCACACCGTGGACGACGAGGTCACGATCAAGGTGCAGCTCAAGGCGACCTACCAGGTCCCGCCGGACCCGCCGGGCCGCTCCTTCTCCTTCACGCTCGACAACGACCACCTGGTGAAACTCGCCCGCACCCCGGTCTCGGTGCACAAGATCCTCGTCGTGATGCTGGTGCCGCGCTCGCGGGACGACTGGCTGCGCGCCGGCCACGACCGGCTCGGCCTCAGGCACTGCTGCTACTGGACCAACCTCGCCGGGCACCCGGTCACGGGCCGGCGGCGCACCACCGTGCGGATACCGACCTCGGGCATCTTCGACGACCGGGCGCTGTGCGAGATCATGACGCGGGTCGGGACGGGAGGGAAACCGTGACGCACCGCCCGACCGAGGAGCGCCTGCGGCCCGTGCGGACCCACCCCGCCGACGCCGGCCGGGACATCCGGCCGCCCGGGCCCGGCGAGGTCGACCCGGCCGTGCTCGGCGCCCTGCTGCTCGGACACGGCTGGCGGCGGCGCGGCGGCGCCCCCGGACGCTACGGCCGCTGGACCCCGCCCGGGCCGGGCGGCGGCGGCACGAGCCTGCTGGTGCCCGAGAGCCGCGCCTTCCCCGACAGCGACGATCTGCTCGGCGAGGCCCTGCTCGCGCTGTCCCGCAGCGACGCCCCCTGCGCGCGCGAGGTGCTCCTGTCCCTGGCCGTGCCCAGCGACGAGATCCGCTGGTGGCGCGACGGGCCGGCCGGACCCGCGGGCGCCGTGTCCTGGACCGCGCAGGAGCAGCTGCGCGCCGCCGCCCGCGGGATGCTGCTCGCCGGCGCGCTCGCCACCCGCGCGCGGGCCGGCTACCACGGCGCCCGGCACCGGCGCGGTGCCGCCGCGTCCCTGGAGGACGTCCTGGTCGGCCCCGCCCCCGGCGGACGCTGCCTGACCGCGTTCGTGCCGGTCGCGACCGGCCGCCCGCTGGCCGTACGCCTCCACCAGGCCCTGTACGCCGCCCGCGAGGCCATCGACTACCGGCGGGCCACCGGCGGCATGGACGCCTTCGACGGGGCCGTCCGGGCGGGCGTCAGCCACGAGCTCACCGAGGCGATCGTCGCCCTCGTCCGGGGCACCGAGGGCGCGCGCGTCGCCGTCGGGTGGGCCCCGGCGGCAGGAGTCCCCGAGGGCTGCGCGGCCGGCGCCGAGCCCGTCGGGTTCTCGCCGGGCGACCTGCCCGTGCTGCGCGAGGCCGGCGTCCGCTACCGGCGCGCGGAGCCCTCCGTGCCCGTGCGGATCACGGGCGTGGTCGTCCGCATGCGCAGGCCGGGGCCGCGCGGGGAGGGCACCGTGCGGCTGCGGGTGCTCGCCGGGGCCGAGGTCCCGCACGTGAGGGCCACGCTGGACGAGGAGGCGTACCGCATCGCGGGGCACGCGCACCTCGTGGGGCTGCCGGTGCGGGTGCGGGGGCGGCTGGAGAGCCGGGGCGGCTTCCGGCGCCTGACCGGCGCCCGGGAGGTCGTGCCCGTGCAGGTCGACGACGCCGAGCGGGACCGGCTGATGAAGTCGCCGCAGGAGAACCTCGGCTTCTTCGAGGAGGCCTGCGGCACGGACGGCGGGGACCGGCCGCGAGGACCGGCCCCGGGCACCGGCCGCGGGGACTGATTTCGCGGTGGGCGCTCCCGGGTCGGTACGATCCTTACTCAGCGCGCGCTCCGGTATGGCGCCGCGACCCCACCTTCAGTCAGGAGAGACCGGTGTCAGACGTCCGTGTGATCATCCAACGCGATTCCGAGCGGGAAGAACGCGTGGTGACGACGGGCACTACGGCCGCCGAGCTCTTCGCCGGCGAGCGCTCGGTCGTCGCCGCGCGCGTGGGCGGCGAGCTCAAGGACCTCGCGTACGAGCTCGCCGACGGGGACGAGGTCGAAGGCGTCGAGATCTCCTCCGAGGACGGCCTGAACATCCTGCGCCACTCCACCGCGCACGTCATGGCGCAGGCCGTGCAGGAACTGTTCCCGGAGGCCAAGCTGGGCATCGGCCCGCCCGTCAAGGACGGCTTCTACTACGACTTCGACGTCGAGAAGCCGTTCACGCCCGAGGATCTCAAGGCCATCGAGAAGAAGATGCAGGAGATCCAGAAGCGGGGGCAGAAGTTCGCCCGCCGCGTGGTGACGGACGAGGCCGCCCGCGAGGAGCTGGCCGACGAGCCGTACAAGCTGGAGCTGATCGGCCTCAAGGGCTCCGCCTCCAGCGACGACGGCGCGGACGTCGAGGTCGGCGCCGGCGAGCTGACGATCTACGACAACCTGGACCCCAGGACCGGCGAGCTGTGCTGGAAGGACCTGTGCCGCGGTCCCCACCTGCCCTCCACCCGGCTCATCCCGGCGTTCAAGCTGATGCGCAACGCGGCCGCCTACTGGCGCGGCAGCGAGAAGAACCCCATGCTCCAGCGCATCTACGGCACCGCGTGGCCGTCCAAGGACGAGCTGAAGCAGTACCTGGACTTCCTCGCCGAGGCCGAGAAGCGCGACCACCGCAAGCTGGGCAGCGAGCTGGACCTGTTCTCCATCCCGGAGCAGATCGGCTCCGGCCTCGCCGTCTTCCACCCCAAGGGCGGCATCGTCCGCCGAGTCATGGAGGACTACTCGCGGCGCCGCCACGAGGAAGAGGGCTACGAGTTCGTCTACACCCCGCACGCCACGAAGGGGAAGCTCTTCGAGACCTCGGGCCACCTGGACTGGTACGCCGACGGCATGTACCCGCCCATGCAGCTCGACGAGGGCGTGGACTACTACCTCAAGCCCATGAACTGCCCGATGCACAACCTGATCTTCGACGCGCGCGGCCGGTCCTACCGCGAACTGCCGCTGCGCCTGTTCGAGTTCGGGACCGTGTACCGGTACGAGAAGTCGGGCGTCGTGCACGGTCTGACCCGGGCGCGCGGCTTCACCCAGGACGACGCGCACATCTACTGCACCCGCGAGCAGATGTCGGAGGAGCTCGACAAGACGCTCACCTTCGTCCTGAACCTGCTGCGCGACTACGGCCTGACCGACTTCTACCTGGAGCTGTCCACCAAGGACCCGGAGAAGTTCGTCGGCTCCGACGAGGCCTGGGAGGAGGCGACGGAGACCCTCCGCCAGGTCGCCGAGAAGCAGGGCCTCCCGCTCGTCCCCGACCCGGGCGGCGCCGCCTTCTACGGCCCGAAGATCTCCGTGCAGGCCAAGGACGCCATCGGCCGCACCTGGCAGATGTCGACGATCCAGCTCGACTTCAACCTGCCGGAGCGCTTCGACCTGGAGTACACGGCCGCCGACGGCTCCAAGCAGCGCCCGGTCATGATCCACCGCGCGCTGTTCGGCTCCATCGAGCGCTTCTTCGCCGTGCTGCTGGAGCACTACGCGGGCGCTTTCCCGGCGTGGCTCGCGCCCGTCCAGGCGATCGGCATCCCGATCGGCGACGCGCACGTCGGGTACCTGGAGAGGTTCGCGGCGGCCGCGAGGAAGAAGGGCCTGCGCGTCGAGGTCGACTCCTCCTCCGACCGCATGCAGAAGAAGATCCGCAACGCCCAGAAGCAGAAGGTGCCCTTCATGGTCATCGCGGGCGACGAGGACATGGCGAACAACGCCGTCTCCTTCCGCTACCGCGACGGCTCCCAGGAGAACGGCATCCCCTTCGAGGAGGCCATCGCGAAGATCGCGAAGGTCGTCGAGGAGCGC
The DNA here is from genome assembly GCF_040678355.1 of Streptomyces sp. NPDC052701. Classification (NCBI taxonomy): domain Bacteria; kingdom Bacillati; phylum Actinomycetota; class Actinomycetes; order Kitasatosporales; family Streptomycetaceae; genus Streptomyces; species Streptomyces sp. NPDC052701. The sequence continues at coordinate 139,459 of NZ_JBFATO010000015.1, forward strand.
ACACAGGTCTGACCGCACGGCGTGTCCCGGCCGCGTCGCACCGCGTTCCGGGCCGCGCAAAGGCCCCCGGGCAGATCCCGGGGGCCTTTGCCGCACCCCCCGAACGAAGCCATATGCTGCACTGCATGACGAGTGAGCCGGAGCAGCAGCTGGGAGTGGGGACGCAGGACGCGTTCCAGCGACTGTGGACGCCCCACCGGATGGCCTACATCCAGGGCGAGAACAAGCCGACCGGCCCCGGGGCCGACGACGGCTGTCCCTTCTGCTCGATCCCGGCCAAGTCCGACGAGGACGGACTGGTCGTCAGGCGCGGTGAGCAGGTCTACGCGGTGCTCAACCTGTACCCGTACAACGGCGGTCACCTGATGACCGTGCCGTACCGGCACGTCGCCGACTACACCGACCTCACGGCGGGGGAGACCGCCGAGCTCGCCGAGCTCACCAAGCAGGCGATGACGGCGCTGCGCACCGCCTCCGGCGCCCACGGCTTCAACATCGGGATGAACCAGGGCTCGGTGGCCGGCGCGGGCATCGCGGCCCACCTGCACCAGCACATCGTCCCGCGCTGGGGCGGCGACACGAACTTCATGCCGGTGGTCGGCCACACCAAGGTGCTGCCGCAGCTGCTGGCCGACACGCGGAAGATGCTGGCGGAGGCCTGGCCGACGGGCTGATGCCGGGCGGGCCGGCGGTGACCGGCCCCGCCCGGCGACCGGCTCCGCCCGGCGACCGGTCCGTCCGGTGACCGGCTCGTCCGGTGACCGGCTCGTCCGGCGACCGAGGACGAGGCCGTCCAGGCCGGCGGGTCCGCGGGGCGAACCCCCGCGGACCGTCACCTCGCGTGCCCCCGCGCAGCCGCCCCGCTCGCCGCGGGCCTACGCGTCGTAGGCGTCGGCCTTCCGCGGCGACACGTCTTGCACCGCCCCGCTGAGCGCCGAGGACCGGGAGCCGAACTTCTCCACGTCCACGCCGTTCTCCTTGAGCACCTTCAGCGCCGCCGCGTGCACCACGCGCAGCACGGGCGTGGCCGCGCGCAGCGCGTCGTCCGCCATGAAGCGGTGGCGCCAGGGCTGGTCGGCCCACGCGTGCCGCAGACCGAACGGCTCGGGGAGCGTCAGGCTGCCGCCCAGCCAGTTCAGCAGCGGCGGGTACCAGGTCAGCGGGGCGCGCGCGGCGAGCCGTACCACCTCGTCGGCGTCGATCAGCGGCAGCTTCACCTTGCGGGTCTCCCAGAACCGGAACGCCTTGGCGACCTCCTTCTCCTTGGCCGCGGGCTTCTCGTTGAACAGGGGGTTGACCGGCCCCAGGGCGTGGCCGGTGACCTCGATGCGCAGCGTCTCGTGCAGCACCGTCACGGTGATCAGCATGGTGATCACCAGGTGGCCGTCCCAGAGCGTCCACTGCACGCCGAGGTAGTGCCGGTCCCCGCTGCCGAACTGCTGCTTGTTGCAGATGTCCTGTATGGCGTGCGTCTTGACCGTGTACACGTCGACGTCGGTGCCGCTCGGCCGGGTCACCTCCTTGGCGTTCTCGCCGATCGGCGTGACGATCCAGTGCGTGATCGACGGCTTGGGGAAGCCGCCGGTGTTGATGGGGGTGCGTTCGAGCATGGCCAGCCCGCCCTGGATCGCGACCACGACGTCCCAGCTGCGGAACGGGTGGAAGTCCTTGCCCGGCTCGGCGGAGACCAGCTCCTCGGCCAGCTGCCAGCTGCCCCACCGCGTGCCCATGCCCAGTATTCCCTTGGGGCCGGCGTAGAAGACCGAGTTGGACCGCTGCTCGGCACCGAGCCGGGCCAGCTCCTTGCGCACCTGCTCGGCCGCGTCGCCGGGGCTGCCCGGCACGGCCTCGGGGATCTTGGCGCCGACACCGCCGCCCGACAGCAGGCCCGACCAGCGCTCCCGCAGGTCGTGGGCGGTGCGTTCGCAGATCTGCTTGGCCCAGAACCAGCCGACGACCGGCATGACGACGGCCGCGCGTCCGTACCACGCCCAGAAACCCGTGAACGGCATGCGGACCAGGAAGAGCACCGCGAGCGCGCCCACGGCGACCAGCAGGGTCGTGGCCAGGGCACCGGCGCGCTTGTCCGTGCGCCTGGTCATGGTGGTGCGCAGCGTGAACACCAGCAGCCACACCAGGAAGCCCGGCAGGAAGAGCACCCCGCACAGCACCGTCACCGCCGTGAGCCAGTTGTCCCGTTCACGGCGGATGCGGTGGGCCGCCAGGCAGTGCTCCACGACAACCTGCGGCTCGATGCCGAAGGACTGGATCACCGGTTTGCGCCCGGCGCCCAGCATGCGGTCGATCACCGCGCGGGAGAAGGCCTCGCCGAATCTGGGCCGGAAGATCCTCGCCCAGGGACGCGGCGGGGTCACCTTCGACTGGTGCCACTCGTTGTCGGCCTCCAGGATCTTGGTCACCTCGTCGTCCCGGTACGCGGCGGCGGCCAGGGCGTGGGTCGCAGCCGTCTGTCCCGCCGAACCGGACAGGGGCACCTGGGCCCCTGGACTGAAATCGAATCCGTCCGTCACTGCCGCCCCCATTGCCGCCGCACCTGCTTTGCGGCCTTCCCGACTTCCGCGCTCCGCACACCTGTTGACCAGTTCTTCAGCGTATCCGCAGGAGCCGTCCCGTGTCGGCGGACGGCCGAGGTCGCCCGCCGACACGGGAAAAAGCGTTCCTCACAAGTGAGTCGAGTGGGGCGTCAGGCCAACTACGAGGCGGCCCGGACCGCTTCACGGACCCGTTCGGCGACCTGGGGCGGCATCGGCTCGTGCCGCACGTACCGGCGGCTGAAGCGCGCCGTGCCGTGCGACAGCGACCGCAGGTCGACGGCGTACCGGCCGATCTCGATCTCGGGCACCTCGGCCCGGACCAGGGTCCGCCCGCCGCCGGGCACCTGCTCGGTGCCCAGCACCCGGCCGCGCCGGCCCGACAGGTCGCTCATCACGGCGCCCACGTAGTCGTCGCCGACGAGCACGCCCACCTCGGCCACCGGTTCCAGCAGGTGGATCCTCGCGTCGGCCGCGGCCTCCCGCAGCGCCAGCGCGCCGGCCGTCTGGAACGCGGCGTCGGAGGAGTCCACCGAGTGCGCCTTGCCGTCCAGCAGCGTGACGCGCACGTCGACCAGCGGATGACCGGCGGCGACCCCCCTGGCGGCCTGGGCGCGCACGCCCTTCTCGACCGACGGGATGAACTGCCGCGGCACCGCGCCGCCGACCACCTTGTCCACGAACTCGATGCCCGAGCCGCCCGGCAGCGGCTCCACCTCGATCTCGCAGATCGCGAACTGCCCGTGCCCGCCGGACTGCTTGACGTGCCGTCCGCGCCCGGCCGCCTTCGTCGCGAACGTCTCACGCAGGGAGACCCGGTGGGGGACCACGTCGACCTGGACGCCGTAGCGGGTGCGCAGCCGCTCCAGGGCGACGTCCGCGTGCGCCTCGCCCAGGCACCACAGGACCACCTGATGGGTGTCCTGGTTCTGCTCCAGCCGCATCGTGGGGTCTTCCGCGACCAGCCGGGCCAGCCCCTGGGAGAGCTTGTCCTCGTCGGGCTTGCTGTGCGCCCGGATGGCCAGCGGCAGCAGCGGGTCGGGCATCTCCCACGGCTCCATGAGCAGCGGGTCGTCCTTGGCGGAGAGCGTGTCCCCGGTCTCGGCGCGGCTCAGCTTGGCCACGCACGCCAGATCGCCCGCGATGACGTGCGGCACGGGGCGCTGCTGCTTGCCGAACGGTGCCGACAGGGCGCCGATCCGCTCGTCGACGTCGTGGTCCTCGTGCCCGCGGTCGGCCAGCCCGTGCCCGGAGACGTGCACCGTCTGGTCGGCGCGCAGGGTGCCGGAGAAGACGCGCACGAGCGAGAGCCGCCCGACGTACGGGTCGGAGGCGGTCTTCACGACCTCCGCGACCAGCGGCGCGTCGGGGTCGCAGACCGCCTTCAGCTCGCGCGGCCTGCCGTCGGGCGTGGTCACCCGCAGCGGCTCGCGCTCCAGCGGTGTCGGGAAACCGCGGGTGATCAGCTCCAGCAGCTCCACCGTGCCGAGCCCCTGGCGGGCGCCCTCGGCGGCGGGGGCGGCGGCCAGGACGGGGAAGAAGACCCCGCGGGCCACGGCCCGCTCCAGGTCCTCGATCAGCGTCTTGACGTCGACCTGCTCACCGCCGAGGTAGCGGTCCATGAGGGTCTCGTCCTCGCTCTCCGAGATGATCCCCTCGATCAGCCGGTTGCGGGCCTCCTCGATCAGCGGCAGCTCCTCCTCGCCGGGCTCGGACTCCTTGCGCTCCCCGGTCGAGTAGTCGAACAGCTTCTGCGACAGCAGCCCGATCAGCCCGGTCACGGGCGCGTGCCCGTCGGGCGCCTGCGGGCCGTGCAGCGGCAGGTACAGCGGGAGCACGGCGTCGGGGTCGTCCGCGCCGAAGGCCTGCGCGCAGATCCGCGTCATCTCCCCGAAGTCCGCCCGCGCGGCCTCCAGGTGCGTGACGACGATCGCCCGGGGCATGCCGACGGCCGCGCACTCGTCCCACACCATGCGGGTCGAGCCGTCCACGCCGTCGGAGGCCGAGACGACGAAGAGGGCCGCGTCCGCCGCGCGCAGACCGGCCCTGAGCTCCCCGACGAAGTCGGCGTATCCGGGGGTGTCCAACAGATTGATCTTGATGCCGTCCCAGGTGACGGGCACCAGGGAGAGCTGTACGGAGCGTTGCTGCCGGTGCTCGATCTCGTCGTGGTCGGAGACGGTGCCGCCGTCCTCCACACGGCCCGCCCGGTTGATCGCTCCCGCCGTGAGGGCGAGAGCCTCCACCAGAGTCGTCTTGCCCGACCCGGAGTGGCCGACCAGCACCACATTCCGTACGGACTGGGGGTGGTCGGCCGCCTGTGCCCTGCCGGCGGCTCCGGGGTGGGTCTGCGTCTTGTCGCCCATGGTCCTGCCTCCCGTGCACGGTGAGGTCACTGTGGGCGCGGACACGCGGGGGCCGCGTGCTGGGCGGCTCCGGCGACGCCCGCGGTTGATTCGAGCTTTCCACTCCCGTCACGACGCGTCCATACGAACGGCGCGACCGTGCCCGCGGGCCCCGCGGGCGGTCCGGCCCGGCCGCCGCCGGTCCCGTACGGCCGGCCCGGCCGGATGTACGGGCGCCCGGGCGTCGCACCCGCGCGTGCGTGGCTACGATGAGGTCAGGAAGTTGCCCAGCGCGGAACCCGCGGTCGCACCCGCGCGTGCGTGGCTACGATGGGCCAGCCGGTGGCCAGCAGGGGCCGCACGGCGACACCGACCCTCGGGAAGGCCATGCTGAACAAGTACGCGCGTGCATTCTTCACGCGTGTCCTCACACCGTTCGCCGCGTTTCTCATCCGGCGGGGCGTCAGCCCCGACACGGTCACGCTCATCGGCACCGCCGGTGTGGTCGCGGGCGCGCTGGTCTTCTACCCCCGGGGCGAGTTCTTCTGGGGCACGGTCGTGATCACGCTGTTCGTGTTCTCCGACCTCGTCGACGGCAACATGGCCCGCCAGCTGGGCCGCTCCAGCCGCTGGGGCGCCTTCCTCGACTCCACGCTCGACCGCGTCGCCGACGGCGCGATCTTCGGCGGCTTCGCCCTGTGGTACGCGGGCGGCGGGGACGACGACGTCCTGTGCGCCGTGTCGATCTTCTGCCTGGCCAGCGGCCAGGTGGTGTCGTACACCAAGGCACGCGGCGAGTCGATCGGCCTGCCGGTCGCCGTCAACGGGCTCGTCGAGCGGGCCGAGCGGCTGGTGGTCTCGCTGGTCGCGGCCGGCCTCGCGGGCCTGCACGCGTTCGGTGTGCCCGGCGTCCGGCACCTGTTGCCGGTCGCGCTGTGGATCGTCGCCGTCGGCAGCCTGGTCACGCTGATCCAGCGGGTGGTCACGGTCCGCCGGGAGTCCGCGGAGGCCGAGGCCGCAGCCGCCCGGCCGGAGGCGCAGGGGAGGGAAACGGCGAAGTGAGCGCCCAGGAGCGCCTGACCGACGCGCTGTACGGCCTCGGCTGGAGCGGCGTCAAGAAGCTTCCCGAGCCGGCCGCCGTACGGCTCGGGCGGACCATCGCCGACCTCGCCTGGAAGCAGCGTGGCGAGGGCGTGCGGCGACTGGAGAGCAACTACGCGCGCGTGGTGCCCGGCGCGAGCCCCGAGCGGCTCGCCGAGCTCTCCCGCGCGGGCATGCGGTCCTACCTGCGCTACTGGATGGAGTCCTTCCGGCTCCCGGCCTGGAGCGCCGGGCGCATCACGGCCGGCTTCGACCTCAAGGGCCTGCACCACCTCACCGAGGGCCTGGCCGCCGGCAGGGGCGTGGTCGCCGCCCTGCCGCACCTGGCCAACTGGGACCTGGCCGGCGCCTGGGTCACCACGAAGCTGGGCATCCCGCTCACGACGGTCGCCGAACGCCTGAAGCCCGAGACGCTCTACGACCGGTTCGTCGCCTACCGCGAGGGACTCGGCATGGAGGTCCTGCCGCACAGCGGCGCCGTCTTCGGCATCCTGGCCCGGCGGCTGCGCGCCGGCGGCCTGGTCTGCCTGGTCGCCGACCGCGACCTGTCCTCCTCCGGCGTCGAGGTCGAGTTCTTCGGCGACACGGCCCGCATGCCGGCCGGCCCCGCCCTGCTCGCCCAGCAGACCGGTGCGGTGCTGCTTCCGGTGACGCTCTGGTACGACGACTCGCCCGTCATGAAGGGCCGCATCCACCCGCCGGTCGAGGTGCCCGGGTCGGGTACGCGCGCCGAGAAGACGTCCGTCATGACACAGGCGCTGGCCGACGTCTTCGCCACCGGGATCGCCGACCATCCGGAGGACTGGCACATGCTGCAGCGCCTGTGGCTCGCCGACCTCGGGGCCCGCCCGGCGCACGGGGAGCAGCCGTGAGGATCGGCATCGTCTGCCCGTACTCCTGGGACGTACCGGGCGGCGTCCAGTTCCACATCCGCGACCTCGCCGAGTGCTTCATCCGGCTCGGCCACGAGGTGTCCGTCCTGGCCCCGGCCGACGACGACACCCCGCTGCCGCCGTACGTCGTCTCGGCCGGACGCGCGGTGCCGGTGCCGTACAACGGCTCGGTGGCCCGGCTGAACTTCGGCTTCCTGTCGGCGGCCCGGGTACGGCGCTGGCTGCACGAGGGCGCGTTCGACGTCATCCACATCCACGAACCGGCCTCGCCCTCGCTCGGCCTGCTGGCCTGCTGGGCCGCCCGGGGACCGATCGTCGCCACCTTCCACACGTCCAATCCGCGCTCCCGCGCCATGATCGCCGCCTACGCCATCCTCCAGGCCGCCCTGGAGAAGATCAGCGCGCGGATCGCGGTCAGCGAGTACGCCCGGCGCACGCTCGTGGAGCACCTCGGCGGGGACGCGGTGGTGATCCCGAACGGCGTCGACGTCGACTTCTTCGCCGGGGCCGAGCCCAGGCCGGAGTGGCAGGGCGACACGATCGGCTTCATAGGGCGCATCGACGAGCCCCGCAAGGGCCTGCCGGTGCTGATGCGGGCCCTGCCGAGGATCCTCGCCGCGCGCCCGCGGACCCGGCTGCTGGTGGCCGGGCGCGGTGACGAGAAGGAGGCCGTGGAGAACCTGCCCGCACAGCTGCGCTCCCGCGTGGAGTTCCTCGGCATGATCAGCGACGAGGACAAGGCCCGCCTCCTGCGCAGCATCGACCTGTACGTCGCGCCCAACACCGGCGGCGAGAGCTTCGGCATCATCCTGGTGGAGGCCATGTCCGCGGGCGCCCCGGTGCTCGCCTCCGACCTGGACGCCTTCGCCCAGGTCCTCGACAAGGGGGCGGCGGGGGAGCTGTTCCCCAACGAGGACGCGGACGCGCTGGCGGAGGCGGCCGTGAAGCTGCTGGAGGACCCGGCACGGCGCGCCGAGCTGCGGGAGCGGGGCAGCGCCCACGTCCGGCGCTTCGACTGGTCGACCGTCGCGGCCGACATCATGTCCGTCTACGAGACCGTGACCGCCGGCGCGGCGGCCGTGGCCGCGGACGAGCGGACGACGGGCCTGTGGTCGCGGTTCGGGCTGGCGCGGGACTGACCGGGAGGAGGTCTCCGGCCGGCCCGGGCCCCGCCGGCCCGGCCGGCGCCTGACGCCGGGGCCGTTCAGGCCGACGGCGGGGGTCCGGGGACGGCAGCCTCCCGGCGGTGGCGGGGCGGGGACGGCGGCCCCCCGGCAACGCTCCCCCGCACGGTCCCCGGCAGCGCCCCCGCACGGTCCCCGGCTGTCCCGGCCGAGCGCCCCGGTAGCCTTGCCGTCCGTGACCGCAACCCTCGTCTGGATCCTCGTCGCCCTGGTGGCGATCGGCCTCTACCTGAGCTGGACGGCCGGCCGGCTGGACCGGCTGCACGCCCGGATCGACGCCGCGCGCGCCGCCCTCGACGCCCAGTTGCTGCGCCGGGCCTCCGTGGCCCAGGAACTGGCCACCTCGGGGGTGCTCGACCCGGCCGCGTCCATCGTCCTCTACGAGGCCGCGCACGCGGCCCGGCAGGCCGAGGAGGAGCAGCGGGAGGTCGCCGAGAGCGAGCTGAGCCAGGCGCTGCGGGCCGTGTTCGCGGAAGCGGCGCAGGTGGAGGCGGTCCGGGTGGCGCCCGGGGGAGAGGAGGCCGCCGGGGAGCTGACCGAGGCGGTCCGCAGGGTGCCGATGGCCCGGCGCTTCCACAACGACGCCGTACGGGCCGCCCGGGCGCTGCGCCGGCACCGCAAGGTGCGCTGGTTCCGGCTGGCGGGCCACGCGCCGTTCCCGATGGCCTTCGAGATGGACGACGAGCCCCCCGCCGCACTGGTGGACCGGGCCTCCTAGCAGGCGTTTCCCGGTCCAAGGCCGGAAAAGGATCCACCGGCTCGCCATTGGCCCTTGCTGTGGACTGGTCCGCTCGCGTTTCCTCGGTGCTGCAGGAAACCCTCTTTCACTTCAGTGAGGTCAACCCGTGTCCATCACCGAGAACCAGGCTCCCGAGACCGGCACCGCGCGCGTGAAGCGCGGCATGGCCGAGCAGCTCAAGGGCGGCGTGATCATGGACGTCGTCACCCCGGAGCAGGCGAAGATCGCCGAGGACGCGGGCGCCGTCGCCGTCATGGCCCTGGAGCGGGTCCCGGCCGACATCCGCAAGGACGGCGGCGTGGCCCGCATGTCCGACCCCGACATGATCGAGGGCATCATCGACGCGGTCTCCATCCCCGTGATGGCCAAGTCGCGCATCGGTCACTTCGTCGAGGCCCAGGTGCTGCAGTCCCTCGGCGTCGACTACATCGACGAGTCCGAGGTCCTCACCCCTGCAGACGAGGTCAACCACTCCGACAAGTGGGCCTTCACCACCCCCTTCGTCTGCGGCGCCACCAACCTGGGCGAGGCCCTGCGCCGCATCGCCGAGGGCGCCGCGATGATCCGCTCCAAGGGCGAGGCCGGCACCGGCAACGTCGTCGAGGCCGTCCGCCACCTGCGCCAGATCAAGAACGACATCGCCCGCCTGCGCGGCCTGGACAACCACGAGCTGTACGCCGCCGCCAAGGAGCTGCGCGCCCCGTACGAGCTCGTCAAGGAGGTCGCCGAGCTCGGCAAGCTCCCGGTCGTGCTGTTCTCCGCCGGCGGTGTCGCCACCCCGGCCGACGCGGCCCTGATGCGCCAGCTCGGCGCCGAGGGCGTCTTCGTCGGCTCCGGCATCTTCAAGTCCGGCGACCCGGCCAAGCGTGCCGCCGCCATCGTCAAGGCCACCACCTTCTACGACGACCCCAAGATCATCGCGGACGCGTCCCGCAACCTCGGCGAGGCCATGGTCGGCATCAACTGCGACACCCTCCCCGAGACGGAGCGCTACGCCAACCGCGGCTGGTAGTCCACCCATGACCGAAGCACCTGTCATAGGCGTCCTGGCCCTCCAGGGCGACGTACGGGAGCACCTCGTCGCCCTGGCCGCGGCCGACGCCGTGGCCAGGCCGGTGCGGCGCCCCGGGGAACTCGCCGAGGTCGACGGCCTGGTCCTGCCGGGCGGCGAGTCCACCACCATCTCCAAGCTGGCCGTCCTGTTCGACCTGATGGAGCCCCTGCGGGCACGCGTGCGGGACGGCATGCCCGTCTACGGCACCTGCGCCGGCATGATCATGCTCGCCGACAAGATCCTCGACCCGCGCTCGGGCCAGGAGACCGTCGGCGGCATCGACATGATCGTGCGCCGCAACGCCTTCGGGCGGCAGAACGAGTCCTTCGAGGCCGCTCTCGACGTCAAGGGCATCGCGGGCGATCCCGTGGAGGGCGTCTTCATCCGCGCCCCCTGGGTGGAGTCCGTCGGCGCCGGGGCGGAGGTGCTCGCCGAGCACGACGGCCACATCGTCGCGGTCCGCCAGGGCAACGCGCTGGCCACGTCGTTCCACCCGGAACTGACCGGCGACCACCGGGTGCACGCCCTGTTCGTCGACATGGTGCGCGCCAAGGCGGCGGCCGAGTCCTTGTAGGATCTCTGGGGGTCCCCCCGGCCCACGGTCCGGGGGAGTTCGTACGGGATGGGTAACGCGAAGGAGACAGGCAGATGTCCGGCCACTCTAAATGGGCCACGACGAAGCACAAGAAGGCCGTCATCGATGCCAAGCGCGGCAAGCTCTTCGCGAAGCTGATCAAGAACATCGAGGTCGCGGCCCGGATGGGCGGCCCCGACCCCGACGGCAACCCGACGCTGTACGACGCCATCCAGAAGGCCAAGAAGTCGTCGGTCCCGAACAAGAACATCGACTCCGCGGTCAAGCGCGGCGCGGGCCTGGAGGCCGGCGGCGCCGACTACGAGACGATCATGTACGAGGGCTACGGCCCGAACGGCGTGGCCGTGCTCATCGAGTGCCTCACCGACAACCGCAACCGCGCCGCCTCCGAGGTGCGCGTCGCGATGACCCGCAACGGCGGCTCCATGGCCGACCCGGGCTCGGTGTCGTACCTGTTCAACCGCAAGGGCGTCGTGATCGTCCCCAAGGGCGAGCTCACCGAGGACGACGTGCTGGCCGCCGTGCTGGACGCGGGCGCCGAGGAGGTCAACGACCTCGGCGAGACCTTCGAGGTCATCAGCGAGCCGACCGACCTGGTCGCGGTCCGCACCGCCCTGCAGGACGCGGGCATCGACTACGAGTCCGCCGACGCCAACTTCGTCCCTACCATGCAGGTCGAGCTGGACGAGGAGGGCGCCAAGAAGATCTTCAAGCTGATCGACGCGCTGGAGGACAGCGACGACGTGCAGAACGTCTTCGCCAACTTCGACGTCAGCGACGAGATCATGGAGAAGGTCGACGCCTGAGCCGGCGCTCCGAAATCGAACGGGCCGACGGGACACACCCCGTCGGCCCGTCGCGTTGTCGGTGGCACCCGATAGCCTGCACGAACCGGGGGCAGCGCCCGGCGGAGCCGGGGAAGAGCGAAAGGGAAGAGCGCGTGCGCGTACTGGGGGTCGACCCGGGACTGACCCGCTGCGGTGTCGGCGTGGTCGAGGGCGTCGCCGGCCGCCCGCTCACCATGCTGGGCGTCGGTGTCGTGCGCACGCCCGCCGACGCCGACCTCGGGCACCGCCTCGTCGCGATCGAGCAGGGCATCGAGCAGTGGCTGGACGAGTACCGGCCGCAGTTCGTCGCCGTGGAGCGCGTCTTCAGCCAGCACAACGTCCGTACGGTGATGGGCACCGCCCAGGCCAGCGCCGTCGCCCTGCTGTGCGCCTCCCGCCGCGGCATCCCGGTCGCCCTGCACACCCCCAGCGAGGTCAAGGCCGCCGTCACCGGCTCGGGCCGCGCCGACAAGGCGCAGGTCGGTGCCATGGTCACCCGCCTGCTGCGGCTGAGCGCGCCCCCCAGGCCCGCCGACGCCGCCGACGCCCTGGCGCTCGCCATCTGCCACATCTGGCGGGCCCCCGCCCAGAACCGACTCCAGCAGGCCGTCGCCCTGCACGCATCGAAAGGCCGTACGGCATGATCGCCTTCGTCAGCGGCACGGTCGCCGCACTCGCACCCGACGCCGCGGTGATCGAGGTCGGCGGCGTCGGCATGGCCGTCCAGTGCACGCCGAACACGCTGTCCACGCTCCGCGTCGGCCAGTCCGCCAAGCTCCACACCTCCCTCGTGGTGCGCGAGGACTCGCTGACCCTGTACGGCTTCGCCGACGACGACGAACGCCAGGTGTTCGAACTGCTGCAGACCGCCAGCGGCGTGGGACCGCGCCTGGCCCAGGCGATGCTGGCCGTGCACGCGCCGGACGCCCTGCGGCGGGCCGTCGCCGCCGGTGACGAGAGGGCGCTGACGGCGGTACCGGGCATCGGCAAGAAGGGCGCCCAGAAGCTCCTGCTGGAACTGAAGGACCGCCTGGGCGAACCGGTCGGCGCCCCGGTGGCCGGCGCGCCGGGCGGCAGCGGCTGGCGCGACCAGCTGCACGCCGCGCTGATCGGCCTCGGATACGCGGCCCGGGAGGCCGACGAGGCCGTGGCCGCCGTGACGCCGCAGGCCGAGGCGGCCGGGGGCACGCCTCAGGTGGGGCAGCTGCTCAAGGCGGCCCTGCAGACCCTGAACCGCGCACGCTGACCGAGCACGCCGAACCACCCGCGCCACCACGAGACCGCGAGGCACACTCCATGAACTGGGACGACACGACCGACACCTCCGCCGCCGAGCGGCTGGTGGACTCTGTCGCCGACCGTGAGGACCAGGCCGTCGAGGCCGCCCTGCGCCCCAAGGACCTGGACGAGTTCATCGGCCAGGAGAAGGTCCGCGAGCAGCTCGACCTCGTCCTGCGCGCCGCACGCGCGCGGGGCGCCACCGCCGACCACGTCCTGCTCTCCGGCGCCCCCGGCCTCGGCAAGACCACCTTGTCGATGATCATCGCCGCGGAGATGGGCGCCCCCATCCGCATCACCTCCGGCCCCGCCATCCAGCACGCCGGCGACCTCGCGGCCATCCTGTCCTCCCTGCAGGAGGGCGAGGTCCTCTTCCTCGACGAGATCCACCGGATGTCCCGGCCCGCCGAGGAGATGCTCTACATGGCGATGGAGGACTTCCGCGTCGACGTCATCGTCGGCAAGGGACCGGGCGCCACCGCCATCCCGCTGGAACTGCCCCCCTTCACCCTGGTCGGCGCCACCACCCGCGCGGGCCTGCTGCCGCCCCCGCTGCGCGACCGCTTCGGCTTCACCGCGCACATGGAGTTCTACGAACCGGCCGAACTGGTACGGGTGATCCACCGCTCGGCGGGCCTCCTCGACGTCGAGATCGAGCCGGACGGCGCCGCCGAGATCGCCGGCCGCTCCCGCGGCACGCCCCGCATCGCCAACCGCCTGCTGCGCCGCGTGCGGGACTACGCCCAGGTCAAGGCCGACGGGGTGATCACCAAGGAGATCGCCGCCGCCGCGCTCGCCGTCTACGAGGTGGACGGCCGGGGCCTGGACCGCCTCGACCGGGCCGTGCTGGAGGCCCTGCTCAAGCTGTTCGGCGGCGGCCCCGTGGGCCTGTCCACGCTCGCCGTCGCGGTGGGGGAGGAGCGCGAGACCGTGGAGGAGGTCGCCGAACCGTTCCTCGTACGGGAGGGCCTGCTGGCCCGCACCCCGCGCGGCCGGATCGCGACCCCCGCCGCGTGGGCGCATCTCGGCCTGACGCCGCCCAGCTCCCAGGCCGCGGGAAACGGACAACAGGACCTGTTCGGGACGTGACGGCACCGTGCCGGTGCCATGACGGCGAGCTCAGTGGCCGGAGGAGGAACCCCGGTGCCATGCTGAGCGTTGTTCCCTGCGCGCGGACTCGCTTAGACTCCGCCGATGCCGCCGTTGTCGGCGGCGCACACACCCCCAACCATCAGGCCGCTCACCATCGCGGTCGTGTGAAGGAAGTACCGACCCGTGAGTCTCGTGACCCTCCTCCCGTTCATCGTGCTCATCGGGGCCATGTTCCTGATGACCCGGTCGGCCAAGAAGAAGCAGCAGCAGGCCATCGAGATGCGGAACCAGATGCAGCCCGGTTCCGGCGTCCGCACCATCGGGGGCATGTACGCAACGGTCAAGGAGGTCAACGAGGACACGGTCCTCCTCGACGCCGGTCCGGGCGTCGAGCTCCTCTTCGCCAAGAACGCCATCGGCGCCGTCCTGTCCGACGACGAGTACAACCGCATCGTCCACGGCGTCGAGCACGACCTGAAGTCCGACGTCGACCTCGTCCCGGACGACGCCTCCTCCCTCACCGGGACCGACGAGCCCGCCGTCGACGCTGCCGCCGCCTCCGACGACAAGCCCGTCGACCTCGGCAAGAAGGACGTGGCCGGAGCGCCCGCCGACGACGCCGCCCGGGCGAAGCCTGATGACCAGCCGAAGAAGGCCGATGGCGACTCCGACGCGAAGTAGTCGTCTCCCGGGGCGCGCGGGCTCCGTCCGCGCGCCCCGGGACACGCCCAGCTCGCACGGGATCCCGACACCATGTCATGGCCGCCCGCCTGCCGACCCGGCGTGAGGCGGCCCGAGAGGGAGTACGAGAAGGTGGCAGCACCTAAAAAGGGCCGGAATGCGAGCGGCCAGAGCAAGCCGTGGCGCTCGCTGGCTCTGATCACGATCGCCATCGTGGCGCTCACGGGTGGCATGTTCGCGTCCGGGCACACCACCCCGCGGCTCGGCATCGACCTGGCCGGTGGCACGAGCATCACGCTGGCAGCGGTCCCCGAGGCCGGCCAGGAGTCCGCGATCAACAAGACCAACATGGAGACGGCGGTCTCCATCATGGAGCGCCGGGTCAACGGTCTTGGTGTCTCGGAGGCCGAGGTCCAGACCCAGGGCCGGTCGAACATCATCGTCAACATTCCCAAAGGCACCAACTCCAAGCAGGCCCGGGACCAGGTCGGCACCACCGCCAAGCTCTACTTCCGTCCGGTCCTGAGCAGGGAGGTGTCCGGCAGCGCCGCGACCCCCACGCCCAGCGCCTCACCGAGCCCGAGTGCCAGCAAGAGCGCGGGCGGGGACAAGGCCACGCCGTCCGAGCCGTCCGCCACCGCCACTTCGCAGGGCCGCGCGGTCACCGACGCGCTGAAGGCCAGCCCGACGCCCAGCGGCTCCGCTTCCCCGAGCCCCTCCCCGTCCGGGGACGGAGACGGCTCCGACGGCGTGACCGGCAAGCTCCAGGCCGAGTACGCGGCGCTCGACTGCGCCGACCCCGCCGAGCGGATCAAGGCCGGCGAGGGCGTCAAGCCCGGTGAGGCCACCGTGGCCTGCGGCCAGGACCCGCAGAAGCAGTGGCAGAAGTACCTCCTCGGTCCGGCCGAGGTCGACGGCACGGACATCGACGAGGCCGAGGCGGTCTTCGACACCCAGAGCGCCTCGGGCTGGAAGGTCACCCTGGGATTCACCTCCAAGGGATCCAAGAAGTTCGCGAGCATCACCGGCAAGCTGGCGCAGAACCAGTCCCCGCAGAACGAGTTCGCCATCGTCCTGGACGGCAACGTCGTCTCCAACCCCTACGTCACCCAGGCGCTGAGCGGCACGGCCGAGATCTCCGGCAGCTTCACCCAGGACGAGGCCAAGAACCTGGCCAACGTCCTGTCGTACGGCTCACTGCCGCTGACCTTCCGCGAGGACAGCGTCACCACCGTCACCGCCGCCCTCGGCGGTGAGCAGCTGCAGGCCGGTCTGATCGCCGGTGCCATCGGCCTCGCGCTCGTCGTCCTCTACCTGCTGGTCTACTACCGGGGTCTGTCCTTCATCGCCGTCGCCTCGCTGCTGGTCTCCGCGGCCCTCACCTACGTGATCATGTCGCTGCTCGGCCCGACCATCGGCTTCGCGCTCAACCTGCCGGCTGTCTGTGGCGCCATCGTCGCCATCGGCATCACGGCCGACTCGTTCATCGTGTACTTCGAGCGGGTCAGGGACGAGATCCGCGAGGGCCGCTCCCTGCGCCCCGCCGTGGAGCGTGCCTGGCCGCGCGCCCGGCGCACCATCCTGGTCTCCGACTTCGTGTCGTTCCTCGCCGCCGCGGTGCTGTTCATCGTCACCGTCGGCAAGGTCCAGGGCTTTGCCTTCACGCTCGGCCTGACCACCGTCCTCGACGTCGTGGTGGTGTTCTTCTTCACCAAGCCGCTGCTGACGCTGATGGCCCGTCGGAAGTTCTTCGCCAGCGGCCACAAGTGGTCCGGCCTCGATCCGAAGGCCCTGGGTGCAAAGCCGCCGCTGCGCCGCACCCGCCGTCCGCACGTCCCCGTCGAGACGAAGGAGGCGTGAGATGTCGAAGCTCGGCACCCTCGGCGCCCGACTGCACCACGGCGAGGTCGGCTATGGCTTCGTCAAGAACCGCAAGATCTGGTACGGCATCTCCATCCTGATCACGATCACGGCCATCGTCGGCCTCGCCGTGCGCGGCCTGCACATGGGCATCGAGTTCCAGGGCGGAGCGGTCTTCACCACCTCCAAGAACATGAGCGTCTCGGTCGCCACGGCCGAGGAGTACGCGGAGGAGGCGTCCGGCCACGACGCCATCGTCCAAAAGCTCGGTGACGGCAGCCTGCGCATCCAGGTGGCCGGTATCGACACGAAGACGTCGGACAGGATCAAGGACAGCCTCGCGGAGGACTTCAAGGTCGACGCGGAGCAGATCAACGCCGAACTGGTCGGCCCCAGCTGGGGCGAGCAGATCGCCAACAAGGCCTGGCAGGGCCTCGGCATCTTCCTCGTCCTGGTCGTGGTCTACCTGGCGATCGCCTTCGAATGGCGCATGGCGCTCGCCGCGTTCGTCGCGCTGATCCACGACATCACCATCACGGTCGGCATCTACGCCCTCGTCGGCTTCGAGGTCACGCCCGGCACGGTGATCGGTCTGCTGACGATCCTCGGTTACTCGCTCTACGACACGGTCGTCGTCTTCGACAGCCTCAAGGAGCAGACGAGGGACATCACCAAGCAGACCCGCTGGACCTACAGCGACGTCGCCAACCGCTCGATCAACAGCACCCTGGTCCGCTCCGTCAACACCACCGTCGTCGCGCTGCTGCCGGTGGCGGGCCTGCTGTTCATCGGCGGCGGTGTCCTCGGCGCCGGCATGCTCAACGACATCTCGCTGTCGCTGTTCGTCGGCCTGGCGGCCGGTGCGTACTCCTCGATCTTCATCGCCACGCCGCTGGTCGCCGACCTCAAGGAGCGCGAGCCGCAGATGAAGGCGCTGAGGAAGCGCGTCCTGGCCAAGCGGGCGCAGGCCGCCTCGAAGGGGGAGTCCCCGGACGCCCCGGTCGTCGAGGAGCAGTACGACGACGAGCCCGAGGACGCCGCTGCGGCGGTCGTCGGCCCGCGCAACCAGCCCGCCTCCCGCGGCCGCGGCCGCGGCCGGCCCTCCGGGAAGCGCCGATGACCGACATCAGGGAACTGCTGCTCAGCCGCATCCGGGACGTGGCCGACTACCCGCAGCCGGGCGTGACGTTCAAGGACATCACCCCGCTCCTGGCCGACCCGTCGGCGTTCACCGCGCTCACCGACGCCCTCGCCGGGATCGCCGGGCGCACCGGCGCCACCAAGGTGGTCGGCCTGGAGGCCCGCGGCTTCATCCTCGGCGCCCCGGTCGCCGTCCGCGCCGGCCTCGGCTTCATCCCCGTGCGCAAGGCGGGCAAGCTCCCCGGAGCCACCCTCGGCCAGGCGTACGACCTGGAGTACGGCTCGGCCGAGATCGAGGTGCATGCCGAGGACCTGGCCGCCGAGGACCGCGTCCTGATCGTCGACGACGTCCTGGCGACCGGCGGCACCGCCGAAGCCTCGATCCAGCTCGTCCGCCGGGCCGGTGCCGAGGTCGCGGGTCTCGCGGTCCTCATGGAACTCGGCTTCCTCAAGGGCCGGGCCCGGCTGGAAGCGGCCCTGGCCGGCGCCCCGCTGGAGGCGCTTCTCACCATCTGAACCGCCCGTGCCCGAACCACGACAGGACCGGCCCTCTCCCGCAGGGCCGGTCCTGTGCCGTGCACGGTGGGCATGGACGGCTCGGACGTTCCTCAGGAGGTGCCGGCGGTCCCAGGCCGCCGCCCTCGCCGGGGCGTCGACGGGACGGAGAGCGTGTGGACACCGCGACTCGATACCATAGGCAGCCGGGGGCCTGATCGAGGCGCCGGAACTGCACGAGGAGTCCTCTTGCCAGACGAGGCCCAGCACCTGACCGCCGCCAAGCCCGAGTCCGCCTCGGCAGCCGCGGCCAAGCCCGCGCCGAGCGCGCCCCACGCGAAGAACGACTCCCGCGGGCCGGTCCAGCACGCCCAGTCCGCGCCCGTCGACAAGCCCGCCGAGCACGCCCGCCCCAAACCGGCTCCGCCCGCGGTCCGCCAGGCCTCCGGGCAGTCCGCCCGCTCCGGTTCCTCCAACCGCGTCCGTGCCCGTCTCGCCCGCCTCGGTGTCCAGCGCGCGAACCCCTACAACCCGGTCCTGGAGCCGCTGCTGCGGATAGTGCGCAGCAACGACCCGAAGATCGAGAACTCGACGCTCCGCCAGATCGAGCGCGCCTACCAGGTCGCCGAGCGCTGGCACCGCGGCCAGAAACGCAAGAGCGGCGACCCGTACATCACGCACCCCCTCGCCGTCACCACCATCCTCGCCGAGCTGGGCATGGACCCGGCCACGCTGATGGCGGGCCTGCTGCACGACACGGTCGAGGACACCGAGTACGGCCTGGAGGACCTGCGCCGCGACTTCGGCGACGTGGTCGCCCTGCTCGTCGACGGCGTCACCAAGCTGGACAAGGTCAAGTTCGGCGAGGCCGCCCAGGCCGAGACCGTGCGCAAGATGGTCGTCGCCATGGCCAAGGACCCGCGCGTCCTGGTCATCAAGCTCGCCGACCGCCTGCACAACATGCGCACGATGCGCTACCTCAAGCGCGAGAAGCAGGAGAAGAAGGCGCGCGAGACCCTGGAGATCTACGCGCCGCTCGCCCACCGCCTGGGCATGAACACCATCAAGTGGGAGCTGGAGGACCTCGCCTTCGCGATCCTCTACCCCAAGATGTACGACGAGATCGTCCGCCTGGTCGCCGAGCGCGCCCCCAAGCGCGACGAGTACCTCGCCATCGTCACCGACGAGGTGCAGCAGGACCTGCGGGCGGCCCGCATCAAGGCGACCGTCACCGGCCGCCCGAAGCACTACTACAGCGTCTACCAGAAGATGATCGTCCGCGGCCGTGACTTCGCGGAGATCTACGACCTGGTGGGCATCCGCGTCCTCGTGGACACCGTCCGCGACTGCTACGCGGCCCTCGGCACGGTGCACGCGCGGTGGAACCCGGTCCCCGGCCGGTTCAAGGACTACATCGCGATGCCCAAGTTCAACATGTACCAGTCGCTGCACACGACGGTCATCGGCCCCGGCGGCAAGCCGGTCGAGCTGCAGATCCGCACGTTCGACATGCACCGCCGCGCCGAGTACGGCATCGCCGCGCACTGGAAGTACAAGCAGGAGGCCGTGGCCGGCGCCTCCAAGATCCGCACCGACGCGCCGAAGACGTCCGCGAAGGACAAGGACGCCATCAACGACATGGCGTGGCTGCGGCAGCTGCTGGACTGGCAGAAGGAGACCGAGGACCCCAGCGAGTTCCTGGAGTCCCTGCGCTTCGACCTGTCCCGCAACGAGGTCTTCGTCTTCACCCCCAAGGGCGACGTCATCGCGCTCCCGGCCGGCGCGACCCCCGTGGACTTCGCGTACGCCGTCCACACCGAGGTCGGCCACCGCACCATAGGGGCGCGGGTCAACGGCCGTCTCGTACCGCTCGAATCGACGCTGGACAACGGCGACCTGGTGGAGGTCTTCACCTCCAAGGCGCCCGGCGCCGGCCCCTCCCGCGACTGGCTCGGCTTCGTCAAGTCGCCGCGCGCCCGCAACAAGATCCGGGCCTGGTTCTCCAAGGAGCGCCGCGACGAGGCGATCGAGCAGGGCAAGGACGCCATCGTCCGCGCGATGCGCAAGCAGAACCTGCCGATCCAGCGCATCCTCACCGGCGACTCCCTCGTCACCCTCGCGCACGAGATGCGCTACGCGGACATCTCCGCGCTGTACGCGGCCATCGGCGAGGGCCACGTCTCCGCGCAGAACATCGTGCAGAAGCTCGTCCAGGCGCTCGGCGGCGAGGAGGCCGCCAGCGAGGAGATCGACGAGACGGTCCCGCCGGCCCGCGGCCGCGGCCGCAAGCGCCGCGCCAGCGCCGACCCGGGTGTGATCGTCAAGGGCGTCGAGGACGTGTGGGTCAAACTGGCCCGCTGCTGCACGCCCGTCCCCGGCGACCCGATCATCGGCTTCGTCACGCGCGGCAGCGGCGTATCGGTTCACCGCAGCGACTGTGTGAACGTCGATTCGCTGTCCCGCGAGCCCGAGCGCATCCTGGACGTCGAGTGGGCGCCCACCCAGTCCTCGGTCTTCCTCGTCGCCATCCAGGTCGAGGCCCTGGACCGCTCCCGGCTGCTGTCGGACGTCACACGCGTGCTGTCCGACCAGCACGTCAACATCCTCTCCGCGGCCGTCCAGACCTCCCGCGACCGTGTGGCAACCTCCCGCTTCACCTTCGAGATGGGCGACCCCAAGCACCTCGGGCACGTCCTGAAGGCGGTACGGGGCGTGGAGGGCGTGTACGACGTGTACCGGGTGACGTCGGCGCGCAACCGGTCGTAGAGCGCCGTCACCGCACGCGGGAGGGCTCCCGTACCGGACGGTACGGGAGCCCTCCCGCGTTTCCCGGGGGTTTCCCGGGGTGCTCCGGCGTTTCCCGGAGCGTCAGCCGCCGAACTCCTGAAGCCCCTTCAGCGCCTGGTCCAGCAGCGCCTGGCGGCCCTGCAGCTCCTTCTCCAGCTTGTCGGCCTTGGCGTTGTTGCCCTGCGCCCGCGCCTGCTCGATCTGGGCCTTCAGCTTGTCCACGGCGGCCTGGAGCTGACCGGTCAGACCCTCGGCACGCGCGCGTGCCTCCGGGTTGGTCCGGCGCCACTCGGCCTCCTCGGCCTCCTGCAGGGCCCGCTCCACCGCGTGCATCCGCCCCTCGACCTTCGGACGCGCGTCGCGCGGCACGTGGCCGATGGCCTCCCAGCGCTCGTTGATCGAACGGAACGCGGCCCGGGCCGCCTTCAGGTCCGTGATCGGCAGGAGCTTCTCGGCCTCCTCGGCCAGCTCCTCCTTGAGCTTGAGGTTCTCCGACTGCTCCGCGTCCCGCTCGGCGAACACCGAGCTGCGGGCGGCGAAGAAGACGTCCTGGGCGCCGCGGAAGCGGTTCCACAGGTCGTCCTCGTGCTCGCGCTGGGCGCGGCCGGCGGCCTTCCACTCGGCCATCAGCTCGCGGTAGCGCGCGGCCGTCGGACCCCAGTCCGTCGAGCCCGACAGCGCCTCGGCCTCGGCGACCAGCCGTTCCTTGGTCCGGCGGGCCTCCTCGCGCTGCGCGTCCAGCTGCGCGAAGTGCTGCTTGCGGCGCTTGGAGAACGCCGAGCGCGCGTGCGAGAAGCGGTGCCACAGCTCGTCGTCGGACTTGCGGTCCAGGCGCGGCAGGCCCTTCCAGGTGTCCACCAGCGCCCGCAGCCGCTCACCGGCGGCCCGCCACTGGTCGGACTGCGCCAGCTCCTCAGCCTCGACGACCAGCGCCTCCTTGGCCCTGCGCGCCTCGTCGGACTGCTTCGCCCGCTGCGCCTTGCGCTCCTCGCGGCGCGCCTCCACCACCTCGACGAGCTTGTCCAGCCGGGCCCTGAGAGCGTCCAGATCGCCCACCGCGTGGTGCGCGTCGACCTGCTCCCGCAGATGGCCGATGGCGGCCATCGCGTCCTTGGCCGACAGGTCGGTGGTCTTCACCCGCTTCTCGAGGAGGCCGATCTCGACAACCAGGCCCTCGTACTTGCGTTCGAAGTAGGCGAGCGCCTCGTCAGGGGAGCCGGCCTGCCAGGAACCGACGACCTTCTCGCCGTCGGCCGTCCGCACGTACACGGTCCCCGTCTCGTCGACGCGGCCCCACGGGTCGCTGCTCACAGCGCCTCCTCCACATGATGCCTGCGAGGGTGCCTGAAGCTCCCCCGGGCATCGTCCACAGTTTCGTCACGGCCAACATAGGCGACCGGCGGGCGGCCTGTCCGCATCCCGCGCGACCGAAATTCGCAGTTGGCGGTCAGGATTCCGTGACGGTCGCCTTGTTGATCACGACCGTCGCGTTGGGCGCCCCGTCACCGGCTCCGGTGCTCTCGCCCGCCCCGGCGATCTTCTTCAGGACCTTCATGCCCGCCTCGGAGACGGTACCGAACGGTGTGTAGCTGGGCGGCAACTTGCTGTCCCGGTACACCAGGAAGAACTGGCTGCCGCCACTGTTCTTCTGCCCGGTGTTCGCCATCGCGACCGTGCCCGCCGGGTAGGTGTTGTCCTTCAGGCTTTTGTCCTTCAGGTTCTCGTCCGGGATCGTGTAGCCCGGGCCGCCCGTGCCCGTGCCGGTCGGGTCACCGCACTGCAGCACGTAGATGCCGTTGGTGGTGAGCCGGTGGCACTTGGAGTGGTCGAAGTAGCCCTTGCCGGCGAGGAAGTCGAAGGAGTTGACGGTGTGCGGCGCGGCCGAGGCCTTCAACGCCACGTCTATCTCCCCGCAGGTCGTCGCGAGCCTCAGCGTGTACTTCGCCGACTTGTCGATCGTCATCGCAGGCTCCTTCTTCCAGGTCTGCGACTTGACCTTGCCCCCGGCGGGCTTCTCGCACGGATCCGGGGCCTTGCTGGCCGAGGCGCTCGGGCTGGCCTGCGCGCTCGTGCTGGCCTTGTCGTCGTCCTTCTCGAGCACCCCGGTCGTGTACAGCGCGAGGCTGCCCACCAGGACCACACCGAGGACCGACGCGATCACGGAATTGCGGATCCGCGCCTTGCGCCGCGCCTCGGTGCGCCGCTGCTGCTGCCGCAAGAACTTCTCCCGGGCGAGCTGACGCCGCCGCTGTTCCTGGCTGACCACCGGGTTCTCTCCTCATGCGTCTCGTGTGCCGAACCGGTACGCGCGCGTCCCGTGAGCGACCGCCTGCGTGTGCCCCGTACCGTATATGGGTTCGCTGAGGAATCGGCAGCGCCGGTAGGCTCTGCCACGGGCCCAGCCCCGCCGCAAGCCACCCGTACCGACACAACGAAGGACGATCGTGCTCATTGCCGGGTTCCCCGCCGGGGCCTGGGGGACGAACTGCTACCTCGTCGCCCCCGCCGCCGGTGAGGAGTGCGTGATCATCGATCCGGGCCACGAGGCGGCCCCGGGAGTCGAGGAAGCACTCCGCAAGCATCGGCTCAAGCCCGTCGCCGTCGTCCTCACCCACGGCCACCTCGACCACGTGGCCTCGGTCGTCCCGGTGTGCGGCGCGCACGACGTGCCGGCCTGGATCCACCCCGAGGACCGGTACATGATGAGCGACCCCGAGAAGGCGCTCGGCCGTTCCATCGGGATGCCGCTGCTGGGCGAGCTGACCGTGGGGGAGCCGGACGACGTCCGGGAGCTCACCGACGGCGCGAAGCTCGCGCTGGCGGGCCTGGAGCTCACCGTCTCGCACGCGCCGGGCCATACCAAGGGGTCGGTGACCTTCGGCATGCCCGAGGCGGCGGACGTCCCGCCCATCCTCTTCTCGGGCGACCTGCTGTTCGCCGGCTCCATCGGACGCACCGACCTGCCCGGCGGTGACATGGCCGAGATGCTCGACTCGCTGGCCCGCGTGTGCCTGCCGCTCGACGACTCGACCGTGGTGCTGTCCGGCCACGGCCCCCAGACGACCATCGGCCAGGAGCGCGCCACCAATCCGTACCTGCGGCAGGTGGCCGCCGGCCCGGGAGCGGATGTGGACGCTCCCCGACGAGGAATGTGACGAGACCTCCCGTGAGCACCTTCAAGGCCCCCAAGGGCACGTACGACCTGATCCCGCCGGACAGCGCCAGGTACCTCGCCGTCCGCGAGGCGATCGCCGCCCCGCTGCGCACCTCCGGCTACGGCTACATCGAGACGCCCGGCTTCGAGAACGTCGAACTGTTCGCGCGCGGGGTCGGTGAGTCCACCGACATCGTGACCAAGGAGATGTACGCCTTCGAGACCAAGGGCGGCGACAGGCTGGCCCTGCGTCCCGAGGGCACGGCCTCCGTGCTGCGCGCGGCCCTGGAGGCCAACCTGCACAAGGCGGGCAACCTCCCGGTCAAGCTCTGGTACTCGGGCTCGTACTACCGCTACGAGCGCCCCCAGAAGGGCCGCTACCGCCACTTCTCGCAGGTCGGCGCCGAGGCGATCGGCGCGGAGGACCCGGCGCTGGACGCCGAGCTGATCATCCTGGCCGACCAGGCGTACCGCTCGCTCGGCCTGCAGAACTTCCGCATCCTCCTCAACAGCCTGGGCGACAAGGAGTGCCGCCCGGTCTACCGGACCGCCCTGCAGGACTTCCTGCGCGGTCTGGACCTCGACGAGGACACCCTGCGCCGCGCGGAGATCAACCCCCTGCGCGTGCTGGACGACAAGCGCGCGGACGTCCAGAAGCAGCTGACCGACGCGCCGCTGCTGCGCGACTACCTCTGCGACGCCTGCAAGGCGTACCACGAGGAGGTCCGCGAGCTGATCACCGCCGCCGGCGTCTCCTTCGAGGACGACCCCAAGCTGGTGCGCGGCCTGGACTACTACACGCGCACGACCTTCGAGTTCGTCCACGACGGCCTCGGCTCGCAGTCCGCGGTGGGCGGCGGCGGCCGCTACGACGGCCTGTCCGAGATGATCGGCGGCCCCGCGCTGCCGTCGGTCGGCTGGGCGCTCGGCGTCGACCGCACCGTCCTGGCGCTGGAGGCGGAGGGCGTCGAGCTCGAACTCCCCGCCACCACCAGCGTGTTCGCCGTCCCGCTCGGCGAGGAGGCCCGTCGCGTCCTGTTCGGGAAGGTCGCCGAGCTGCGCAAGAACGGCATCGCGGCCGACTTCTCCTACGGCGCCAAGGGACTCAAGGGCGCGATGAAGAACGCCCACCGCAGCGGCGCCCGCTACGCGGTCGTCGCCGGCGAGCGCGACCTCGCCGAGGGCGTCGTCCAGCTCAAGGACATGGAGTCCGGCGAGCAGACGGCGATCGGCGTCAACGAGATCGTGGCGGAGCTGGAGTCCCGGCTCGGCTAGCCGGCGGCACGTCGAGGAGGGGGCCGGCGCTGCACGGAGCGCCGGCCCCCTCGTCGCGCCTCCGGCGGCCCGTGGCGCACCGGCCGCCGCACGCTCGCTCACGTGTGCTGCCATGGCACGGACGTCGGCCGGAACCGAACGCCCAAGGGCGACGGCGAGGGCATCCTTATGCCCATCGAACGGTGGACGGACGCGCGGGTGCGGCACAATGGCCCTGCCCGAAGATGGTCCAGGTCTCAAGTGACGGAATCGGCGTGATGAGCAAGACGACAGTCAACGACGTCTCCACGGAGCCCGAGCCCTCGCCGGAGCGCGGCCCTTCCGCTTCGCGCACCGAGGGCGGCAGTCGCGCCTTCGCCCTGCTGCTGGTGATCACCGGCGCGGCCGGGCTGCTCGCCGCGTGGGTCATCACGATCGACAAGTTCAAGCTGCTCGAGGCGAAGGTCGAGGGCAAGACCTTCACGCCCGGCTGCAGCCTCAACCCGGTGGTCTCCTGCGGCAGCGTCATGGAGAGCGACCAGGCCTCCGTCTTCGGCTTCCCCAACCCGATGCTGGGCCTGGTGACCTACGCCGTCGTCGTCGTCGTCGGCGTCGCCCTGCTGGCCCGCGCCCGGTTCCCGCGCTGGTACTGGCTCACCTTCAACGCCGGCACCCTCTTCGGCGTCGGCTTCTGCGCCTGGCTGATGTTCCAGTCCCTGTACCGGATCAACGCGCTGTGCCTGTGGTGCTGCCTCGCCTGGGTCGCCACGATCGTCATGTTCTGGTACGTGACCTCGTTCAACGTCCGCAAGGGCTTCCTGCCCGCGCCGTCCTGGCTCAAGGGCTTCTTCGGCGAGTTCACCTGGGTCATGCCCGTGCTGCACATCGGCATCATCGGCATGCTGGTCCTGACCCGCTGGTGGGACTTCTGGACCGGCTGACATCCCGCCGGACCGCCGGCGCGGTGATTTAGGGTTCTCAGAGTGGAGCCCGACCTGTTCACCGCCGCAGCAGAAGAACGCCAGGAGAAGGAGCCGTCCAGCAGCCCCCTGGCGGTACGGATGCGCCCGCGCACCCTGGACGAGGTCGTGGGCCAGCAGCACCTGCTGAAGCCGGGATCGCCCCTGCGCCGCCTGGTCGGCGAGGGCGCCTCCGGCCCCGCCGGCCCGTCCTCGGTGATCCTGTGGGGCCCGCCCGGCACCGGCAAGACGACCCTGGCCTACGTCGTCTCCAGGGCCACCGACAAGCGCTTCGTCGAACTGTCGGCGATCACCGCGGGCGTCAAGGAGGTCCGCGCGGTCATCGACGGAGCCCGCCGCGCCTCCGGCGGCTACGGCAAGGAGACCGTCCTCTTCCTCGACGAGATCCACCGCTTCAGCAAGGCCCAGCAGGACTCCCTGCTCCCGGCCGTCGAGAACCGCTGGGTCACCCTGATCGCCGCGACCACGGAGAACCCCTACTTCTCGGTCATCTCCCCGCTGCTGTCCCGCTCCCTGCTGCTGACCCTCGAACCCCTCACCGACGACGACGTCCGGGGCCTGCTCAGGCGGGCCCTGGCCGACGAGCGCGGGCTGAACAACACCGTCACGCTCCCCGAGGACACCGAGGACCACCTGCTGCGCATCGCCGGCGGCGACGCCCGCCGCGCGCTCACGGCCCTGGAGGCCGCTGCCGGAGCCGCCCTCGACAAGGGCGAGACACGGATCGCCCTGACCACCCTGGAGGAGACCGTCGACCGGGCGGCGGTCAAGTACGACCGGGACGGCGACCAGCACTACGACGTGGCCAGCGCCCTGATCAAGTCCATCCGCGGCTCCGACGTCGACGCCGCCCTGCACTACCTGGCCCGCATGATCGAGGCCGGCGAGGACCCCCGCTTCATCGCCCGCCGCCTGATGATCTCCGCCAGCGAGGACATCGGCCTCGCCGACCCGGGCGCCCTGCCGATCGCGGTCGCCGCCGCCCAGGCCGTCGCCATGATCGGCTTCCCCGAGGCCGCCCTGACCCTCAGCCACGCCACCATCGCCCTGGCGCTGGCCCCCAAGTCCAACTCCGCGACCACCGCGATCGGCGCCGCCCTGGACGACGTGCGCAAGGGCCTGGCCGGTCCCGTGCCGCCGCACCTGCGCGACAGCCACTACAAGGGCGCGGGCAAGCTCGGGCACGGACAGGGCTACGTCTACCCGCACGACGTGCCCGAGGGCATCGCCGCCCAGCAGTACGCGCCGGACGCGCTCAAGGACCGCGAGTACTACACGCCCACCCGGCACGGTGCCGAGGCGCGGTACGCGGACGCCGTCGAGTGGACCAGGAAGCACCTCGGTCGAAAGCGGTCCTGACTCCCCTGTAGACTTGCCCGAAGTGCTGCGTCCCGTGTCCGGCCCCCGTGAGGGAAGTCGGCACCACCAGAGCGGGACATCCAGCCGGAGCCCTCACGGGCTCCAGGAGCGTCGCGCACCGTCGAACGGTGTCGCGGGCAGCCCACCACCACCCGGAGTCCCGGAGCGGTCGGTGGGCCACTCGCGTGCTGCACGTATGTGCCCAGACCAGGGGAGCGGCTGCCCATCGGGTCCCCCGCGGACCCGCAGGGTTTCCCCGGCTGCGGATGCGACCTCCCCTAACCCTGGTGAGCCGACCATCACGGAAAGTGAAAGAGACAGTGGCGAATCAGTCCCGCCCCAAGGTCAAGAAGTCGCGTGCCCTCGGCATCGCGCTGACCCCGAAGGCCGTCAAGTACTTCGAGGCCCGCCCCTACCCGCCGGGTGAGCACGGCCGCGGCCGCAAGCAGAACTCGGACTACAAGGTCCGTCTGCTCGAGAAGCAGCGTCTGCGCGCTCAGTACGACATCTCCGAGCGCCAGCTGGTCCGCGCCTACGAGCGCGCCGCCAAGGTCCAGGGCAAGACCGGTGAGGCCCTGATCGTGGAGCTGGAGAAGCGCCTCGACGCGCTGGTCCTGCGCTCGGGCATCGCCCGCACGATCTACCAGGCCCGCCAGATGGTCACCCACGGCCACATCCAGGTCAACGGCAAGAAGGTCGACAAGCCCTCCTTCCGTGTCCGCCCGGACGACGTCGTGCAGGTCCGCGACCGCAGCAAGGACAAGACGCTCTTCCAGATCGCCCGCGAGGGCGGCTTCGCCCCCGACGGCGAGACCCCCCGCTACCTGCAGGTGAACCTCAAGGCCCTGGCGTTCCGCCTGGACCGCGAGCCGAACCGCAAGGAGATCCCGGTGGTCTGCGACGAGCAGCTCGTCGTCGAGTACTACGCCCGCTGACCCCGGCAGGCACGCGGTACTCCAGCCCGCCGTCCCCCCGCCCTTCCCGGCGGGCGGGGCGGCGGGTTTCCCTTTGGCCCGGGCGGTAATCCGGTACGGAGCCCCATGCCCGGCGCGATAGGCTCGGTGCACGACTTTCTCGATGTTCAGGCACGTTTTCAGGGAGCGGGTGCACACAGTGTCCGGTGGAGAGGTGGCCGGAATCCTGGTGGCCGTGTTCTGGGCGATCCTGGTCTCCTTCCTCGCCGTCGCACTGGCGAGGCTGGCCCAGACGCTCAGGGCGACCACCAAGCTCGTGGCGGACGTGACCGACCAGGCCGTCCCGCTGCTGGCCGACGCCTCCGCGGCGGTGCGCTCCGCGCAGACCCAGATCGACCGGGTGGACGCGATCGCCTCCGACGTCCAGGAGGTCACGTCGAACGCCTCCGCGCTGTCGACCACCGTCGCCTCCACCTTCGGCGGTCCCCTGGTCAAGGTCGCGGCCTTCGGCTACGGCGTGCGCCGTGCCCTCGCCGGCCGCAGGGACGACGTGCCCGCCGGGGAAACGGGGCGAACCGTCATCGTGGGCCGCACCGTCCCCGCCGCGCGGCGGGCGAGGCGCAACCTCCGCGGAAAGAGGGACTGACCCAGACATGTTCCGCCGTACGTTCTGGTTCACCACCGGCGTCGCCGCCGGAGTGTGGGCCACCACCAAGGTCAACCGGAAGCTGAAGCAGCTGACCCCCGAGAGCCTCGCCCACGCCGCGGCGAACAAGGCGATCGAGGCCGGCCACCTGCTGAAGGACCGCGCGGTCGGCTTCGCGCTCGACGTCCGCGACAACATGGCCCGGCGGGAGGCCGAACTGGGAGAGGCGCTCGGGCTCAACGCCCCGGTCGACGACCGGGAGCTCCCGGCGCCCCGGCGGCACGCCGCCATCGAGAACCGCAACGACCCCAAGTACGTCGAGGGTTCGACGTACCAGAAGCACTCGTACAACCGGAATGAGGACCACTGATGGAGTCGGCTGAGATCCGCCGTCGCTGGCTGAGCTTCTTCGAGGAGCGCGGGCACACCGTCGTCCCTTCGGCGTCGCTCATCGCGGACGACCCGACTCTGCTCCTCGTCCCGGCCGGCATGGTGCCCTTCAAGCCCTACTTCCTGGGCGAGGTCAAGCCGCCGTTCCCGCGCGCCACGAGCGTGCAGAAGTGCGTGCGCACGCCCGACATCGAAGAGGTCGGCAAGACCACGCGGCACGGCACCTTCTTCCAGATGTGCGGCAACTTCTCCTTCGGCGACTACTTCAAGGAAGGCGCCATCAAGCTCGCCTGGGAGCTGCTCACCACGCCCCAGGACAAGGGCGGTTACGGCCTGGACCCCGAGCGCCTGTGGATCACCGTCTACCAGGACGACGACGAGGCCGAGCAGATCTGGCACGAGGTCGTCGGCGTGCCCAAGGAGCGCATCCAGCGCCTGGGCATGAAGGACAACTTCTGGTCCATGGGCGTGCCCGGCCCCTGCGGCCCCTGCTCCGAGATCAACTACGACCGCGGCCCCGAGTTCGGCGCCGAGGGCGGCCCCGCCGTCAACGACGAGCGGTACGTGGAGATCTGGAACCTCGTCTTCATGCAGTACGAGCGGGGCGAGGGCACCGGCAAGGACAACTTCGAGATCCTCGGGGACCTGCCGAGCAAGAACATCGACACCGGGCTCGGCCTGGAGCGGCTCGCCATGATTCTGCAGGGCGTGCAGAACATGTACGAGATCGACACCTCCATGGCCGTCATCGACAAGGCCACCGAGCTGACCGGCGTGCGCTACGGCGACGCCCACGACTCGGACGTCTCCCTGCGCGTGGTCACCGACCACATGCGCACCGCCACCATGCTCATCGGCGACGGCGTCACCCCCGGCAACGAGGGCCGCGGCTACGTGCTGCGCCGCATCATGCGCCGCGCCATCCGCAACATGCGCCTGCTCGGCGCCACCGGCCCGGTCGTCAAGGACCTGATCGACGTCGTCATCGGCATGATGGGGCAGCAGTACCCCGAGCTGATCACCGACCGCGAGCGCATCGAGAAGGTCGCCCTCGCCGAGGAGAACGCCTTCCTCAAGACGCTGAAGGCCGGCACCAACATCCTCGACACCGCCGTCAGCGAGACCAAGGCCGCCGGCTCGACCGTGCTGCCCGGCGACAAGGCCTTCCTGCTCCACGACACCTGGGGCTTCCCGATCGACCTCACCCTGGAGATGGCCGCCGAGCAGGGCCTGTCCGTGGACGAGGAGGGCTTCCGCCGCCTGATGAAGGAGCAGCGGGAGCGCGCCAAGGCCGACGCCCAGGCCAAGAAGACCGGCCACGCCGACCTCGGCGCCTACCGCGAGATCGCCGACCGGGCCGGTGCCACCGACTTCATCGGCTACACCGACACCGAGGGCGAGTCCACGGTCGTCGGCATCCTCGTCGACGGCGTCTCCTCCCCGGCCGCCACCGAGGGCGACGAGGTCGAGATCGTCCTCGACCGCACCCCCTTCTACGCCGAGGGCGGCGGCCAGATCGGCGACACCGGCCGCATCAAGGCGGACTCCGGCGCCGTCATCGAGGTCCGCGACTGCCAGAAGCCGGTCCCGGGCGTCTACGTCCACAAGGGCGTCGTCCAGGTCGGCGAGGTCACCGTCGGCGCCAAGGCCCACGCCTCCATCGACGCCCGCCGCCGCAAGGCCATCGCCCGAGCCCACTCGGCCACGCACCTGACCCACCAGGCCCTGCGCGACGCCCTCGGCCCGACGGCCGCCCAGGCCGGCTCCGAGAACCAGCCCGGCCGCTTCCGCTTCGACTTCGGCTCCCCGTCCGCCGTACCGCAGACGGTGATGCTCGACGTCGAGCAGAAGATCAACGAGGTGCTCGCCCGCGACCTCGACGTGCGCGCCGACGTCATGAGCCTGGACGAGGCCAAGAAGCAGGGCGCCATCGCCGAGTTCGGCGAGAAGTACGGCGAGCGGGTGCGCGTGGTGACCATCGGCGACTTCTCCAAGGAGCTGTGCGGCGGCACCCACGTGCACAACACCGCCCAGCTCGGCCTGGTGAAGCTGCTCGGCGAGTCGTCCATCGGCTCCGGTGTCCGCCGGATCGAGGCCCTGGTCGGCGTGGACGCCTACAGCTTCCTCGCCCGCGAGCACACGGTCGTCAACCAGCTCACCGAACTGCTCAAGGGCCGCCCGGAGGAGCTGCCGGAGAAGGTCTCCGCCATGCTCGGCAAGCTGAAGGACGCCGAGAAGGAGATCGAGAAGTTCCGCGCCGAGAAGGTGCTGCAGGCCGCCGCCGGACTCGCCGAGTCCGCCAAGGACGTCCGCGGCGTCGCCGTCGTCACCGGCCGGGTCCCGGACGGCACCACCGCCGACGACCTGCGCAAGCTGGTCCTCGACGTGCGCGGCCGCATCCAGGGCGGCCGGGCCGCCGTGGTCGCCCTGTTCACGGTCAGCAACGGCAAGCCGCTGACGGTCATCGCCACCAACGAGGCCGCCCGCGAGCGCGGCCTCAAGGCCGGTGACCTGGTGCGCACCGCCGCCAAGACCCTCGGCGGCGGCGGTGGCGGCAAGCCCGACGTCGCCCAGGGCGGCGGCCAGAACCCGGCCGCCGTCGGCGAGGCCGTCGACGCCGTCGAGCGGCTGGTCGCCGAGACCGCCGAGTAGGAACGGTCCGGACCATGCGCAAAGGACGTCGGCTCGCGATCGACGTCGGGGACGCCCGCATCGGGGTCGCCTCGTGCGACCCCGACGGGATCCTCGCCACGCCCGTGGAGACGGTCCCCGGACGGGACGTCCCGGCGGCCCACCGCCGCCTCAAGCAGCTCGTCGAGGAGTACGAGCCGATCGAGGTCGTCGCCGGGCTCCCCCGCTCCCTCAAGGGCGGCGAGGGACCGGCCGCCGCCAAGGTCCGCGGCTTCGTCCGGGAACTGGCACGCATGATCGCGCCCGTTCCGGTGAGACTCGTCGACGAACGCATGACGACGGTGACGGCCAGTCAGGGACTGCGCGCCTCGGGCGTGAGGTCCAAGAAGGGCAGGTCCGTCATCGACCAGGCGGCCGCGGTGGTCATCCTGCAGCAGGCGCTCGAATCCGAACGGGTGTCAGGCAGGGCACCCGGTGAGGGCGTCGAAGTGGTCATCTGATCGCGATACGGTAACGTTCCGCGCGATGCGGTGGCAGTCGAACAGCCGCCGCACCACAAGAGGCGGGACGGGAGCCGGGCCGGAAGCCGCGCTACCGCCGCCTCGCGGCTCTAGGGGATCGATGACTGAGTATGGCCGGGGCCAAGGCTCCGAACCGTGGCATCCGGAGGACCCGTTGTACGGGGACGGCGGATGGGGAGGACAGCAGGCCCATGCCGGTCGGCAGTCCCCTTACGACGGCCGGTCGCAGCACCATCCGGAGCAGCAGTACGGCGACTGGGGCACCGGTGAGCAGGCCGGGTACGGTCAGGCACAGCAGCAGTACGACGCGTACGACCGGCAGCGGTACGCGGCCCAGGCGCACCAGCAGGGCCAGGGACACCAGCAGGGCCAGGAGCACCAGCAGGGTCAGGGGCACCAGCAGGGTCAGGGGCACCAGCAGGGTCAGGGGCACCAGCAGCCGTACGACGACAACGGCTGGGGCACGGGTGCGCAGCAGCAGGTCCCGTACTCCGGTGACCCGGCGGATCCCTACGGGGAGCACCACGCCTCCTACGGGGACCAGCCCGACCACTACGGCACCTCCGACGCCTACCCGCCCCCGGAGCCGCCCGGCCGACGGCGCACCGAACCGGAACCGGAGACCGACTGGGACCCGGGCCCCGACCAGGGCGAGCACGCCTTCTTCGCGGACGACGACGAGGAACCGGCGGACCGCCGCGGGCGCGGCGAGCGGCGGGGCCGCGGCGGCAAGGGCAAGAAGGGGCGCAACGGCATCGCCTGCCTGGTGGTCGTCCTGGTCTTCGGCGGCGGTCTGGCCGGCGTCGGCTACTTCGGGTACCAGTTCTACCAGGATCGTTTCGCCGCGCCCGCGGACTTCGCGGGCGACGGCACCGGCCAGCAGGTGACCGTCGAGATCCCCAGGGGCGCGGACGGCTACACGATCGGCCGGGCGCTGAAGGACGCGGGCGTCGTCAAGAGCGTCGGCGCTTTCGTCGCGGCACAGTCGAGCAATCCCGAGGGCAAGAACATCCAGGACGGCGTCTACACGCTGAGGAAGCAGATGTCGGCCGTGAGCGCGGTCGAACTGATGCTCAGCCCGGAGAGCCGCGACAACCTGATCATCGCCGAGGGCCGGCGCAACGCCGACGTCTACCGCCTCATCGACAAGCGGCTGGAGCTCAAGGACGGCACCACCGCCGCGGTCGCCGAGAAGGAGTGGCAGGACCTCGGCCTGCCCGACTGGGCGATGAACCACGAGGACGTCAAGGATCCGCTGGAAGGGTTCCTCTACCCCTCCAGCTACGGCGTCACCAAGGGCCAGAAGCCCAAGGACGTCCTGAAGCAGATGGTGGCGCGGGCCACCGAGACGTACGAGAGACTCGGCGTGGAGAAGAAGGCCGAGGGCCTGGGACTGGAGAACCCCTGGCAACTGGTCACCGTCGCCAGCCTGGTGCAGGCCGAGGGCACGAGCCACGACGACTTCCGCAAGATGGCCGAGGTCGTCTACAACCGCATGAAGCCCGGCAACCCGCAGACCAACGGCATGCTGGAGTTCGACTCCACGTACAACTACATTAAGAACCAGAGCAAGATCGACCTGAGCCTGAGCGAGCTCAGGAACTACGACAATCCCTACAACACGTACTACTACAAGGGCCTGCCGCCGGGACCGATCGACAACCCCGGTGAGGACGCCCTCAAGGGTGCCCTCGACCCGACGGACGAGGGCTGGTACTACTTCATCTCGCTCGACGGGAAGACCAGCAGGTTCACCAAGACGAACGCCGAGCACCAGAAGCTGGTCGACCAGTTCAACGCCTCGAGGGGCAACTGATGTCCGCACTCCGCCGGGCGGCCGTTCTCGGCTCCCCGATCGCCCACTCCCTCTCGCCGGTGCTGCACCGCGCCGCCTACGCCGAGCTGGGCCTTCGGGACTGGACGTACGACCGCTTCGAGGTCGACGAGAACGCGCTGCCCGGCTTCCTCCAGACGCTCGGCCCCGAATGGGCGGGGCTGTCGCTGACCATGCCGCTGAAGCGGGCCGTGATCCCGCTGCTCGACGAGATCACCGAGACCGCGGCCTCGGTCGACGCGGTCAACACCGTCGTCCTCGGCCAGGACGGCCGCAGGACCGGCGACAACACCGACATCCCCGGCATGGTGGCGGCCCTGCGCGAGCACGGCATCGACGAGGTCGGCAGCGCCGCGGTCCTCGGCGCGGGCGCGACCGCCTCCTCCGCGCTGGCCGCGCTGTCCCGCGTCTGCGCGGGCGAGGTCGCGGTCTACGTGCGCAGCGCGGCCCGGGCCGCGCAGATGCGGCGGTGGGCCGAGCGGCTGGACCTCGCGGTACGCATCGCCGACTGGGCGGACGCCGAGCAGGCCCTGCGCGCCCCCCTGGTGATCGCCACCACCCCGGCGGGCGTCACCGACGCCCTCGCCCACGCCGTCCCGGAACGCCCGGCGACCCTCTTCGACGTGCTGTACGACCCCTGGCCGACCGTCCTGGCGGCCCGCTGGTCGGCGTACGGCGGCGCCGTCGTCAGCGGGCTCGACCTGCTCGTGCACCAGGCCGTGCTCCAGGTCGAGCAGATGACGGGCCGTGCCCCGGCCCCGCTGGACGCCATGCGAAAAGCGGGCGAGCAGGCCCTCGCGGACCGATAGGATCCCCTCCGGTTCCGCAGGGGGCGGAACGGGAGGGGAAAGCGGCTCATGTCTACTGGCGCGCCTGTGGCGTCCGGCAAGGGCGAGATACTCGAGGCCCTGCTGTGGTTCCTGCCCGAGTGGGTGCAGATGACGGTGCTCGGCCTGATCGTGCTGGCCGTCGTCGCCTCGTGGGTCGTCAAACTGAAGCGCAGGATCGCCTACCGGCGTGCCGTCCGCACCGGGCAGCCGGTTCACGCGGCGGCCCGGTACGGCCAGGGGCGCGGCGCCGACCACCTCGGCGCCTACGCGCCGCAGGCGCAGCAGGGGAGCGGCGCCGGCCACCTCGGGGCGTACGCCCCGCAGGCACCGCAGCCGAGCGGTGCGGACTTCCTCGGCGCGTACGCGCCGCAGCAACGACAGGGACAGGGCCCGGTCTGACCGCTCCGCCGCCCGGGCCGGCCGTGCCCGTCCGCCTGGTGGACCGGCGGCCGGGTCCGCGGCCCGGACGTGGGAGGATCGGAGACGGCGGGCCGGGACCGCGCACCCGGTCGAGCCGTCGCCGTACGCGAGGACGTGCGTACGCAGGGCAGTACCAGGGCGCGAGCACTGAGGAGCACCGTTGAGCAGGTTGCGCTGGCTGACCGCGGGGGAGTCCCACGGTCCCGCACTCGTCGCGACGCTGGAGGGTCTTCCCGCCGGCGTGCCGATCACCACGGACATGGTGGCGGACCATCTCGCGAGGCGGCGGCTGGGCTATGGGCGCGGTGCCCGGATGAAGTTCGAACGCGACGAGGTCACCTTCCTCGGCGGTGTCCGGCACGGCCGCACGCTCGGCTCCCCGGTCGCGATCATGGTGGGCAACACCGAGTGGCCGAAGTGGGAGCAGGTCATGGCGGCCGACCCGGTGGACCCGGAGATCCTCGCCGGCCTGGCCCGCAACGCCCCGCTGACCCGGCCGCGCCCCGGCCACGCCGACCTCGCGGGCATGCAGAAGTACGGCTTCGACGAGGCCCGGCCGATCCTGGAGCGCGCCTCCGCCCGCGAGACCGCGGCCCGCGTGGCCCTCGGCGCGGTGGCCCGGTCGTACCTGAAGGAGACGGCCGGCATCGAGATCGTCTCCCACGTGGTGGAGCTGGCGGGCGCCAAGGCGCCGTACGGCCTCCACCCGACCCCGGCGGACGTGGAGAAGCTGGACGCGGATCCGGTGCGCTGCCTGGACGCGGACGCGTCGAAGGCGATGGTCGCCGAGATCGACCAGGCCCACAAGGACGGCGACACCCTCGGCGGCGTGGTCGAGGTGCTGGCCTACGGCGTGCCCGTCGGGCTCGGCTCGCACGTGCACTGGGACCGGCGCCTGGACGCCCGGCTGGCGGCGGCGCTGATGGGCATCCAGGCGATCAAGGGCGTCGAGGTCGGCGACGGCTTCGAGCTGGCGCGCGTGCCCGGCTCCAAGGCGCACGACGAGATCGTCACCACGCCCGACGGCATCAGGCGGGCCACCGGCCGCGCCGGCGGCACCGAGGGCGGTCTGTCCACCGGTGAGCCGCTGCGGGTGCGGGCCGCGATGAAGCCCATCGCGACCGTGCCGCGGGCCCTGCGGACCGTCGACGTCACCACCGGCGAGCCCGCCCAGGCGCACCACCAGCGCTCGGACGTGTGCGCGGTCCCGGCGGCGGGCATCGTCGCCGAGGCGATGGTGGCGCTGGTGCTGGCGGACGCCGTGGCGGAGAAGTTCGGCGGCGACTCGGTCGCCGAGACCCGCCGCAACGTCACGTCGTACCTCGACAGCCTGGCAATCAGGTGAGCACGGTGCCTGTGGCCGTGCTGGTCGGCCCGATGGGGGTCGGCAAGTCCACCGTCGGCCGGCTGCTGGCCGAGCGGCTCGGCGTCGGCTACCGGGACACCGACGACGACATCGTCGCCGCGCAGGGCCGGAGCGTCGCCGACATCTTCGTCGAGGAGGGCGAGGCCGCCTTCCGCGCGCTGGAGAAGCGGGCGGTGCGCACCGCGCTCGCCGAGCACGACGGCGTCCTCGCCCTGGGCGGCGGCGCGGTCCTCGACCCGGACACGCGCGCGCTGCTGAGCGGGCAGCGGGTGCTGTACCTGTCGATGGACGTCGAGGAGGCCGTCAGGCGCACCGGTCTGAACGCGGCCCGGCCGCTGCTGGCGGTCAACCCCCGCAAGCAGTGGCGCGAGCTGATGGAGGCCCGCCGGCACCTGTACGAGGAGGTCGCCACCGCCGTCGTCGCCACCGACGGCCGCACCCCCGACGAGGTCGCCCGAGCCGCCCTGGACGCACTGGAGTTGAAGGAAACATGAGCGAGGCAGTCACCCGCATCCAGGTGGGCGGCACCGCGGGCACCGAGCCGTACGAGGTCCTGGTGGGCCGTCAGCTCCTCGGCGAACTGGCCGGGTTGATCGGCCCGAAGGCCAAGCGGGTCGCGGTCGTCCACCCCGAGGCCCTGGCCGAGACCGGCGACGCGCTGCGCGCCGACCTGGCCGAGCAGGGCTACGACGCGATCGCCATCCAGGTGCCCAACGCGGAGGAGGCCAAGACCGCCGAGGTCGCCGCCTACTGCTGGAAGGCGCTCGGCCGGTCCGGCTTCACCCGCACCGACGTCGTCGTCGGCGTCGGCGGCGGTGCCACCACCGACCTGGCCGGGTTCGTGGCCGCGACCTGGCTGCGCGGGGTGCGCTGGATCGCCGTCCCCACCACCGTGCTGGCCATGGTGGACGCGGCCGTCGGCGGCAAGACCGGCATCAACACCGCCGAGGGCAAGAACCTCGTCGGCGCCTTCCACCCGCCCGCCGGCGTCCTGTGCGACCTGGCCGCGCTGGACTCGCTGCCCGTCAACGACTACGTCTCCGGCCTCGCCGAGGTCATCAAGGCCGGCTTCATCGCCGACCCGGTGATCCTCGACCTCATCGAGCAGGACCCGCAGGCGGCGCGGACCCCCGCGGGCCCGCACACCGCCGAGCTCATCGAACGCTCCATCAGGGTCAAGGCCGAGGTGGTCTCCTCCGACCTCAAGGAGTCGGGTCTGCGCGAGATCCTCAACTACGGCCACACCCTCGGCCACGCCATCGAGAAGAACGAGCGCTACAAGTGGCGCCACGGCGCGGCCGTCTCCGTCGGCATGCACTTCGCCGCGGAACTGGGCCGGCTGGCGGGGCGCCTGGACGACGCCACGGCCGACCGCCACCGCACCGTCCTCGAAGCGGTCGGGCTGCCGCTGCACTACCGCTACGACCAGTGGCCCAAGCTGCTGGAGGCCATGAAGGTGGACAAGAAGTCCCGCGGCGACCTGCTGCGCTTCATCGTCCTGGACGGCCTGGCCAGGCCCACCGTCCTGGAGGGCCCCGACCCGGCCGTCCTGCTCGCCGCGTACGGCGAGGTCGGCCGGTAGGACGTCCGGCGCGCCCTGAGCCCGATCCGCCCCGTCTCACGGGCACTTCGCACCGCCCCCGGCCGTTCATCCACCGAAGGCCGGGGGCGGTACCGTCCGGCCGGGGGCGTCCGTACGCCCTTTAGGCTGTGGGGGGAGCGGGGTACCCCCCTGCCGACAGCGCCCATCGCCTGTACGAGACGGAGTGGCACCGGATGCAGCACGCAGTGGGTTCTCCGCTGCCGCCGCCCCACCAGCCGGGGCACGGACCGGCCGCCGGCTACGCGCCGGCCGCACATCACCCGGGCATGCACCAGGGTTCCGCCCCCGTGCCCCCGCCGCCTCCGGGATACCCCGGGCAGACACCGCACCCCACGGTCCCGCAGCACGTCCCGGTCCCGTCGGCGCCGGACACCACCGGGCACGTGGCGCTCCCGCCCGGCGGTCCGGTCGCCCCGCCCGGTGGTCCGGTCGCCTCACCCGGCCCAATCCCCGCCCCACCCGGCGCGGTCCCCGCCCCGTCCGCCGCCCCGGACCCGACGACCACGACCCTCGCCGTGCTGCTCATCGGCCCCGCGGGCGCGGGCAAGACGAGCGTCGCCAAGTACTGGGCGGGCCACCGCCGGGTCCCCACCGCGCACATCAGCCTCGACGACGTACGCGAATGGGTGCGCTCCGGCTTCGCCGACCCGCAGTCCGGATGGAACGACAACTCCGAGGCCCAGTACCGCCTGGCCCGCCGCACCTGCGGCTTCGCCGCGCGCAACTTCCTCGCCAACGGCATCTCGTGCATCCTGGACGACGCCGTCTTCCCCGACCGGCCCGTCGTCGGCCTCGGCGGCTGGAAACGGCACGTCGGCCCGGGCCTGCTGCCCGTCGTCCTCCTCCCCGGCCTCGACATCGTCCTGGAGCGCAACGCCGAGCGCACCGGCAACCGCCGCCTCGCCGACGAGGAGGTGGCCCGCATCCACGGGCGGATGGCCGGCTGGTACGGGTCCGGGCTGCCGATCATCGACAACTCCCAGCTCGACGTGCCGGAGACGGCGCGGTTGCTGGACGACGTACTGGCGCGGGCGATCGCGAGTCCGCCGAAGTGGTAGGCGGCGCGCCGGGCGGGTGAAGCGGCCCGGCGCGCACCGCGTCGGCCGGCTGACCGGCGGACCCGGCTGGCTGACGGACCCGGCCGGCCGGCGCCGGGGCGGGCCGCGCACGACCCGGGGCCTTTGGTGTTCCCGGCGGTCCGGCCGCCGGGGCGGGCGGACCGGCGTGTGCCGGGTTCCGGCGGCCGTCGGCCGTGCCGCCGCGCTGCGCGCGTCGGCACCCCACTCGGCCCCTCCCGACCGGCGATCTTCGCCGACCGCTCGTAGGCTCGGCTCATGTCAGAGGTGTACGCGGTCCGCCGGACGCGGCTACGGGATTGCTGCAACGCGGGCGGCAGCGCGGCGGCGCTGGTCTCCCGCCCCGCCAATGTGCGCTACCTCGCGGGCGCCGCCCCGAAGGACGCCGTCCTGCTGCTGGGCGGGCGCGAGGAGCAGGACGTGCTGGTGTGCGCCGGCCCGCCGGAGGACCGCCCCGCGCAGGCGCGGCCTGACGAGGCGCTGCGCGTGCACGTCGGGCCGGCACCCGGCGGCGACCCGGCCCTGGCGGCCGCCGGTCTCGCCGCCCGCCAGGGCGCCGACTCGCTCGCCGTGGAGGAGCACCACCTCACCGTGGCCCGGCACCGCGCCATCGCCTCGGCCGTCCCCCGGCTGCGCCTGACCGCCCTCGGCTGCGCGGTCGAACAGCTCCGGGTCGTCAAGGACGAGGAGGAGATCTCCTGCCTGCGCATCGGCGCGGAGATCGCCGACCAGGCCCTCGGCGAACTGCTGGAGTCCATCCTCGTCGGCCGCACCGAGCGCCACCTCGCCCTGGAGCTCGAGCGCCGCCTCGTCGACCACGGCGCGGACGGCCCCGCCTTCCTCACGTCCGTCGCCACCGGACCGAACGCCGGCCGCCGAGGGCACCGCCCCACCGACCGGCGCGTTGAGGAGGGCGACTTCCTCTCCCTCTGCCTCGGCGCCGCCTACCGCGGCTACCGCTGCGAGATCGGCCGTACGTTCGTCATCGGCATGGCTCCCGCCGACTGGCAGATCGAGCTCTACGACCTGGTCTTCGCCGCTCAGCGCGCCGGCCGCGAGGCCCTGGTGCCCGGCGCCGCCTGCCGCGACGTGGACCGCGCCGCACGCCACATACTGGACTCCGCCGGGTACACGGAGGGCCTGCCGCCGCTCACCGGGCACGGGGTCGGGCTGGAAATCGACGAGGACCCTCAATTGAGTCCCGCGGCCATGGGTAAACTGGACGCTTGCGTGCCGGTCACCGTCGAACCCGGGGTCCACCTCCCGGGCCGGGGCGGTGTCCGGATCGATGACACGCTCGTCGTACGCCCCGAGGCGGACGGCGGACCCGAGCTACTCACCATCACGACCAAGGAGCTGCTCGCGCTATAGGTGCGTGCCCCGGGGTCGTCCACGTCAGTCCAGGAGATTCCGCAACCGTGGCTTCCACGAACGACCTCAAGAACGGCATGGTGCTCAAGCTCGAAGGCGGCCAGCTCTGGTCCGTCGTCGAGTTCCAGCACGTCAAGCCCGGCAAGGGCCCGGCCTTCGTGCGCACCAAGCTCAAGAACGTGCTCTCCGGCAAGGTCGTCGACAAGACCTTCAACGCCGGCGTCAAGGTCGAAACGGCCACCGTCGACAAGCGGGACATGCAGTTCTCCTACATGGACGGCGACTACTTCGTCTTCATGGACCTGGAGACCTACGACCAGCTGCACATCGACCGCAAGGTCGTCGGCGACGCCGCCAACTTCCTGGTCGAGGGCTTCGAGGCCACCGTCGCCCAGCACGAGGGCGAGGTGCTCTTCGTCGAGCTCCCGGCCGCCGTCGAGCTGACCGTCGCCGAGACCGAGCCGGGCGTCCAGGGCGACCGCTCCACCGGCGGCACCAAGCCCGCCACGCTGGAGACCGGCCACCAGATCCAGGTCCCGCTCTTCATCACCACCGGTGAGAAGATCAAGGTCGACACCCGTACCAGCGACTACCTCGGCCGGGTGAACAGCTAACCGTGGCTGCCCGCAACACGGCCCGCAAGCGTGCCTTCCAGATCCTCTTCGAGGGCGACCAGCGCGGCGCCGACGTCCAGACGGTCCTCGCGGACTGGATCCGGCACTCCCGGACCGACACCCGGCAGCCGCCGGTGAGCGAGTACACGATGCAGCTCGTCGAGGGCTACGCGCAGTACGCGAAGCGCATCGACGAGCTGATCGCCCAGTACTCGGTCGGCTGGACGCTCGACC
The DNA here is from genome assembly GCF_040678355.1 of Streptomyces sp. NPDC052701. Lineage (NCBI taxonomy): Bacteria > Bacillati > Actinomycetota > Actinomycetes > Kitasatosporales > Streptomycetaceae > Streptomyces > Streptomyces sp. NPDC052701. The sequence goes on from NZ_JBFATO010000015.1 coordinate 181,279, forward strand.
GGATGCCGGTCGTGGACCGCAACATCCTGCGTCTGGGCGCCTACGAGCTGATCTGGGTCGACGAGACCCCGG
>NZ_JBFATO010000016.1:0-171391 GCF_040678355.1 Streptomyces sp. NPDC052701
TCGTAGATCTCGCAATCCACACCGAACCCAGAAGGCCCTCACCTCTTCAAGCACCCAGCACGCGTGTCACCAACGTCCCGGGACAGCACACCTAGGGCCTGTCGTCGAACTCCCGCCTGCCCCGCGACGCCCTGCACGCCCTCTCGCCGCACCGGGCGCGGACCTGAGTACATCCAGTACGAGGGTCCGCGCCCGGCACGCAGAGAGCACGCACCCGACGCCGCGGGGCCCGCCCTCCGGGCGGACGACGGGAGTTTGACGACAGGCCCCTAGGCCCCGCCTTCGGGCGGGCCGGCTTCCACGCGCGGACATCCGGCGGACGCCGGCGAGCGGGGGCACCGTGATGCCCCCGCACGGGCCGCGCACGCGCGCGGGAGGGCCGGCGGCCGACGACGACCGCGCCGGTGAGGGCTCCTTCCCCGCCCGAGCCGGACCGAGAGCCCGGGAGGGCGCCCGCCGGACGCCACGCTCCCGGGACGATCCGGGAGAGGGGTCCCGCAGGCGACCGCGTACGGCGTGACGGGACCCGGGCGCCGGCGGGGACCCTGGCCCGGCGGCGGCCGGCGGGGACGCGGACGGGGTCCGCCGGACACCCGCTGCTCGTTTCGCCGCGGATGCCGCATCCTTGAGATGTGGAGTCTCTCGGGGACGAGTCGGTCGAGCGGAAGAGGAGGGCGCAGGGGATGAGTTCCGGCGCACCTGCTCATAACGCTTCGGTGCACAACGACGGACGCGGTGCCGCGGACCGGAGGGCCAGAAGGCACCATGGACCGATGCGTGACGACGAGGCGGCCACTGCCCAGGGGGCGATCGGTGAGCTCGTCCACCGCGCCGTCGAGGGGGACGCGCAGGCCACGCACGACCTGCTCGCTCATGTGCACCCCCTGGCGCTGCGCTACTGCCGCACCCGTCTGTCCCGGCTGCCGGGCGACGCCCGGCACTTCGTCGAGGACCTCGCCCAGGAGGTCTGCGTGGCGGTGCTGCTCGCGCTGCCCCGCTACAGGGACACCGGGCGCCCCTTCGAGGCCTTCGTCTTCGCCATCGCCGCCCACAAGGTCGCCGACCTGCAGCGCGCGGCGATGCGCCACCCCGGCTCGACGGCCGTCCCCTCCGACGAGATGCCCGAGCGCCCCGACGACTCCCTCGGCCCGGAGGAACGCGCCCTGCTGAGCAGCGACGCCGAATGGGCCAAGAAGCTCCTGGCCAACCTCCCCGAGAACCAGCGTGAGCTGCTGCTGCTGCGCATCGCGGTGGGCCTCACGGCCGAGGAGACCGGCCAGATGTTGGGAATGTCACCCGGAGCGGTCCGGGTGGCGCAGCACAGGGCGCTGAGCCGGCTGCGGGCGTTGGCCGAGCAATAGCCCCTCGCTGAACAGGCGGTGCGCCGCTTTCGTACGAACATATGAAGCCCGGGGCGGTCCGGAACCGTGGAATGAGACAGCCGCGCTTCCCGTTAGCATGGACATCCGCACCGATCAAGGCCATTTGGGGAAGGTGTCATGACTGCCAACGTCGACGGAGTGCCCGAGAAATTCGCGACACTCGGGCTGACCTACGACGACGTGCTGCTGCTGCCGGGCCCGTCGGACATGGCACCCGACGAGATCGACACCGCCTCGTACGTCTCCAAGAACGTGCGGGTCAACATCCCGCTGCTGTCCGCTGCCATGGACAAGGTCACCGAGTCGCGGATGGCGATCGCGATGGCCCGCCAGGGCGGCGTCGGCGTCCTGCACCGCAACCTGTCCATCGAGGACCAGGCCAACCAGGTCGACCTGGTCAAGCGCTCCGAGTCCGGCATGGTGGCCAACCCCATCACCATCCACCCGGACGCCACGCTCGCCGAGGCCGACGCACTGTGCGCCAAGTTCCGCATCAGCGGCGTCCCCGTCACCGACGGCGCCGGCAAGCTGCTCGGCATCGTCACCAACCGCGACATGGCCTTCGAGACCGACCGCACCCGGCAGGTGCGCGAGGTCATGACGCCGATGCCGCTGGTCACGGGCAAGGTCGGCATCTCCGGCCACGAGGCCGTGGAGCTGCTGCGCCGCCACAAGATCGAGAAGCTGCCGCTGGTCGACGACGCGGGCGTCCTCAAGGGCCTGATCACGGTCAAGGACTTCGTCAAGGCCGAGAAGTACCCCCATGCCGCCAAGGACGCCGAGGGCCGGCTGCTGGTCGGTGCCGCGGTCGGTGTCGCCGGTGACGCCTTCGAGCGCGCCCAGGCCCTGATCGAGGCCGGTGTCGACTTCATCGTCGTCGACACCGCGCACGGCCACTCCCGCCTGGTCGGCGACATGGTCGCCAAGATCAAGTCGAACTCCACCGGCGTCGACGTCATCGGCGGCAACGTCGCCACGCGCGACGGCGCGCAGGCGCTGGTCGACGCGGGCGCCGACGGCATCAAGGTCGGTGTCGGCCCCGGCTCCATCTGCACCACCCGGGTGGTCGCCGGCGTCGGCGTCCCGCAGGTCACCGCCATCTACGAGGCCGCGCAGGCCGCCCGCGCGGCCGGTGTCCCGGTGATCGGCGACGGCGGTCTGCAGTACTCCGGCGACATCGCCAAGGCCCTGGTGGCGGGCGCCGACACGGTGATGCTGGGCTCGCTGCTCGCGGGCTGCGAGGAGTCGCCGGGCGAGCTGCTGTTCATCAACGGCAAGCAGTTCAAGTCGTACCGCGGCATGGGCTCCCTGGGCGCCATGCAGTCCCGCGGCGACCGCAGGTCGTTCTCCAAGGACCGCTACTTCCAGGAGGGCGTCGCCTCCGACGAGCAGCTGGTGCCCGAGGGCATCGAGGGCCAGGTGCCCTACCGCGGCCCGCTCTCCTCGGTCGTCCACCAGCTCGTCGGCGGCCTGCGCCAGTCGATGTTCTACGTCGGCGGCAGGACCGTCCCCGAGCTGCAGGACAGGGGCCGGTTCGTCCGGATCACGTCCGCGGGCCTGAAGGAGAGCCACCCGCACGACATCCAGATGACCGTCGAGGCGCCGAACTACAGCGCCAAGAGGTGACGCACGCGCGCGTGGCGCGCGTGCCCGGCGTTCGAGGGCGGTCCCGGAGTTCTCCGGGGCCGCCCTCGCCGTCACCGCGGAGGCCCGCCGTCGCAGCCGTCGGGGATACTGGAAGGCGCTGAAACGCATCAGGGAAAGGCCACACATCGTGACTGAGATCGAGATCGGGCGCGGCAAGCGCGGCCGCCGGGCGTACGCCTTCGACGACATCGCCGTCGTCCCCAGCCGCCGTACGCGGGACCCGAAGGAGGTCTCGATCGCCTGGCAGATCGACGCCTACCGCTTCGAGCTGCCGTTCCTGGCCGCCCCCATGGACTCGGTGGTCTCCCCGGCCACCGCGATCCGCATCGGCGAGCTCGGCGGTCTGGGCGTGCTGAACCTCGAGGGCCTGTGGACGCGGTACGAGGACCCGCAGCCGCTGCTCGACGAGATCGTCGGACTGCCGGCCGAGACGGCCACCCGGCGCCTGCAGGAGATCTACGCCGCTCCCATCAAGGAGGAGCTGATCGGCGCGCGCATCAAGGAGGTGCGCGACTCGGGTGTGGTGACCGCCGCCGCGCTCTCCCCGCAGCGCACGGCCCAGTTCTCCAAGGCCGTCGTCGACGCGGGCGTGGACATCTTCGTCATCCGCGGCACGACGGTCTCGGCCGAGCACGTCTCCCACTCGCACGAGCCGCTGAACCTGAAGCAGTTCATCTACGAGCTCGACGTCCCGGTGATCGTCGGCGGCTGCGCCACGTACACCGCCGCCCTGCACCTGATGCGCACCGGCGCGGCGGGCGTCCTGGTCGGCTTCGGCGGCGGCGCGGCCCACACCACGCGCAACGTGCTCGGTATCCAGGTGCCCATGGCGACGGCGGTCGCCGACGTGGCCGCCGCCCGCCGCGACTACATGGACGAGTCCGGCGGGCGGTACGTGCACGTGATCGCGGACGGCGGCGTCGGCTGGTCCGGCGACCTGCCCAAGGCGATCGCCTGCGGCGCCGACGCGGTCATGATGGGCTCCCCGCTCGCCCGTGCGACCGACGGCCCGGGCAAGGGCAACCACTGGGGCATGGAGGCCGTCAACGAGGAGCTGCCGCGCGGCCAGAAGGTCGACCTCGGCACGGTCGGCACCATCGAGGAGATCCTCACCGGCCCGTCCCACACCCCGGACGGCTCGATGAACTTCTTCGGCGCCCTGCGCCGCGCCATGGCCACCACCGGCTACAGCGAGCTGAAGGAGTTCCAGCGGGTCGAGGTCACGGTCGCGGACTCGCAGCACCGCCGGTAGCCCGGACCCGGCAGGCCGGTCCGGCCGTCCGCACGACGCCGAAGGGCCCGTCCACCACGGGGTGGACGGGCCCTTCGCGCGTGGGCGCGGCGCGCCGGCCAGGACACCTTCCCGGCGCCGGAGAACGCGGAGAACACGCCGATCGCGCGGAACGGCCAGGTCATCCCGCCGGGAACTTCGAGGTCAGAGCCGGTGTGCCGCTCCCGTCGGCGTCGCCCCCCGGGTGTCCAGCAGGAGCTGCGCCTTCACCGACAGGCCCTGGAGGTCGTACGTGCGGTGCTGCTGGAGCAGGACGGTCAGGTCCGCGTCGGCCACCGCCTCGTAGAGGGAGTCCGCGCGCGGGACGGGACGGCCGAGCACGCTCCAGGCGGGCACGTGCGGGTCGTGGTAGCAGACCGACGCGCCCAGCTCCGTCAGGCGCAGCGCGATCTCCTGCGCGGGTGTGCCCTGCTGGTCGGCGAGGTCGGGCTTGTAGGTGACGCCCAGGAGCAGCACGCGCGCGCCGCGCGCCGACTTGCCGTGCTCGTTGAGGAGCGCGGCGGCGCGCTGGACGACGTACCGGGGCATGCGGCTGTTGACCTCCTGGGCCAGCTCCACCATGCGCAGGGTGCGGCCGGCCCGGGTGGTCAGGTTCTGGGGGACGGCGTGGCCGCCGACGCCCGGGCCGGGGCGGAAGGCCTGGAAACCGAACGGTTTGGTCTCCGCGCAGCGGATGACGTCCCACAGGTCGACGCCCAGGTCGTGGCAGAGCACGGCCATCTCGTTGACGAGGGCGATGTTGACGTGCCGGTAGTTGGTCTCCAGCAGCTGCACGGTCTCGGCCTCGCGCGGCCCCCGCGCGCGTACCACCTTGTCGGTGAGCCGTCCGTAGAAGGCGGCGGCCGACTCGGTGCAGGCGGGGGTCAGGCCGCCGATGACCTTCGGGGTGCCGGCGGGGGTGAAGCCGCGGTTGCCGGGGTCGATGCGGCTGGGGGAGTAGGCGAGGTGGAAGTCGCGGCCGGCGCGCAGCCCCGAGCCCTGTTCGAGGAGCGGGCGGAGGAACTCCTCCGTCGTCCCCGGGGGCACGGGCGACTCCAGGATCACCGTGGTGTGCGGGCGCAGGTGGGCGGCCAGGGTGCGGGCGGCCGTCTCCACCTGGCCGAGGTCGGGCCCGCCGTCGGCGCCCCGCGGGGTCGGCGCGCAGATCACGGCCGTGCGCACCCGGCCCAGCCCCGCCGGGTCGGTGGCCTGCCGGAAGCCCTCCGAGAGCATCCGGCGCAGTTCGGCGGGGCTGAGCGAGCCGGTCTCCGGCCCGGTCCGGTAGCCGAGCGTGGGAACGCCGGCGGCGACGGCGGCCTGGGCCAGGGGCAGGCCGTAGGGGCCGAGTCCGATGACGGCGAGATCTGCGGGCATGGGCCGTCCTTCCCTGTAGCCGAAGTGGGACAGGCACGCAAGCCCTGTGGACAGGACGAGCGAGCGCAATGTCAGACTAGGAGTAAATATGACCGTTATGCGTGATTGGCTGCCTGAGTCGTGAGCCTTTTGGCGAGCGTTTCCGTGCGCGTCGTCCACAGGGCGAGGGCGCGTGGTGGCTGAAGTCGGGCAACCCGGTCAGAATTTGGGCATGGGGGATACGGATCGGGCTTCGCCCGGCGGGTGCGGCCGACGCGAGCGATGAGCGGGAGGCAGCGATGAGGACAGGAATACTGGGACCGGCGCAGCGCGCCGAGTCACTCGCGGCGATGGCCGAGCACGAGCTGGACGTGCTGGTCGTGGGAGCAGGGGTGGTCGGCGCGGGCACCGCCCTCGACGCCGTCACCCGGGGCCTGTCCACAGGGCTGGTCGAGGCGCGTGACTGGGCCTCGGGCACCTCCAGCCGATCGAGCAAGCTGATCCACGGCGGCCTGCGCTATCTGGAGATGCTGGACTTCGCGCTCGTACGGGAGGCGCTGAAGGAGCGCGGCCTGCTGCTGGAGCGGCTGGCGCCCCACCTGGTGAAGCCGGTGCCGTTCCTGTACCCGCTGCAGCACAAGGGCTGGGAGCGCCTGTACGCCGGCTCGGGCGTGGCGCTGTACGACGCCATGTCGATGGCCCGCGGGCACGGCCGCGGTCTGCCCGTCCACCGCCACCTGACCCGGCGTCACGCCCTGCGGGTGGCTCCCTGCCTGAAGAAGGACGCGCTGGTCGGAGCGCTGCAGTACTACGACGCGCAGATGGACGACGCCCGGTTCGTGGCGACGCTGGTGCGCACGGCGGTGGCGTACGGCGCGAAGGCCGCCAACCGCGCGCGGGTGACCGGCTTCCTGCGCGAGGGGGAGCGGGTGGTCGGCGCCCGGGTGCAGGACGTGGAGGGCGGCGGGGAGTACGAGGTCCACGCCCGGCAGGTCGTCAACGCCACCGGTGTGTGGACGGACGACACCCAGGCGATGGTGGGGGAGCGGGGGCGGTTCCACGTCCGCGCCTCCAAGGGCATCCACCTGGTCGTGCCCAAGGACCGCATCCACTCCACGACCGGGCTGATCCTGCGCACCGAGAAGTCCGTGCTGTTCGTCATCCCCTGGGGCAGGCACTGGATCATCGGCACCACGGACACCGACTGGGACCTCGACAAGGCGCACCCGGCCGCCTCCAGCGCGGACATCGACTACCTGCTCGACCATGTGAACTCGGTGCTCGCGGTGCCGCTGACCAGGGACGACGTCGAGGGCGTGTACGCGGGGCTGCGGCCCCTGCTGGCCGGCGAGTCGGACGCCACCAGCAAGCTGTCGCGCGAGCACACCGTGGCGCATCCCGTGCCCGGGCTCGTCGTCGTGGCGGGCGGCAAGTACACGACGTACCGGGTCATGGCCAAGGACGCGGTGGACGAGGCGGTGCACGCGCTCGACATGCGCGTCGCCGACTGCGTCACCGAGGACGTTCCGCTGCTGGGCGCCGAGGGGTACCGGGCGCTGTGGAACGCGCGAGCGCGGATCGCCGCGCGGACCGGCCTGCACGTCGTACGGGTGGAGCACCTGCTGAACCGGTACGGGACGCTGGCGGAGGAAGTCCTGGACCTCGTCGCCGCGGACTCCTCGCTGGGAGAGCCCCTGCAGGCCGCCGACGACTACCTGCGCGCCGAGATCGTGTACGCCGCCTCGCACGAGGGGGCCCGGCACCTGGACGACGTGCTGACCCGGCGCACCCGCATCTCGATCGAGACCTTCGACCGGGGCACGCGCAGCGCGCGCGAGGCCGCCGAGCTGATGGCGCCGGTGCTCGGCTGGGACGAGGACCAGATCGAGCGCGAGGTCCAGCACTACGAGAAGCGGGTCGAGGCCGAGCGGGAGTCGCAGCGGCAGCCGGACGACCTGACCGCGGACGCGGCGCGGCTGGGGGCGCCGGACATCGTGCCGTTGTAGTCGGGTGCCGGGTGCCGGGTGCCGGGTGCCGGGTGCCGGGTGCTGAGTGCCGGGTGCTGAGCGCCGGATGTCGGATGTCGGGTGGCGCGTGCCGGGTGTTCGTGTGAGAGGGCTCGGCCGCCCCGGGCAGCGGTGCGCGGAGCACGGTGTGTTGCGGCGAAGGGCGAAGTGAACGGCGGGCGGCGGGCGGCGGGCGGCGGGCAGTGGGTCCGGGCGGGGCCTGGTGGTGCGCCTGGCCTGGTGCGGACGACGAGCGGGTGGGGGACCGCGGCGCCGCCCGGGGACAGACCGAAGGGCATCCGAACGTCACTCGAACGAGTGTCGCGAACCGGGATCTCTGTTCGGGGCCCGGGCGTTCTACGAGGTGCGAGGGCAGAACTCGGCGGCGAGCAGAGCGGGTTCGAGACCGGGATCTGCGATCGCGTCCGTGTTCACCCGGAAGGTGAGGGCACGCCGGCCGTCGACCGTGGCCGCGGTGCGCACGTAGCTGCCGGATATCCGTCCGTTGTGTCCCCACACCGTGATCCCGCACGGCAGCTTCCGGGGGAACAGGCCCATGCCGTACGCGCCGTGTGCGGCACGGGTGTCGAGCATCTCGCGCAGCCGGCGCGGGGGCAGCAACTCACCGCCGAACAAGGCCATGTGAAAGCGGTCCAGGTCGGCGAGGGTGGTCACCATCTCGCCCGCGGCGCCGGCCACCCGCGGGTCGAGATCGGTGACGTCGGACCCGTCGGCTGCGTGGGCGCGGCCGTGCGGGAAGGGCAGGGAGGTGCGGGACCCGGGAAATGAGGTACCCGTCAGGCGCAGAGGGGCGATGATGCGCCGCTCGGCCTCGGCGGCGTACGAGCGGCCGGTGACCCGTTCGACGATCAGACCGAGCAGCACGTAATTGGTGTTCGAGTAGGAGAAGCGGCCGCGGTCGGCCGGGGGGTGGGTGAGTGCGATGCGTACGGCCTGAAGAGGTGTCACGGGGACGGTGCCCCCGGTGTCCGCGGTGAAGTCGTACAGGCCGCTGGTGTGGGTGAGCAGGGAACGCAGGGTCAGCGCGCGGCCGTCGTTGCCCGCTCCCCGCACCAGGCCCGGCAGATGCTCCGCCACGGTGTCGGACAGCGACAGCCTGTGCTCGGCGGCCAGTTGCAGCACGAGCGTCGCGATGAACGTCTTCGTGACGCTGCCGGCGCGGAAGTGGTCGGACCGGGCGATTCCCGTTCCGGCGTGGGCATAGCGGATGGTGTCCCCCTCCCGGGCCAGCAGGGCCGCGGCGGGTGCGCCGCCCCGGGTGACCAGCAGCCCGAGGACCGTGTCCGCGGGCGGCGACGGCGCGGAGGAGGCGGCCGGGACCAGACCGAGGAGGGCCAGGGCCAGGGCCAGCGGCAGGGCCAGTAGTGTCCGAAGTGGCGGCATCCGGGCTCCTCCCCTTGTCGCGGCCCATCATGCAGGCCGGTGGAACGCGCGCCTCACCCGGTCCCCGGCCGCGCGGGGCCGTGCAAGCCGCCAGGGGCACCCTGGGCGTCGGGCACTTGTCGGGTGAGGGACAATGGAGGCTCTGTCAGGGCGGGTTGTATGAGGGGACGCATGTCGGAGGCGGAGCGGGCGGGCACATCTCGTCAGGACACTCGTCAGGACAACCGCGAGCGTCTCCTCGCGGGTCGGTACCGGCTGGGGGACGTACTCGGCCGGGGCGGCATGGGCACGGTGTGGCGTGCCGAGGACGAGACCCTGGGCCGGACGGTCGCCGTCAAGGAGTTGCGGTTCCCGTCGAACATCGACGAGGAGGAGAAGCGGCGGCTGATCACGCGGACGCTGCGCGAGGCCAAGGCGATCGCGCGGATCCGCAACAACAGCGCCGTGACGGTCTTCGACGTGGTCCAGGAGGACGACCGGCCCTGGATCGTGATGGAGCTCGTCGAGGGCAAGTCGCTCGCCGAGGTCATCCGGGAGGACGGCCTGCTGGAGCCCAGGCGTGCGGCGGAGGTCGGCCTCGCCGTCCTCGACGTGCTGCGGTCGGCGCACCGCGAGGGCATCCTGCACCGCGACGTGAAGCCGTCGAACGTGCTCATCGCCGAGGACGGCCGGGTCGTGCTCACCGACTTCGGCATCGCCCAGGTCGAGGGCGACCCGTCCATCACCTCGACCGGCATGCTCGTCGGCGCGCCCTCCTACATCTCCCCGGAGCGGGCGCGCGGGCACAAGCCGGGGCCGGCGGCCGACCTGTGGTCGCTGGGCGGACTGCTGTACGCGGCGGTGGAAGGCGTGCCGCCGTACGACAAGGGATCCGCGATCGCCACGCTCACGGCGGTGATGACCGAGCCGCTGGAGGAGCCGAAGAACGCGGGCCCGCTGAAGGACGTCATCTACGGGCTGCTGACCAAGGATCCCGCCGAGCGGCTCGACGACGCGGGCGCGCGGGCGATGCTCAACGCGGTCATCCACGCGCCCGAACCGGAGCCGCTGGACGCGACGAAGGTCGTGCCGCTGCCGGCGCAGCCGGGCGAGCGGGCGGGCAAGGCCCGTCCGGCGGACGCCGGGGGCAAGCGGGCCGAGGAGGCGTCCGACCGGCTGCGCGGGGCGCTGCGCTCCGTGCGGAAGGCCGCCGTCGGGGCCGGGCCGGCCGGATCCGCGGCCTCGGCCCGGGCCGAGGCCGGGAGCGGTGCGGCCGCTTCCGCGTCGTCCGCCTCGTCATCGGCGCCGGCCGCGGGCGGGGCCGGCGAGCGAGGCGCGCAGGGGGCCGCCACGGGCTCCGCGGGGCGCAGCTCGGGGTGGCCCGTGATGTCGCCGCCGGATCTGCCGCCGAGGCCGGTGCCCAGGGCGCCGCTGACCGACGTGGTGCCGCGGCGGACGCTGGTCGTCATCGCGGTGGTCGTGGTGCTCGCGGTGATCGGTACCGTGCTCGCCCTCGTGCTCGACAGCGACGGCGAGGGCTCGAAGGGCGCCAGGAGCGGGGACGGCAAGGCCGTGGCCAGCGCGACGACCGGTCCCGACACCAAGGAGGACCAGAACGGGGGCACCCGTCCGGACGGTTCGGCGTCGAAGTCCGCGGAGTCGTCGGCCACCGCGGAGAACACGCCGGACACCGGGGCGGGCGGCACCGCGGGCCCCGACGCCGGCTCGGAGGGGTCCGCGAAGGACGGCGCGGCGGCGAAGTCGACGTACCGGAGCGGGCAGGGGTACACCATCGGGCTGCCCGAGGGCTGGAAGTACCAGTCCTCGGACGCCGCGGGCGACCGGTTCACCGGGCCCGACGGGCAGAAGCTGCTCGTCGCCTGGACGTCCACGCCGAAGGGCGATCCGGTGGCGGACTGGAAGAACCAGGAACGCGCCATGCGGCGCCCGCAGTACCAGAGGATCCGCATAGAGGAGGTGGACTACCGGGGCTGGAAGACGGCCGACTGGGAGTTCACCTACGTACAGAACGGGACCCGGTACCGGACGATCGACCGCGGGTTCGTCGTCAACGACCGTCTCGGCCACGCGCTGATGTACACGGCGAAAGCGGCTGACTGGGGCAGTGAGCTGCGCAAGGACACATGGCGGACGCTGACGAGGACGTTCGAACCGAAGTCCTGAGCATGGGCGTTCCCGGGTTTGGGGAGTGAGATCTGGCGTCCCCGCTCTGTGAGTTGCCTCCGGCACGTATCGTGAAAGCTCGCGGACCGTACGCAGCCGGAACGGGACGCAGGGCGAACGGAATTGACCGACCGGGCTGCCGGGGGAGGCATCGTGGACGACTATGCGGGCCGGGTACTCGCCGACCGCTACCGCCTTCCGCTGCCGCCGTCCGACGAGTACGAACTCACCGAGACCCGGGCCTTCGACACCTACAGCGGGCAGGAAGTCCTGGTCAGGCAGGTGCCGTTGCCGGAAGTCGTCGAGGCCGAGGTGCTCGACGCGGAAGGGCTGCCCGAGGGTTTCACGGCACGTGACGGCGGTGCGCGGCGCGCCGGTGGCCGTGCGGGAGCCCGTGCGGCCACCCGGCGGCCCGCCGATCCCGTCGTACGGCGCGCCGTCGAGGCCGCGCAGGCCGCGGCCCGCATCCCCGACCACCCGCGACTCGACCAGGTCTTCGACGTGTTCGCCGACGGCGGTTCCCTGTGGATCGTCAGTGAGCTGGTGGCCGCACGGCCGCTGGCGGCGCTGCTCGCCGAGAAGCCGCTGACGCCCTACCGGGCGGCCGAGGTCGCCTCCGACGTCCTGATGGCACTGCGGGTGCTGCACGCCCACGGCTGGGTGCACCGCAACATCACCGCGCGCACGGTGCTCGTCTGCGACGACGGCCGCGTGATGCTGACCGGATTGGCGGTCGGGGCGGCGGAGGAGGCGCTGTGCGGCTACGACCCGGTGCCGGCGCAGGAGGAGCAGGAGCAGGCGGCGCCGGACGGCCGTGCCGAAGGACCCCGTGAAGCGCCCGGGGCGATCGGCGCGGGGCCCTTCGAGGGCTCCGGAGGCCCCGGCCGTGCCGGTGGCTCCGGCGGACCGGGCCGTTTCGGCGGTACCGGCTTCGGCGGCGGAGCCGGTTTCGGCGGAGCTGGTTTCGGCGGAGCCGGTGGCTCGCGCGGCGGTGAGGCGTTCGCGGGGCCCGGCACGGCCGGTGGCGTCGCCGGGCCCGCGGGTCCGGCAGGGGTCCCCGATCCCGAGGCGGCACGGCGGGCCGCCATCGAGGCGCGGGCGGCCGGAGGGCTGCCGGGAGCCGGGCCGGACACGGCCGACGGGGTCTCGCCGGCCCCGGGCGGCGGGGCCACGGACACCGGCGGGGACGTCCGGGCGGCGCGGGCCGGGGCGATCGCCGCCTACCGCGCGGGGGCACGGGCCGCCGCCCGGGTGCAGGAGGCACAGCAGAACGGCCGGGCGGCCCTGCCCGGCGCCGGGCCCGCCCCCGACCACCCCGTGCCGCCGCACGGCGCCACCCCGCCGGGGCAGATCGCCGACCCCTACGGTGTGGGCGGCGCAGCCCGGCACGGTGCCGCGCCCCGCACCGGGACCGGCGGCAGCGGCCCCGGCGGGCAGGGCCGTACGGCGCTGCCGTCCGGTGGCCACGCCGCGGCGACACCGCCCGGCGTGACCGGTCCGGCCGGGGAGGCGTCCGGCGCGGACCCCGGTACCCCGCCTTTCACCGGCACGTCCGGCACCGGTGGCTCCTCAGGCCCGGACCCGAGGCCCGCCGCCGCGGGCACCTCCCCCGCTGCGGGCGCACCTCCCGCCCGCTGGGACGACCTCGTGGCCCACACCCCCGTCCGGCGGGGCCCGGCCACCGCCCTGGCCGCCGAGCGGGCGCGGCAGGCGCGGATGGCCGTGGTGGGGCCCGTGACCGAGCGGTGGGCGCCGGAGCAGGCCGGACCCGTGCACGAGAACTGGCAGTTGGCCGCGCCCATCGGGCCGGCGACCGACCTGTGGGCGCTCGGCGCGCTGCTCTTCCGCGCCGTGCAGGGGCACGCGCCCTACCCGGAGGAGTCGACCGCCGAGCTGGTGCAGATGGTGTGCGCGGAGCCGCCCGCCTTCGCCGAGGAGTGCGGGCCTCTCAGGCCGGTCGTGGAGTCGCTGCTGCGTCAGGACCCCACCGAGCGGATCGATTTCGAGGAACTGGGCGGCTGGCTGCGTTCGCTGGTGCGGTCGGCGCCCGAGCCCGAGGCCGGGATGCACGTCGTCGCGGCGCCGCCCGTCGACGCGAGCCGGCTGCCGGTGATACGCCGCCGGGGCGAGCTGGTGCGCAGGCGGCGCGCCGGGCTGCCCGCCCCGCACGGACGGCACAAACGGGCTCGGCAGGAGACCCGGTCACCGCGCCACCTCGGCCGCACCCTGCTCCTGCTGGTCCTGCTCGCCATGGCCGCGGCGATCGCGTACGCCATGCTCTTCATGCCGAAGGCCGGTGAGACCGGCGGGTCGGACACGGCGGACCGGACCGGTGCCACCGGCGAGGTGAGCCGGGCGCCCGAGCCGGACGCCAGCAGCGAGCCCCGGACCGACCAGACCTCGCCGAAGCCGGACGGCGGCGAGGCACCCGACGAGTCGGCCGGTTCCACCGAGACGCAGACGACCGGCCCCGAGGTCGCCGACGGCTTCACCCTGCGCAAGGACCCGGCGGGATTCCAGGTCGCCGTCGCCGAGGGCTGGGACCGCGCCCCGGAGAACGGGCGGGGCCAGGTCGTCTACTCCCGCGGGGACTTCGAGCTGATCGTCGTGCCGGGCCGGGACAGCGCGCAGGAGTACGGCAGCGACCCGATGGCGTACCAGCGGGAGAGGGAGCGCGAGTTGCAGCCGTACCGCGACTCCAGCTGGGCCACCTCCGCCGGGTTGAAGACGATCCGGGTGGGCGGGCGGACCATGGCCGAGGGGCAGTTCACCTGGACCGGTGACGACGGGGGCGAGCTGTACGTGCGCAACCTTGCGATGCTGGTCGACGGCGCGTACCACGTGGTGCAGGTGCGCGGCCCGGAGGCCGAACGCGACGAGGTGACGCGGCTGTACGAGCAGGCGGCGGCGACCTACCGGGCGACGGGGTGATCCGCGGCCGGTGACCGCCACCGGCCGGTGACCGGCCCCGGGGCGACCCGGCGGCCCTGCTGCCGGACCCCGGACCCCGGCCCCCGCTGCCGGATGCCAGGCCCCGCTGCCGGACGCCCCGCTCGTACGCCGCCGTTCGCCTGTTGCGCCTCTTGGTTCCCTCCGGGCCCCAACAGCGACAACCGTCACAGTGCGGTCTCCAAGGCACCCCGCTTGTTCCCTGGACGGAGGCCGGTCCTTACGCTGACCCTGTCAAAACCATTGCGGGGCAACGTGAATCAGATGCAGGGCCTGCTCGTCGCGGGCCGCTACCGGCTCGGCGACGCCATCGGCAGCGGTGGCATGGGCCGTGTGTGGCGCGCGCACGACGAGGTGCTGCACCGGTCCGTCGCCATCAAGGAGTTGACCGCCGCGCTCTACGTCTCCGACAACGAGCAGGCCGTCCTGCTGGCGCGCACCCGGGCTGAGGCGCGCGCGGCCGCCCGGATCAACCACTCCGCCGTCGTCACCGTGCACGACGTGCTCGACCACGACGGCCGGCCGTGGATCGTGATGGAGCTGGTCGAGGGCCGCTCGCTGGCCGATGTCGTCAAGGAGCAGGGGCGCGTGGAGCCGCGGGAGGCGGCGCGCATCGGCCTGTGGGTGCTGCGCGCGCTGCGCGCCGCGCACACCGCCGGTGTCCTGCACCGCGACGTCAAGCCCGGCAACGTCCTGCTCGGCCGCGACGGGCGGGTGCTGCTCACCGACTTCGGCATCGCGCAGATCGAGGGCGACACGACCATCACCCGCACGGGAGAGGTCGTCGGCTCGGTCGACTACCTGGCCCCCGAGCGGGTCCGCGGCCAGGATCCCGGACCCGCCTCCGACCTGTGGGCGCTCGGCGCGACGCTGTACACGGCGGTGGAGGGCAGGTCGCCGTTCCGTCGCACCACACCGCTGACCACCATGCAGGCGGTGGTGGAGGAGGAGGCCGACGAGCCGGGCCGTGCCGGTCCGCTCGCACCGGTCATCACCGCGCTGCTGCGCAAGGATCCGGCCACCCGGCCGGGCGTGGCCGAGGCCGAGCGGATGCTGGCCGAGGCGGCGGAGGGGCGACGGCCTGGCGCGGCGCAGACGTACGTGCCGACGCAGCACGGAGGCACTCACCCGGCAGGTCCCGCCGGTCCCGCCGGCTCCGGCCGGCCGGAGCCGGGTACGGCCGCCACGGCCCGGACGCCGTACGGGCCGCCGGCCGGCACGCCGGCGAGCGGCACCTCGACGGCCGGTTCGGCGGCCGGCTCGACGATCACCGGTCCCACGGCGCCCGGTCCCGCAGCGTACGGTCCCGCAGCGACCGCTCCCACGACGGTCGGCCCGACCGGGACCGGCCCCGCGGGAAGGGGTCCCACGGCAACGAGCGCCACCGCGGCCGGCCGGGCTCCCGCAGTCGGTGCGCCGCCGAGGCGGCGGCTGCGCACGCTCGCCCTGGTCGTCGTCCTTGCCGCGCTCGTCGGCGGGGGCACCGCCGTGGCGCTGCTGAAGTGGGACGAGGGCCGGCAGCAGGACGATCACGTCTCCGCCCCGGTCCCGGGCCCGACGCCGACGAGTACGCGGCGCCCGGAGGGAACCGCGCCGGCCGGCTGGGTCCGCCACGACGACCCCGTGGGCTTCCGGCTCCACCTGCCCGAGGGCTGGGAACGGCGGGTCTACGACGACCAGGGCGACCTCAAGCAGATCGACTACACGCCCGACGGCGGCCGCCACCTGCTGCGCATCGCCGTGGACACCGCACCCGACTTCGCCGACCCGTACGCCCACCAGCTCGACCTGGAACAGCAACTCCACCGGCTCGTCGACTACCGGCGCGTGACGCTGGGGCGGACCGTCTACCGCGACCGCGACAGCGCCCGGTGGGAGTACACGTGGACCGCGCAGGCCAAGGACACGCCCTTCCCCGGTCCGCGCCGCGCCGTCGACGAGACGTACATCGCCCGTGACGGCACCGAGTACGCGATCTACATGTCGTCGCCGGCGAAGGACTGGGAGACGACGCGCGAGCAGTTCATGTCGGTGCTGCAGGGCTGGCAGGAGAGGGCTTCCTGACGGCCGGCACCCGGCGCGGAACCCGCTGACGGCGGGCCGTCGGTTTCGGCCACCTGCCCGCCGGCCGCCCGGAGCCGGTCCGTCCGGTGGGGCATGATGACCGCATGGCGACCGAGGGGGACAACGTCCGCGTCATCGCGGGCCGTTACCGGCTGGAGGCGAGACTCGGACGCGGTGGCATGGGTGTGGTGTGGCGGGCGACCGACCGGCTGCTCGGCCGCCAGGTGGCGGTCAAGGAACTCCCCGTCGACGAGACGCTCTCCGCGGACGAGGCCCGGCGGCAGCGGGACCGTACGCTGCGCGAGGCCCGCGCGATCGCCCAGCTGCACCACCCGCACATCATCGTCGTCCACGACGTCGTCGTGGACGACGAGGGCGACCGGCGCCCCTACATCGTCATGGAGCTGGTCGACGGCGGCTCGCTCGCCGACCGCATCGCCGCGTACGGCCCGGTCGACGCCGCCGAGGCCGCCCGCATCGGCATCGCCCTGCTCGGCGCGCTGCGCACCGCGCACGCGGCAGGCGTCCTGCACCGCGACCTCACACCCGCGAACGTGCTGCTGGAGGCCGGCACCGACCGGGTCGTCCTCACCGACTTCGGCATCGCCCAGGTAGCGGGTGCCACCACGCTCACCGAGAACGGCTCCTTCGTCGGCTCGCCCGAGTACACCGCGCCCGAGCGGATGTCCGGCGCCCGGACCGGGCCCGCATCCGACCTGTGGTCGCTGGGCGCGCTGCTGTGCGCGGCCCTCAGCGGTGCGTCGCCCTTCCACCGGGACTCGTTGGGCGGGGTGCTGCACGCCGTCGTGTTCGACGAGATCCGGCCCCCCGCGCAGGCCGGGCCGCTGCTGCCCGTCGTACGGGGTCTGCTGGAGCGCGATCCGGACCGGCGGCTGGACGCGGACACGGCGGAGCGGATGCTGCTGGCCTTCCGCGCCACGGGCCGCACCCCGCAGGCGCCGCCGCCCGGCCACCTGCCGGCGGAGTGGGCTCCGCCCCGCCGGCGGCTGTCGCCCCAGTGGGGTGCCGGCGGCCGGCGGTCGCCGAGGGGACCGGATGCCGCAGCCCGGCCCCACACCGCGGGATGGTCCGATGCCGCGGAGTGGTCCGATGCCGCGGGCAGGCCGGCTCCGCGGCGCCGGGACGCCCTCGGCCCGCAGCCGCGGATGTGGCCGGACCCGCCTGTCCGGCAGCCGCCGCGGTCGGCCCTGTCCGTCTGGCGGTCGCCGCTGCGGCCGGACCCGTCCGCCGGGCAGCCGCCCGGGCCGGCGCGGGTCGCCGAGCGGTCCGCCCGGCAGCCCACGCGTGGTGTCCTCGTGGCCGGGCTGTTGGTCGCCGCGATGGCGGGGGTGGGCGTGTCGGCCGCGGCGCTGCTCGTGGACCGGGGCGACGGCGACGGGGGCGGTACGCCGACGAGTTCGGCACCGGAGACACCGCCGACCGCCTCCGTGCCCACGTCCACCCCGAGCCACCCTGCCCCCGCCCCCACCGTCACCGTGACCCGGACCTCCTCCCCGGCCGCCGGCACCCGCTCCGCCGCGCCCACGGGTTAGGGCCTGTCGTCGAACTCCCGCCTGCCCCGCGACGCCCTGCACGCCCTCTCGCCGCACCGGGCGCGGACCCGAGTACATCCCGTACGAGGGCCGGCGCCCGGCACGCCGGGAGCACGCACCTGACGCCGCGGGACCCGCCCTCCGGGCGGACGACGGGAATGTGACGACAGGCCCTGGGGCCGTCCGGCCCGGCTCAGCGGCACGGCGGAGGTCCGGAACACGCCTGCGCCCCCGCGGGAGCAGGGAGCACGCAGGAGTCCGCAGGAGTGCGCAGCAGTGCGCGGACGTCACCGTGGCCCCGCGCCTCCGCCCGCACATGCGTGGACGAACGGGAGATAAGCCGCGGGCCGCGTCACGGGTTCGTGACCGGAACGCCCGCGCAGTGGATGCACCGGTGCCTGGCGCGATATGGATGAACCCATGCGCAACAACGGGGGAGCCCGCTACGGGGCCGACGAGCCGACGAGTTTCGCTCTGCAACCGCCGAACCCGCCCGCGGCCGTGCCGCACCCCGGCAATCCGTACGCCACGCCGGCCCCGGCGGTCCCGCCCCGGTCCGAGCCCGCCCACGACCCGGGCGCCGGGCGGCTCATCGCCGGTCGCTACCGGCTGACCGCCAAGCTCGGGCACGGCGGCATGGGCACGGTCTGGCGCGCCAAGGACGAGACGGTGGACCGCGAGGTCGCCGTGAAGGAGCCCCGCGTCCCGGACCACCTTCCCGAGCGGGAACGCGCCAACGCCTTCGAGCGGATGCGCCGCGAGGCGCGCGCCGCGGCCCGGCTCGACCACCCGGCGGTCGTCAACGTCCACGACGTCGCGGTCGTGGACGGCCGGCCGTGGATCGTGATGGAGCTGGTGCAGGGACGCTCGCTCGGCGCCGTGCTCCAGGAGGGCACGCTCAGCGCGCGCGAGGCGGCCCGGATCGGCCTGGAGGTGCTCGGCGCGCTGGAGGCCGCGCACGCGGCGGGCATCCTGCACCGGGACGTGAAACCGGACAACGTGCTGCTCGGCCGTCACGACCGGGTCGTGCTCACGGACTTCGGGATCGCCCAGATCGAGGGCGAGACGAACCTGACCGACACCGGCGGCTTCGTCGGCTCGCCCGAGTACATCGCGCCGGAGCGGGTGCTGGGCCAGCGCCCGGGCCCGGCCAGCGACCTGTGGTCCCTCGGGGTGGTGCTGTACGCGGCGACGGAGGGCGTCTCCCCGTTCCGCCGCAGCAACACCCCCGCCACGCTGCAGTCCGTCCTGAACGCCACGCCCGCACCGCCCGCCTCCGCGCACGGCCCGCTCGCCGAGGTCATCAACGGCCTGCTGCACAAGGACCCGGCCCACCGCCCCGACGCCGCCCGGGTGCGCGCCCTGCTGGAGGCGGCCGCCAACCCGCCCGCCCCGCAGCCGGCGCAGGCGGTGACCGTGGCCGTTCCCGGTGACCGGGACGGCCGGGGCGGCCGGGGCGCCCGGCTCGGCCGCAAGGCGTGGCTCGGCCTCGGCGCGGCGGTCGTCGCGGCGGCGGTGGCGGCGTACCTGGTGATCGCCGACCCGTTCGCCGGGCCGCTGCCGGAGGGCTGGAAGACCCACCACGAGAAGGACGTGGCCGCGACGCTGGCGGTGCCGGACGGCTACCAGCGCACGGTGCCCGACCGGAAGACGGACAAGGGGCACTGGGTCACGTACACCGACTGGAGCGGCAGCATCTGGATCGGCCTGACGCTCGAAAGGAAGTCCGAGGACACCGGCAACGCCATCGCCGCGTCCGCCGCCGCGGAGATGTACGACGACGACAACGGCTTCAAGCAGAGCGGCAGCTACCAGCTCGGCATGCCCGAGAATCCCGAGTCCGAACCGCGGGAGACCACGTACAAGGGCGGGAAGGCCGCCGAGAACACGGTCGTCTACACCACCACCGACAGCCAGAACCCCCGCCCGCGCGAGCTGCGGCTCTTCTACTACAAGACCTCCGGCGGCGACATGTACGAACTCACCGTCAGCTATCCCGGCCAGGGCGACTTCACCGCACGCGGACGTGAGGTGGCGAAGACGGCGATCGCCAACCTGGAGGTCGACAAGCCCTGAACCGGCACCGGCCGGGGTCCGCGCCGGTCCACGCCGACCCGCGCCGGTCCACGCCGACCCGCGTCGACAAGGAGCCGTCCCGCACGGTACTGATGAGACATGAGGGACGGCGGCGAACATCAGCGCGACGGCCGGCTGGTCGGCGGGCGGTACCGGCTGGTCGAGCGCATCGGCTCCGGCGGGACGGGCACGGTCTGGCGGGCGCTCGACGAACTGACGGGGTGTGAAGTGGCCGTCAGGGAGCCGAAGCTGCCGGGCGACCCGGCGGACGAGCGGCACCGGCGGACCGCCCACCGGCTCCACCGGGAGGCCCGGGCCGCCGCCCGGGTCGATCACCCCTGCGCCCTCGTCATCCACGACGTCGTCGCCGGCGAGGACGGGGCCGGCGGACCGGACGTCCCGGACGGACTCCCGTGGATCGTCATGGAGTTGGTGCGCGGGGAGTCCTTGCGGGAGGTGCTCCGGCGCGGTCCGGTGGAGGTGCGCGAGGCGGCCCGTATCGGCCGTGCCGTCCTCGGCGCCCTGCGCGCCGCGCACGCCGTCGGCATCGTGCACCGCGACGTGAAACCCGCCAACGTCCTGCTCGGCCCGCACGGCCGTGTCGTCCTCACCGACTTCGGCATCGTCCATGCCCAGGACGGGCAGTCCCCCGACGGCGCGGAGTTCGCGGACTCGCCGGAGTTCGTCGCCCCCGAGCGGATGTCCGGCCGCATCGCCGGCCCCGCCGGCGACCTGTGGTCGCTGGGCGCGCTCCTGTACACCGCCGTCGAGGGCCGCTCTCCGTTCCGCCGTGCGACACCCCGGGCCACGCTCGCCGCGGTCCTCGCCGCCGACCCGCCCGATCCGCAGCGGGCCGGACCGCTCGGACCGCTGATCGTACGGCTGCTGGCGAAGGACCCCGAGCGGCGGCCGGAGGCGGAGGAGGCCGCCGCGGTCCTGGAGGCGGTCGCCGAGGGCCGGCCCGCACCGGACCTCCCCGCGAAGGCCACCCCCAAGACCCGGGGCCCGGACGGGCCGGGCGAGTCCACGAAGGACACAGGGACGATACGGCTGCCCGAACCCGCACCCGAGCCCGAACCGGCACCCGAGCCCGAACCGGCACCCGAGCGGGACTCCGGCCCCGGCTCCGAATCCGAACCCGGACCCGCTCCCGGCCGCGCCCCCGCTCCAGCCCTCACCCCGCCTCCCCGCCACCGCCTCCTGCGCCACCCCGCCCCCGTCGCCCTGCTCGGCCTCCTCCTCGCCGGCGGCACCTGGCTGACCACCAGCTCCTTCCTCGTGGAGACCGGCAGCGGCTCGGCCACGGAACGGACCGCCCCCTCCACGGCGGCGCCCGACGCCGTCGCGGCCCCAGGCACCGGCACCGGCACCTGGACCGTCCACCGCGAGAAGGACATGGACGCCGTCCTCGCCGTCCCGGACGGGTACACGCAGTCCGCCCGGCGGGGCGGCGCGACCCGCCAGCCCCGTCTCGTGACGTACGCGAAGGACACCATCCACCTCCGGCTCACCCAGTGGGACAGGGCGCCCCGCTCCCCGATGAGCCAGGCCCGGGAGGCGCACCGGACCGGGGACGGCCACCCGCGGGACGCGCGCACGCGGTACACCCGCACCAGCCTCCAGGGGTACGAGGCCGTCCTCGCCGACGCGACGTACGGCCCGGACGGCAACCCCACCCGGGTCATGCGGCTGGTGGTCCGCACCGACGACGGCCGCCTGTACGAACTGCGCGTCGACATGCCCAAGGGCACCCCGGACGAGGAGGAGGGAAGGGCCGTGTTCGAGGGCGCCCGTGACCGGCTGGAGATCGGGAAGGACTGATGCCACGCCGGGCCCCGTCGTACGACTCCCTGATCAGCGCATTCGTTGCCAGCGTCCACTGGCGTCGTGTGTGCGGTCGGTGAAGCCGTATTACCGACGGGTACCCAAAGCGTGCGGCTGCGCATACCCTGCGCGTCATGACGGACGCGCAGGCCCCGGAGAAGACCGGCACGAACCCCATCGCCCCCGCCCCGGCGGGCGTTCGCACCGCCGCCGACGTGGTGACCCCCGAGCTGGTCGCCCAGCTCACCAAGGGCGTGGTCGGCTCCGGCCGGACGGCCAACCACACGCCGTTCACCGGTGAGAGGCTCGCCGACCTCCCCGAGTCGACACCCGAGGACGTGGCGAAGGCCTTCGAGGCGGCCCGCGCCGCCCAGTCCGTGTGGGCCCGGATCCCGGTGCGGCAGCGCGCCGCCGTCCTGCTCCGCTTCCACGACCTGGTGCTGGAGCGCCAGGCCGAGGTGCTCGACCTGATCCAGCTGGAGACCGGCAAGGCCCGCCTGCACGCCCACGAGGAGGTCCAGGCCGTCGCGGTCGCCGCCCGCCACTACGGCCGCAGGGCGGTCTCCTACCTCAGGCCCAGGCGGCACACCGGTGCCGTGCCGGTCCTCACCCAGGTGACCGAACTGCGGCACCCGCGCGGTGTCGTCGGCCAGATCGCCCCCTGGAACTACCCCCTGGAACTGTCGGTCGGCGACGCGCTCCCCGCCTTCGTCGCGGGCAACGCGGTCGTGATGAAGCCGGACACCGAGACCTGCCTGACCGCGCTGTGGGCGCGCGACCTCCTCGTCGAGGCCGGGCTGCCCGCCGACGTCTTCCAGGTGGTCATCGGCGACGGGCCGGTCGTCGGCCCCGAGGTCGTCCGGCACGCCGACTACGTCTCCTTCACCGGCTCCACCCGCACCGGCCGCGAGGTCGCCCGGGGCGCCGCCGCCCGCCTGGTCGGGGTCTCCCTGGAACTCGGCGGCAAGAACGCCATGCTGGTGCTGGAGGACGCCGACGTCGAGAAGGCCGCCGCGGGCGCGGTCCGCGCGTGCTTCTCCTCCGCGGGCCAGCTGTGCATATCGATCGAGCGGCTGTTCGTCCACGAGTCGGTCGCGGACGCCTTCCTGGAGCGCTTCGCCGCCCGCACCAGGGCCCTGCGGCTGGGCAGGTCCCTCGCCTACGGCGCCGACATGGGCTCCCTGGTCGGCGAACGCCAGCTGGAGACCGTCACGCGGCACGTGGCGGAGGCGGTCGCCAAGGGTGCGAGGATCGTCGCCGGCGGGGTGGCGCGCCCGGACGTCGGCCCGTACTTCTTCGAGCCCACGATCCTCGACGGCGTCGGGGCGGACATGGCCGTCTGCACGGAGGAGACCTTCGGCCCGGTCGTCTCGGTCCACCGCTTCCGCAGCGACGACGAGGCGATCGAGCGCGCCAACGCCACGCCGTACGGCCTGAACTCGTCCGTCTGGACGGGGAACGCCCGCCGCGGCCGCGAGGTCGCCGCCCGCCTGCGCACGGGGACCGTGAACATCAACGAGGGCTACGCATCCGCCTACGGCAGCGTCCAGTCGCCGATGGGCGGCATGAAGGACTCCGGCCTCGGCCGCCGGCACGGCTCCGAGGGCATCCTCAAGTACACCGAGGCCCAGACCGTCGCCCACCAGCGGCTGCTGCCGATGGCCCCGTCACTGGGCATGGACGACGCGGCGTACGCGGCCCTGATGAGCCGCAGCCTGCGCCTGATGAAGGCGCTCCGGTTCCGGTAGCCCCCCGGGAGCGCGGAGGACCGCGCGAGCGACCACGGACGGGCCGCGGCGAACGCGAAGACTCAACGAGGAGAACACGTGTCCCAGGTCGACTACGACTACGACGTCATCGTCGTGGGTTCCGGCTTCGGCGGATCCGTCTCGGCCCTCCGCCTGACCGAGAAGGGCTACCGCGTCGGCGTGCTGGAGGCGGGCCGGCGCTTCACCCGCGAGACGCTCCCGAAGAACTCCTGGGACCTGAGGAACTACCTGTGGGCCCCCAGGCTCGGCATGTACGGCATCCAGCGCATCCACCTGCTGGGCAACGTCATGGTCCTGGCGGGCGCGGGGGTCGGCGGCGGCTCCCTCAACTACGCCAACACCCTCTACGTACCGCCGAAGCCCTTCTTCGAGGACCCGCAGTGGCGGGACATCACCGACTGGCAGGAGGAGCTGAAGCCGTACTACGACCAGGCGCGGCGCATGCTGGGCGTACGGCTGAACCCGACCCTGACCCCCTCCGACGTGCACCTGAAGGCGGCGGCGGAGCGGATGGGCTGTGGGGACACCTTCCACCCGGCGCCGGTCGGCGTGTTCTTCGGCGACGGCGAGGACGCCGACGGGTCGGTCAGGGCGAAGCCCGGCCAGGAGGTGCCCGACCCGTACTTCGGCGGGGCGGGCCCGGCCCGGCGGGCCTGCGCCGAGTGCGGCGAGTGCATGACCGGCTGCCGGCACGGCGCGAAGAACACCCTCAACGAGAACTACCTCTACCTCGCCGAGAAGGCGGGCGCGGTCGTCCACCCCTTGACGACCGTCGTGTCGGTCACGGAGGACCCGCGGGGCGGGTACGCCGTCGCCACCCTGCCGACGGACGGCCGCCGCAGGGCGAGGGGCCGGACCTACACGGCCCGCCAGGTCGTCCTGGCCGCCGGCACCTACGGCACCCAGACGCTGTTGCACCGGATGAAGGCGGCCGGCCGGCTGCCGCGGCTCTCCGACCGCCTGGGCGAGCTGACCCGCACCAACTCCGAGGCGCTGGTGGGCGCGCAGACGGACGACCGCCGCTACCGCAAGGCCACCGGCGCGCCGAAGGCGGACTTCACGCGGGGAGTGGCGATCACCTCCTCCATCCACCCAGATGCTTACACCCACATCGAGCCGGTCCGCTACGGCCGGGGCTCCAACTCGATGGGCAGCCTGTCGATCCTCCAGGTGCCGTACGCGAGGAGCGGTACGGGCACGGCCCGGGTGCTCGGCTTCCTGGCGCACGCGGCCAGGCATCCCGTGCTGGTGCTCCGCTCCCTGTCCAACCGCCGCTGGTCGGAGCGGACCATCATCGGCCTGGTGATGCAGTCGCTGGACAATTCCCTGACGACGTACCTGAAGCCGAAGGGGGTGGGCCGCGGCCTGCTCACGGCCCGCCAGGGCCACGGCGCCCCCAACCCCAAGCAGATCAGGGCGGCGACCGAGGGCGCGTCGGCGCTGGCCGCCGAGATCAACGGCTTCGCGGGCTCCAACGTCGGCGAGCTGATGGGCACTCCGCTCACCGCCCACTTCCTCGGCGGCTGCCCCATCGGCGACTCCCGCGAGACGGGCGTGATCGACCCCTACCACCGTCTGTACGGCCACCCCGGCATCTCGGTCGTCGACGGCGCCGCCGTCTCGGCGAACCTGGGCGTGAACCCGTCCCTGACGATCACCGCCCAGGCCGAGCGGGCGATGTCGTACTGGCCCAACAAGGGCGAGACCGACCCGCGTCCGCGGCAGGGCGCGGCGTACGAACGCCTCCGGCCGGTCGCGCCGAAGTCCCCGGCGGTCCCGGCGGACGCGTTCGGCGCGCTGCGGCTGCCGTTCCTGGGGATGCCGGCGGTGCCGCCGAGGAAGTAGCCGGCCGCGAAAGCCCATGAGAGCCCATGAGAGAGGGACCTGTGCCCCCCTCCGAGCCCAGGTCCCTCTCCTCGCTTGGCGTCGCGCCGCGCGCTACGCGTCCGTCCCGGCCCTGCGACGCCGGACGACGAACACCGCACCGGCACCGGCGACGACGGCGGCACCGCCGACGAGGCCGATCACCGGCAGGGCGGAGCTGGAGCCGGTCTCGGCGAGGCTGCCGTCGATCGCCTTCGCGCCGCCCTGTGGGTGCTTGACGGCGCCCTTGTCGTCCCTGGGACCGGCCGTGCCGGGGGCGGGGTTCGGGGAGCCGGCCCTCAGCACCTGGAAGTCGTAGGCGGCCCAGCCCTCGGCGAGGCAGTCCTGGCCGTCGACGTTGTCGAGGTAGGTGCCGGAGGCGAAGGAGTAGGCGTCGCCCGCGGGCGCCTTCGCGTCGATGCTGAGACGCAGGTCGATGGTCCTGCGGGCGTTCGCCTTCAGTTCGTCGACGGAGAGGAAGTAGTCGCCGGTGTAGCCGTACGCGTCGCGGATGCCGCTCCAGGAACCCGTCGCGGGGTTCTTGAACTGCAGGGTGACGTACGGGCTCAGGTACTTGGACTCGTCGAGCTCGTAGTTCTCCACCTCGGCGTAGAAGCTGACGCCCTCGATGTCGATGTCCGACTCGTTGGTGACGACCATCTGGAAGGCGTGGAAGCCGTCACCCGCGACGATCCTGCCCGGCAGGCCCTTGACGTCCGCGGTGACCTTGGCGTCGGCGAAGTCCTCGTCGAGCTCCTCGCAGTACGGCGCGTCCGGGGGCGTCGGACCGTCGCTCGGGTCGGCCGGCCCGGGCTCGTCCGTCTCGCTCGGTGCGGGGTCCGCGGTCGGCGAGGAACTCGTCGGTGTGCCGGTCGGCGTGCCGGTGCCGGTCGGTGCGGGTGCGGTGGTGGCCGTGCCGGTCGGGGCCGCCGTGACCGTGGCGGTGGCGGTCGGCGTCGTGGTGGCGGCGTCGGTCGGGGTGGCGGACGACGTCTCCGTCGCCGACGCCGTCTCCGCCGTCTCCGTCGCGAACGCGGTGGGCGCGGACAGGAGTGTCAGCGGGGCTATGACCGCCGTCGCGGCCGCGGCTGCCATGGCACGGCGAAGCTTCATGAAGACCTCGGAGAGTCCGGAGTACTGCGGCGGTCGCAGCACGCGTCGTGGAGAGGTCTCCGCTGCCGGTGCGGGTGCGACCCCTGGTTCCGTGTGTTTGATCCGCGACGGCCGTGAAGGGTTGTACGCGTGTTCACAAAATTCTTATGTGGCCTGTCTCACAGCCGAGTGGCGGGCGCCGGGGAACGGGTGTCGGGTGACGGGCGCCGGGTGTCGAGCGGCGGGCATCGAGCGGCAGGGGTGGGGGCCGGTCCCGGGCGGACATGCGAAGGGCCCCGCGGGGCGCAGCCGCGGGGCCCTTCGTCTCGTCGGCACCGGCGTCGGGGCGGCGTCGGGACGACGTCGGTGCCGGGGAAGCGGCGCCGGGGGGTCGCGCCGCTGGTCCCGGCCTCCGGCGGGCGGGCGAAGCGGTTGCCCGCGGAGGGCTTGAGTCCGTGCGCGGGGCGCCGGGTGCACGCGGCGGCCGCGGCCGTTCGGCCCGGCACGTCCGCACGGGTTCCGCCGGTCGGCCCCGGGCGTCCCCGGAGCCGACCTTCCCTGGGGTGACCGGGCCGCTGTCCCCTGCCGTCCGGTCACTTTCCCGGAGCGAGGTCCCACGACGCACGGCGCGATCCGTACGTCTCATCGCTCCGGTGAGCCACGCGTGGTTCTCTCGGGCCCGCCCCTGGCTGGCACGGGCACCGGGACCAACGACGCGACGGCCGGCACGGTCACGCGCCGTACGGGTGAGGGGGGACGCGTACGTCTGTGCCGCGAACGCGGATTCAGATCTTTCCGCGGCACAGCTCCAGCAAGGTCATCGCGAGGGCCGTGCCCGGCCTGCCCAGCGCCTCCCGGTAGTGGCCGAGGACCTCCATCTCCCGGGAGAGGTTCACGCGCCGGCCACCGGAGGAGATCCGGGCCTCCTGGACGACGGCGGAGACGGCCATGCGTTCCTGGATCAGGCCGATGATCCGGTCGTCGAGCGCGTCGATGCGTTCCCGGGCGCCGGTGATCACGTCGGCGGCCTCGGAGGTGCGGGCGCCGGTCACGTCGAGGGTGGTCATGCGGGGCTCTCCTCATCGGATGGGGGGGCGCCCCGGGACGGCAGGGACCGGAAACGCCAGGCGCCCCGGACCTTGTCGGCCCGGGGCGCCTGGGAAGTCGCTTGTCAGTTGCTCAAGCAGCACGACCATGGCAGCCGGCGGGCCGGATGCCATAGGTAAAGAGGAAGGTCGGGTGCTGGAGCATGGTCGCCAGTATGCCCTGCCCGCCGGGGATGTCCCACACGGTTCGCATCCTGAGACGGCCGGGTTCCGCGGTGCGCGGGGGATGCCGCGCGGCTCACGGCGGGTGTCGTGCGGCTCGTGGGGGGTGTCGTGCGGCTCGCGGCGGGTGTTGCGCGGCTCGTGGGGGTCCGCCGCGGCTCGCGGGAGGCCTCCCGTGGCATCCCGGTAGAATCGGGTGGCACAAGACCCCCGCCCGACCCGCCGGAAGGCACCCCGTGTCATCAGCGACTCCCGCTGCCGCCGCCCCCGACACCGTCCTGGTCGTCGACTTCGGCGCGCAGTACGCCCAGCTCATCGCCCGTCGCGTCCGCGAGGCGCGGGTCTACAGCGAGATCGTGCCGAGCACCATGCCGGTTCAGGAGATCCTCGCCAGGAACCCCGCGGCGATCATCCTCTCCGGTGGCCCCTCGTCGGTATACGAAGAGGGCGCCCCGACCGTCGACCGCGCCCTCTTCGAGGCCGGCGTCCCCGTCTTCGGCATGTGCTACGGCTTCCAGCTGATGGCGCAGACCCTCGGCGGCACGGTGGACAACACCGGGGCCCGCGAGTACGGCCGCACCGACCTGCACGTCTCCAAGACGTCCTCCACCCTCTTCGAGGGCACCCCGGCCGAGCAGGACGTGTGGATGTCGCACGGCGACGCCTGCTCCGCCGCCCCCGAGGGCTTCGCCGTCACGGCCTCCACGGACGTCGTCCCGGTCGCCGCGTTCGAGAACGACGACAAGAAGCTGTACGGCGTCCAGTACCACCCCGAGGTGATGCACTCCACGTACGGGCAGCAGGTGCTGGAGCACTTCCTGTACCGGGGCGCCGGGCTCTCCCCCTCCTGGACCACCGGCAACGTGATCGAGGAGCAGGTCGCCGCGATCCGCGAGCAGGTCGGCGACAAGCGCGCCATCTGCGGCCTGTCCGGAGGCGTGGACTCCGCCGTCGCCGCCGCGCTCGTGCAGAAGGCCATCGGCTCCCAGCTGACCTGCGTCTACGTCGACCACGGCCTGATGCGCAAGGGCGAGACCGAGCAGGTCGAGAAGGACTTCGTGGCCGCGACCGGCGTGCAGCTGAAGGTCGTCGACGCACAGGAGCGCTTCCTCGAGGCGCTCGCCGGGGTCACCGACCCCGAGGAGAAGCGCAAGATCATCGGCCGCGAGTTCATCCGGGTCTTCGAGCAGGCCCAGGCCGAGATCGTCGCGGACGAGGGACCGGCGGTGGAGTTCCTGGTCCAGGGCACCCTGTACCCGGACGTCGTCGAGTCCGGCGGCGGTACCGGCACCGCCAACATCAAGTCCCACCACAACGTCGGCGGCCTGCCCGAGGACCTCGAGTTCAAGCTGATCGAGCCGCTGCGCAAGCTCTTCAAGGACGAGGTCCGGATGGTCGGCCAGGAGCTCGGCCTGCCGGAGGAGATCGTCCAGCGCCAGCCGTTCCCCGGCCCCGGCCTCGGCATCCGGATCGTCGGCGAGGTCACCAGGGAGCGCCTGGACCTGCTCCGCGAGGCCGACGCCATCGCCCGCGAGGAGCTGACGGCGGCCGGCCTGGACCGCGACATCTGGCAGTGCCCGGTGGTCCTGCTCGCGGACGTCCGCTCCGTCGGCGTCCAGGGCGACGGCCGCACCTACGGCCACCCGATCGTCCTGCGGCCCGTCTCCTCCGAGGACGCCATGACCGCCGACTGGTCGCGGCTGCCGTACGACGTCCTCGCCCGGATCTCCACCCGGATCACCAACGAGGTCAGGGACGTCAACCGGGTCGTCCTCGACGTGACGTCCAAGCCGCCGGGGACGATCGAGTGGGAGTAGTCCCGACGGTCATGTCCGCTTGAGCGTGCGCACCCGCTCTCCGGGCTTCCAGACCTGGACGACCAGGTAGGTGTCGTCCTCGACGCTGGTCCGTACGACCTCCGTCAGCTCGGTGCGGAAGAGGTGGAACGGCTGCGGCGGTTCCACCTCTTTCACATAGGCGGCCTTGGTCGCGGAGTCCTCGACCTCGATCGCCCGGCCGCTGATCCGGACGTCGCCGCCGCCCATGCCGGTGCCCTCCCCGGGGTTCGCCTGGAGCGCGAAGCGCGGGTCGCGGCGCAGGTCGAGCGCCTTGAGGGAGTCCGGCATCATGCCGAGCCACAGCTCCCCGCCGAGGAAGCGGACCTCCAGACCGGTGGTGCGGGGCGAGCCGTCCTTGCGGAGGGTGGCGATGACGTGGTGGGTGAACGCCCCGAAGCGCTCCTCGACGGTCTTCGCCAGGTCCGGCTCGGCGGCGGCGAAGGCCCCCCAGTTCGCCGGGCTCGCCGGGTTCGTGCGGTTCGTGTCGCTCGTGCTGCTGCTCATGGGGTGAGTGTCGCGCCGAAATCCGACATCTTCTGTCGGGTATCCGGGAAATCCGCAGGTGCGGGGGAGATCACACCCGGTGCTGCTCCGGGCGCACGCGCCGCTCGTCGCCCTCCTCGTCCCGCATCGGCGCGCGGCGTCGGCGCACGGGGCGGCCCGCGCCTCATCTTTACCGAACAGAACTGTCCTCAGCGGCCCCCCGGCGGTAACTTCCGCCCCGTACCGCAACCAGTGCTGGAGGACCTATGCACGGGCCCACCCCGCCCCTGCCGCTGCCCACCGAACGGCTGCGGTTCGCGATGCCGCCGATGCACGAGTCGGTCGAGGACGAGCGCCGGCACCGCAAGGAACGGCTCGCGGGCGCGTTGCGGATCTTCGGAAGGCTCGGCTTCGAGGACGGGGTCTCGGGGCACATCACCGCGCGCGATCCCGAGTACACCGACTGCTTCTGGGTCAACCCGTTCGGGATGTCGTTCAGGCACGTCACCGTGAGCGATCTGGTGCTCGCCAACTCGGACGGGCAGGTGGTCGACGGCCGCTACCACGTCAACCAGGCGGCGTTCACCGTGCACGCCCAGGTCCACCGCGCCCGCCCGGACGTCGTCGCGGTCGCCCACTGCCACTCGGTGCACGGGCGTGCCCTGTCCGCGCTCGGTGAGCT
The DNA here is from genome assembly GCF_040678355.1 of Streptomyces sp. NPDC052701. Classification (NCBI taxonomy): domain Bacteria; kingdom Bacillati; phylum Actinomycetota; class Actinomycetes; order Kitasatosporales; family Streptomycetaceae; genus Streptomyces; species Streptomyces sp. NPDC052701. The sequence continues at coordinate 30,687 of NZ_JBFATO010000016.1, forward strand.
GCTCGACCCGATCACGCAGGAGAGCTGCGCCTTCTACGAGGACCACGCGCTGTACGAGGCCTACACCGGCGTCGCCGTCGACACCGAGGAGGGGCGGCGCATCGCGGCCGCGCTCGGTTCCTGCAAGGCGCTGGTGCTGCGCAACCACGGACTGCTGACGGTCGGCGACTCGGTGGAGGCGGCGGCCTGGTGGTTCGTGTCGATGGAGCGGTCCTGCCAGGTGCAGCTCACGGCAAAGGCGGCGGGACGGCCGGTCCTGATCGACCACAGGCTGGCGGTGGCGACGCGCGAGCAGCTGGGCGGGGACCTGGTGGCGTGGATCAACTACCAGCCGCTGTGGCAGGACATCAGCCGGAGCGAGCCGGACCTGCTGAACTAGGCGTGGGCTCGGGAGTGGGCTCGGCGTGGGCTCGGCATGAGCCCGGGCGTGGGGCCGCGGGACCGTGCGGTCGGAAGCCCCGCAGCACCGCCGCCCTCGTCGCCGCGTACTCCTCGTCCGTGAGCACCCCGTCGCGGTACAGCTCGCCCGACTCGGGCAGCCGCAGCCGTGCCGGTTCCTGTGCCGGCGCCGGTGTCGTCCGCGCTTGCGGTCGGGTTCGGGGACGACGCCCGAGACGGCCTCCAGGGGCACGGCCTCCAGGCACGGCGATCCTTCCGTAGGTCTGCCGGGACAGGGCCGCGGAGCGGTGCGGGCCTGGCGTGATCCGGACCGTGCCGCCGTCGGAGGCCCGGGTCCCGTCGCGCTCGCTGGTCCCGGCCATGAGGGGGTTCTCGCTGCCGGGTCAACACGGCACGCCGTACTTCACTCGCACTGACCAGACCTGGCGGACGCGGACCGGGCGATGTGGGGCACAATTCGCTGGCGTCACAGGGGAGTTGTTCCGGGTTTCGGTGCGCGAGGTTTCGGCGCACGAGGTTTCGGCGCACGGCGGCGGGCCCGGGGGCCGGAGAGGCTCCCAAGGGCTTGGAAGGCTTTCCGGGTCCCCTTCGGAAGGGCTTGTGAGGAGCTCCCGAGGGCTGCCGGTGGTCGCGCGGTCGGGCGGTCGGGCGGTCGTGGGGGAGGCGGGCGTCGGGCGTGGCGGTGCAGGAGGCGAGACAGGAGGGTGGGGACGTGGGTACGGGTGGCGGCGCGCGGGACGCGCTGGGGAGTGAGCAGGGCGGTGCACGCAGCGGTGCGTACGGCGGGCTCGGCGGGCACGATCCCGGGTACGGCCGTGGGCATCGGGGCGGCTGCACCTGCGGGGACTGCCCGCACGGGGCGCGCGAGGGGCACCGGCAGGCGGTCGCCGCGTTCCTGCGGATGCGGGACGGGTTCGCGGCCGGGCAGGGGGTGCCCGCCGCGGTCGCCCACTCGGCCTCGGCCTCCCGCCAGTGGATCTCGGAGGAGCTGACGCAGTCCGCCGCGCTCGTCGCCGAGCGCGGGCGGGCCGAGGGCGAGGCATGGCTGGCGGGCCTGTGGCGCCGCACCGCGTGCGCGGTGTGGGCCCTGGTCGTGCTGCTGTTGCTGGTGCAGTCGCTCACCGCGATCGGCACGGGCTGGACCGCGGCGCGCACCGCCGGGCTGCTGGCCGCGGTGCTGGTCGCCGTCGCGCTGACGGCGGCGGCGTGGTTCCACCGGGCGCGCGGCGGGGCGCTGGCGCCGGTGATCGGCGAGGACAACCGCCTGTCCACGTCCCGCACGGTGGCGGCGGCGTGGGTGCTGTTCGTGGCGTACGCGGTCCTGGTGCTGGTGGGGCGGCTGGCCGCGGCCTCCCGGCACGGGGAACGCGACGCGCTGATCTCGGGGCTGGAACTCGCCCGGGGCGCCGGTGCCGTGACCGTGCTGGCCGTGGTGTGCGGGATCGCGGTGCTGGTGCGGCGGGTCGTCGGTCTGCGGGTGCTCGGACAGCGGCTGCAGAAGACCCGGGCCGACCGGCCGCGGGCGGCGGACCTGCTGACCGACGACGCGGGCCGGGGCTCCTTCACCGACCTCCAGTACGTCGTGATCAGCGCGGTCGCTCTGGCGTTCGGGGCGGTGCGACTGGCCCGGCGGCCCGACCAACTGCCCGATCTGCCCTGGGGACTGGCGGTGGTGGTGCTGGTGTCGGCGGCGACGTACCTCGCGGGGAAGTACGCCGAGGGCGGCCGTCCGGTCATCCTGTCGGTCGTCCGGGTGCGGGAGGCCGGTGGCCTGGACGCGCCGATCCGCACCGGCGACGACATCGAGATCCGCGGCGCCGGGTTCGTACCGCCGGGCGCGCAGGGGGCCGACCGGCTGTCCCGGATGGTCGTCCGCATCGGCGCGGTCAACGCCCACGTCCCGCTGGTCCCGGTGACCGGAGGCTTCAGCAATCCGACGGACACGCTGCTGACCGTGCCGGTACCGGTGGAGGTGGAGCCGGGGCGGGTGGAGGTGCAGGTGGTGACGGCGGCGGGGGCCGAGACGAACCGGTATGTGATCGATGTGACGGAGTGAGGCCGGGCCTTTGGCGGCGGGGCCAACTGCCTGCGGCGGCCTGTGCGGGTCGGGCGGGGTGCGTGTGGCGCCCTGCCGACGGCGGGTGCGTCCGCCCTGCGGGGCGGCTGCCGGTTCGGGGTGCCGCACCAGTGCCCGGACCGTGGCCGGATCCGGGCACTGGCCGACGGGTGACGCGTCGTGAAGGGTGACGCCTCGTGAGGAGTGACGCGCCGTGACGGGTGACGCGTCGTTACGCGAACTGGCCAGGCCGGTAGTCGCCGGCGGGCTGCCGGATGATGACGTTCAGCCGGTTGAAGGCGTTGATGAGGGCGATCAGGGACACCAGGGCCGCGAGCTGGTCCTCGTCGTAGTGCTGTGCGGCGTTCGCCCACACCTCGTCCGGGACCCCGCCGGCCGCATCCGCTATACGGGTGCCCTGCTCCGCCAGCTCCAGCGCGGCACGCTCGGCCTCGGTGAAGACCGTGGCCTCCCGCCACGCCGCGACGAGGCTGAGGCGCACCTGCGACTCGCCGGCGGCGAGGGCCTCCTTGGTGTGCATGTCGGTGCAGAAACCGCAGCCGTTGATCTGGCTCGCGCGGATCTTCACCAGCTCCTGCGTCGCGGCGGGCAGTGTCGAGTCCGAGACCACCTGGCCTGCCGAGACGAGGTGCTTGAGGAACGTGCCTGCGATCGGGTTGCCGAAGGCGTTCAGACGGGCGTCCACAGTGAACTCCTCTGTCGTTGTCGGTGACTGCACCCCTACGACGGAACGGCGCGGCACGATGTGACAGGACAGGGTGTGACGTGGGTCTCAGGGGGAGGGTGGCGTCGGTCGGGGGAGCGAGCGATGGGGAAAACCGGCCCGAGGGGGATTGAGCCGGGCCGTTTTGTCGTACGTATGGTCTGGTGAGGGGTCTCGGCACCGGCGGGCGAGAGGCGGCTGGCAACAATGACGTACGGCATGCGGACGGACACGCACACTCCTCACCTCGACGGTGACCGCGACTGGCGGGACACCGCCACCCGCTACGCCCTCCTCCCGCTGCGGGTCTTCCTGGGCATCACCTTCGTCTACGCCGGCCTGGACAAACTCACCGACAGTGCCTTCATGAAGGAAGCCGGTGCCGGCTCGATCGGCGACACGATGCGAGCCGTCCGCGACTCCTCCGCCCTCCCCGCCCTCGTCGACTTCGCCCTGGACAACCCCGTCGGCTTCGGCTACGCCATCGCCGCCGCAGAAGTGGCCGTCGGCATCGGCACCCTGCTCGGTCTGTTCACCCGCCTGGCCGCCCTCGGCGGTGCTCTCGTCTCGCTGAGCCTCTGGCTGACCGTGAGCTGGGCCTCCGACCCGTACTACTACGGCAACGACCTCGCCTACCTCATGGCCTGGACCCCCCTCGTCCTCGCCGGCGCCCCGCTGCTCTCCGTGGACGCCGTCCTGCGTGCCCGGCGGCGGCGGTCAGGAGGCTACCGCTAGGGTCGGCCGGCGTGGTGCCGCCGGCCGCGGGCGGACCGTGCGGTCAGGTCGTCCTGTCGGCCGCGGTCGTGTCGGGGCGTGTACGGCCCGCCCCTGTGCGCCTGCGTACGCGGCCCGTCAGGAACGCCACCGTTCCGGCCAGGAAGAGCCCGCCCACGACGACGGGGATCACCACGAACCACGGGGTTTCCCAGGCACCGCCCGCGTCGCCGGCGTAGACGACGGCGGCGACGGTGAGGGCGAGACCGGCGACCAGCCTCCCGGGCTGGAACTCATGACGCAGCACGGCGCACCTCCGCCTGCCCCACGCCCACCTGGAGGTCCAGATCGAGCGTGCCGGACTTCCCGGCGCCCTCGGCCGGTGCCAGGGTCACTTCCCGGTGCCTGCCCGGCTCCACGTCCACGTCCTTGCTCTCGTCACCCGGCAGCTTGATGTCGCCCACCCCCACGTCGACGGTCAGCCGCACGGTCACGTCCTCGGGAACGATCACTCGTATCCGGCCCACGCCGACATCGGCCCGGGTGGTGACGGTCCGGTCGGCGGCCACGTCGAGCCGGGACAGGTCCAGGGTGCCGACGCCGGTGCCGATGTCGTAGTCCTGCCGCACGTCCGCCACCGCGGTCGGCCGCCACGACGTGCGCATCCACTCGGTGCCGATGTCCTTGGGCAGCGCCGCCGAGCCGGCGAGCAGCGCCGCGGTGAGAACCGCCAGGACCAGGGAGCCCGCTCCCGTGCGCCCCAGGAACGCACTGATCGCGATGCCGACACCGAAGACGGCCAGTGCGCAGGACAGGCCGGCCTGGAGGCTGGTGCCCAGCGCGTGGCCCTCCCACGTCAGCCCGGTGCCGAGACCGCCCGCGAGCAGGGCTAGGAGGAAAACCCAGCCGCCTATCCAGCGAGGGCCGCGCGGCTTCGGCCGCTGGGGGCGCACGGCGTACGGGTCCGCGTGGCTGCCGTCCCTGGTGCCGAGGCTGATGGCGACGGCCGCCGCGACGTCCGGGTCGCGGGAGTCGCGCGGGCCCCAGAGGTATCCGGTGCCGCCGATGTGGGTGCCGTCCTTGACGATGGGATCGCGCCACCAGGAGGGGAAGGCGGTGGGGGCGGGCGGGGCCTGTGCCTCCGGAGGGGCATCGGCCACGGCCTGGGCGGCCAGTGGGTCGGGGCCGGGGTCGCCGCGATGCCGCGACCAGTACCCGGCGCCGGCGAGCAGCAGGGAGAGCACGACGGCGAAGGTCAGCACCCCGCCGTTCCGCAGCAGGGTCAGGAACACCCCGCAGCCGACCAGCGCGAACAGCACGGCCGTCAGCGCCTGGCCGTCGACACGGCCGGTCAGCAGCTTGCGCACCTCGTTCTCGTCCTCGTCGTCGTACGGGACGAACAGCCAGGCGAAGCCGTAGAAGATGAGGCCGATGCCGCCGGTCGCGGAGAGCACCGCGAGGGTGATCCGGAAGATCACCGGGTCCATGTCGCACTGGCGCCCGAGTCCGGCGCAGACCCCGGCCAGCATCTTGTACCGCCGGTCACGCCGGAACCCGGGGGGAGGCCCGGCCGTGCCGGCCTCGCCGGCAGAGCCTTCGGCCGGCTGTGCCTGCCTGGCCTTCGCTGCCTGTTCCTGTTCCTGTTGCTGTTGCTGTTCCTGCCGTTCCTCTTCCTCCCGCGCGCCCGCACGCCCGTGGGCGCGGGCGGCCCCGCCCGCGCCGGCGGCCCCGCCCGCGCCGGGCGCCGTGCCCGCGGCGGGCGCGGCCTCCCGCGGCCCCGCGTCCGGCCCCGCGTCCGGCCCCGGGCGCGGGCCGGAGCCGGGGCCCGGGCCCCTCGCGGCGTGCTGGTGATCCGTCATGGGTCCATGGTGACGGGCGGGCCGCCGCGACGGCAGTCGGAACGACCCTGGCCGGACCCTGATATCGGCCCTGAGACGGTGGCGGGGAAGCGTTCGACGGACACGCCGCGTGAAGATCAGGGGCGTCTCCGGGGCCGACCCTGATGTCCGGGCCCGGCGGCCGTGTGACCATCGATGGCATGTCGGAAGCCGCAGCAGCGCCACTCGCCGGACCGCGGCCGCCGCGCAAGCTCTACCGCAGCAGTGACGGACGCTGGCTGGGCGGAGTGGCACGGGGGCTCGCCGGGCACCTCGGGCTGCCCGTCGTCTGGGTACGGCTCGTCTTCGTCGGTCTGTTCATGGCCGACGGCCTCGGTGCGCTGCTGTACGCCGCGTTCTGGTTCTTCGTCCCGCTCGGCGTCGGCGGCGTCGACGCGCAGAAGCCGCCCTCGCCGATCACCACGGAGACCGCACCGGACGGCCGCCGCAGACTCATCGCCCGCAAACCGGACAAGGGCCAGATCGTCGCCCTGCTCCTCATGGTCGTCGTCGCCATGGTCTTCGTGGGCAGCGTGGACCTCAGCACCGGAGCCCGGGCCTACCTCTGGCCGATCGTGCTCGTCGGCGCGGGTGTCGCCCTCGTCTGGCGCCAGGCGGACAACGCCCGCCGGGCCCGCTGGATGGAGGTCGGCCGCCGACGGCGCACGGTCACACTACTGCGCTCCGTGGCCGGCGTGCTGCTGGTGACGGCCGGCGTCTCCGGCGTCTTCGTCCTGCAGGGCTCCGCCGCCCACCTCGGCTCCGTCCTGCAGGCGGCCCTCGCGGTCCTCGTCGGCATAACGCTCCTCGCCGGCCCCTACCTGGTGCGCATGACCCAGGACCTCTCCGAGGAGCGCCTGATGCGCATCCGCGCCCAGGAGCGCGCGGAGGTCGCCGCCCACGTCCACGACTCGGTCCTGCACACCCTCACCCTGATCCAGCGCAACGCGGAGAACGCGGGCGAGGTGCGCCGCCTGGCCCGCGCCCAGGAGCGGGACCTGCGCACCTGGCTCTACAAGCCCGAGGGCAACGGGAAGGACGAGGCCGAGGAGCCCGCCACGCTCGCCGAGGCCGTGCGGCGCAACGCCGCCGAGGTCGAGGACAAGCACGGCGTCCCCATAGAGGTCGTCGTCGTCGGCGACTGCCCGCTCGACGAGCGGATCGGCGCACAGATGCAGGCCGCGCGCGAAGCGATGGTGAACGCCGCCAAGTACGGTGGCGAGGGCGGCGCCGTTCAGGTCTACGCCGAAGTCGAGGGCAGGACGGTCTTCGTGTCCGTCCGGGACCGCGGCCCCGGCTTCGACCTCGGCTCGATACCCGCCGACCGCATGGGCGTGAGAGAGTCGATCATCGGCCGTATGGAGCGCAACGGCGGTACGGCGCGACTGCGCGCGGTGCCGGACGGCGGCACGGAGGTCGAGCTGGAGATGGAGAGGGCGGAGAAGACGTCATGAGCGATCCGACCGAGACGAACGGCACGGCGGGATCGGCGGAGGCGGCCGGGCCCGCGGAGCCGGCCGGCGGCGGGGGCCGGCGGCACGTGCGCGTGGTCCTCGTCGACGACCACCGCATGTTCCGCACGGGCGTCCAGGCCGAGATCGGCCAGACCGAGCAGACCGGCGTCGAGGTCGTCGGCGAGGCGGCGGACGTCGACCAGGCGGTCACGGTCATCACCGCGACCCGGCCCGAGGTGGTCCTCCTCGACGTGCACCTTCCCGGTGGCGGCGGTGTCGAAGTGCTGCGCCGCTGCGCCGCGCTGACGGCCGACGCCGAGCGGCCCGTGCGTTTCCTCGCCCTGTCCGTCTCGGACGCGGCGGAGGACGTGATCGGTGTGATCCGCGGCGGCGCGCGGGGCTACGTGACCAAGACCATCACCGGCTCCGACCTCGTCGACTCCATCTTCCGCGTCCAGGAGGGCGACGCGGTCTTCTCCCCGCGCCTGGCCGGGTTCGTCCTCGACGCCTTCGCCTCGACCGACGCCCCGCCCGTCGACGAGGACCTCGACCGCCTCACCCAGCGCGAGCGCGAGGTGCTGCGGCTGATCGCCCGGGGATACGCGTACAAGGAGATCGCCAAGCAGCTGTTCATCTCCGTGAAGACGGTCGAGTCCCACGTCTCGGCGGTGCTCCGCAAGCTCCAGCTGTCGAACCGGCACGAGCTGACGCGGTGGGCGACGGCCCGGCGCCTGGTGTGACCGCCGGACCGCCGCGGGAGGCCCGGTGAACGGGCCCGCTCACCCCACCCGCACGGCCCCCGCGAACGGCATCTCGTCGATCGGGGCGAGCCGTACCGGGGCCGAGGGGTTCGGGGCGTGGATCATCTGGCCGTCACCCACGTAGAGACCGACGTGGCTGATGCCGGAGTAGAAGAAGACCAGGTCGCCGGGGAGCAGTTCGGAACGCGGGACGCGGCGGCCCGCGTTGATCTGGGCGTACGAGGTGCGGGGCAGGGACACCCCGGCGGAGCGGTACGCGGCCTGCACGAGCCCCGAGCAGTCGAAGGCGTCAGGACCGGTCGCGCCCCACACATAGGGGCTGCCGAGCTTCCGGTGGGCGTACGAGACGGCGGCCGCGGCGCGGGGCGTGGGCGCCTGGGACGTGGCGGACCCGGGGGCCGCCCGGCCGCCCCGCGCGGACGCCGACGACCGGAAGGCCCGGCCGGGGGCCGCCTCCCCGGTGAGCCGTGCGCGCTCCCCGGCCGTCAGCCGGGAGAGCAGCCGGCGGGCGGCGCCCAGCTTGCCGGTGATCGTCGTCCTGTGCCGCTTCAGCTCGGCCTGGCGCGACCTGAGCGAGGCGACCTCGATGCGCGCGGCGCCGCGCAGCCGCTCGATCTCGCGGAGCTGCTCGCGTACGCGGGCGACGGCCGCCGCCTGCCGGTGGCCCGCCCGCTCGGCGAACTCGACGCCGTCCAGGTACCGGTCCGGGTCGTCGGACAGGGCGAGCTGCAGCGCGGGGTCGAGGCCGCCGCCGCGGTACTGCGCCGTGGCCAGCGAACCGAGTTCCTCCCGGGCGGAGCCGAGCCGTTCCTGCCCGCGGGCCGCCTCGTCCTGCAGCCTCTTCAGCCGCTGCCGGGCCGCTTGTGCCCTCTCCTGCGCGCCGTTGTACTTCTCGGTGGCGACCTCCGCCTCCCGGTACAGCGCGCCCACCCGGGACTCGACCTGCCCCGGCGTCGGCGCGGCCTGCCCGGCCCCGTCGAAGCCCGTCGCGGTCGCCGCGCCCGCCAGGGCGATCGTGGCGACCGTGCGGGCCGACCTGCCGGCCGCCGACGACCGCCCGGATCTGCGGTGCGCTGCCACCTGGCTCCACGTCCTTTCCGGTGACCGCCCGGTGCGGCGCACGGCAGCCGGGACGGACGGCCGTCGCCGGGCTGCCTCGCGCGCCCGGCGGCCCGCACAGGGGGAGCGGGCCGCCGCCGCACCTTCTCGGCGGTGGTGTCCGGCTGCCGCCCCTGGCCCGGGCGGCGGTGGGGAGCCGGGCACCCGCCGAAGGACGCTAGGCCTCCCCCCGCCGGCCGGTGACGGGTTGCGCGGAACTGCCCCGAGGAGACCGGAAGGTGACCGTGTGCGACCGTGATCCCGTCCCGCCGCCGTCGCCTTCACCCAGTGCGATGACCGATGTGCGGGAATCCGGGGCATACCGGGACGGTGGAGTGCTATGGCCCCATATGTGCGGGTGCCGGGAGGCATCGGGCCGGTGTCGGACGGCCCTGGGCCCGTGATTAGGCTCCGGCCCCATGGACGTACTCATCCACCTCTTCGTCGGCCTGCACATCATCGGCATCGCCGCCCTCCTCGGCGGCTTCCTCACCCAGATGAAGGCCATGGGCCGGGGCACCGCCCGTTTCAGCCCCGCGATGCTGCACGGCGCGCTGACGATGCTGGTCACCGGAGCGATCCTGGTCGGCCTCAACCAGGCCGACGACCAGCCCGTCGACAACATCAAGATCGGTGTGAAACTGGCGCTGCTGGTCGTGATCCTCGGGCTCGTGTACGTGAAGCGGGACGACGAGCAGGCCGACAAGGGCCTGTTCGGCCTGGTCGGCCTGCTGACCACGGCGAACGTCTTCATCGCCGTGCTGTGGACCTGAGCTTCCCGGCGCCGCGGGCGTGACGCCCGACCGCGCCCGGACCCTCGTCGCCCCGCCGTCGCCGCTGCCGCCCCGCGGGCTCAGGCGGGGCGCACCACGCTGTGGATCGACGACTCGCCGTCGTAGTAGACCGACTCCTCACGGACGTACGTGCCGGGCTTCGGGGCGTGGATCATCATCCCGTTGCCGACGTAGAGCCCGACGTGGGTGACGCCGTCGTAGAAGAAGACCAGGTCGCCCGGCCGGGCCTGCGCGAGGGGCACCGTGGTGCCGGCGTCGACCTGGTCGTAGGTGGTGCGCGGGAGGTCGACGCCCGCGGCCTTCCAGGCGGCCTGGGTGAGGCCCGAGCAGTCGTAGGAGCCGGGGCCGGTGGCGCCCCACACGTACGGCTTGCCGATCTGGGCGCGGGCGAACGCGACGGCCTTCCCGGCCTTGGTGGCGTACGAGGAGCCGGCCGAGGGGGAAACCGGGGCCGGCGCCGGGGCCGGGGACGTGTCGGAGGTGCCGGAGGTGCCGTCCTCCTGCTGCCGGGCGTCCTCCCGGGCCCGCTGCTCCGCCTGCCGGCGGGCGAGTTCGGCGGCCTTGCGGGCGGCCTCCTCCTGCTCGCGCTCCTCGATCGCCGCCAGCCGCGCCCGCTCCTCGGCGGTCAGCCGCGACAGCAGCTCGCGCGCGTCGGCGAGCTTCCGCTGGACGGTGGCCTTGGCCGTCCTCAGGTCGCCCTGCGACTCGGTGAGCGTCTCGAGGCTCCGGGTTGCCTCCTGGCGCTTCCTCATCGTCTCGGACTGCTGCGTGACGTAGTCGTCGACCGCCTCCTTCTGACGGCCGGTGAGCCGGTCCATCAGCTGGGTCCGGTCGAAGTAGTCCTGCGGCGAGTCCGCCAGCAGGAACGTCGCGGTGTCCGGGGCGGCGGCGCCGGTCCGGTACTGGGCGGCGGCGAAGGAACTCAGCTCCCCCCGCGCCTCGTTGAGCTTCTGGGTGCGCTCGGCCACGTCGTCCAGGAGGGTGTCGACGCGCTTGCGCTGCTTCGCGGTCCTCTCCTTGACCGCGTTGTACTTCTCGGTCGCCGACTCGGCCTGCCGGTAGAGGTCGTCGACCTTCTTCTCGATTTCCTCCAGGCTCGGCCTGTCGTCGGCCGAGGGAGCGGCGTCGGCCGTCTGGGAGAGCAGGGCCACGGAGGTGAGGGCGGCGGTGGCGAGGGCGGGGGTGCGCATACCGGTCACGCGTGAACCCGCCGGGCGCGGCTTGCGGTGCTGCGACGCCAAGGGAGGCGACTCCTTCCACGTTCCGCCTACCGGGTTAGCTGTCGGGTTCGGGCGGACGTGCTTCGGAAGGGTTGCCCTACGGCCGTTTCCCGCGGGGAAGGCGGGCCGATTCACCCCAAGGTCTCGGTTGGGTCCCCGGCTCCGGCTGCCGCGACGGCACACCGGACTCGGCGGAGGCCGCGCGGCCCGGCGTCGTTCGCCGGTGGGGGTCGTACGGCCCGCCCGCACGGTAGCCAACTCGTGTCGTCCTTGTGAAGGTTGATGGGTGATATGCCCGATACATTTTCGTGACCTTCCTCGGGAGGTCGCTCACCGTGACAGGGCGGTGATGCAGGGTGAGGAACCGTCGGGAGTGCGGGCCCGGGGGAGTGCGGGCTTCCGGGGCCGTCGGCGGCCCGGAGCCGGCGATGTTCCCGGGGCGGCAGCGGCTGTCGGTGGAGCGCCCTAGACTCGGAGAGCGATGAGCAGCCTCTTTGACGACAGCTTCCTGGCGGACCTCCAGGCCCCGCACGGCCACGCGGAGGAACCCCCGCCGCCCGACGACGATCACGTACCGGAGCCGATTCCGGACGATCTGTTCGGCGGGAAGTTCGACGTGCCGCCGGACCGGGACCCCTACTACCGCGACGGCGCCGCGCGCCCGGTGGTGGACCCCGCCGCGCTCCTGCAGGGGCTGAACGACAACCAGCGCGCCGCCGTGGTGCACTCCGGCTCCCCGCTGCTCATCGTGGCCGGCGCCGGCTCCGGCAAGACCCGTGTGCTCACCCACCGCATCGCCCACCTGCTGGCGGAGCGGGGCGTCCACCCGGGCCAGATCCTCGCGATCACCTTCACCAACAAGGCCGCCGGCGAGATGAAGGAGCGCGTCGAGCAGCTCGTCGGCCCGCGCGCGAACGCGATGTGGGTGATGACCTTCCACAGCGCGTGCGTGCGCATCCTGCGCCGCGAGTCCAGGAGGCTCGGCTTCACCTCGTCGTTCTCGATCTACGACGCCGCCGACTCCAAGCGCCTGATGGCCCTGGTCTGCCGCGACCTGGACCTCGATCCCAAGCGGTTCCCGCCGAAGTCGTTCAGCGCCAAGATCAGCAACCTGAAGAACGAGCTGATCGACGAGGAGGACTTCGCCGCCCAGGCCTCCGACGGCTTCGAGAAGACCCTCGCCCAGGCCTACGCCCTCTACCAGTCGCGGCTGCGCGAGGCGAACGCCCTCGACTTCGACGACCTGATCATGACGACGGTCAACCTGCTGCGCGCGTTCCCGGACGTCGCCGAGCACTACCGCCGCCGCTTCCGCCACGTCCTGGTCGACGAGTACCAGGACACCAACCACGCCCAGTACGCCCTGGTGCGCGAACTGGTGGGCCCCTCCGGCGAGGGCCAGGACCCCGCCGAGCTGTGCGTGGTGGGTGACGCCGACCAGTCGATCTACGCCTTCCGCGGCGCGACCATCCGCAACATCCTCCAGTTCGAGGAGGACTACCCGGACGCGACGACGATCCTGCTGGAGCAGAACTACCGCTCCACCCAGACGATCCTGAGCGCCGCCAACGCGGTCATCGAGCGCAACGAGTCCCGGCGCCCCAAGAACCTGTGGACCAACGCGGGCGCGGGCGCGCTGATCACCGGGTACGTCGCCGACACCGAGCACGACGAGGCCCAGTTCGTCGCCGACGAGATAGACCGCCTGGTGGACGCGGGCAAGGCCAAGGCCGGCGACGTCGCCGTCTTCTACCGCACCAACGCCCAGTCCCGTGTCTTCGAAGAGGTCTTCATCCGCGTCGGCCTGCCCTACAAGGTCGTCGGCGGTGTCCGCTTCTACGAGCGCAAGGAGGTCCGGGACGTCCTGGCCTACCTGCGGGTCCTCGCCAACCCGGAGGACTCCGTCCCGCTGCGCCGCATCCTCAACGTGCCCAAGCGGGGCATCGGCGACCGCGCCGAGGCCATGATCGACGCCCTCGCCCAGCGCGAGAGGATCAGCTTCCCGCAGGCGCTCAAGCGCGTCGACGAGGCGTACGGCATGGCCGCGCGCTCCGCGAACGCCGTCAAGCGGTTCAACACGCTGATGGAGGACCTGCGGACGATCGTCGAGTCCGGCGCGGGCCCGGCCACCGTGCTGGAGGCGGTGCTCGAACGCACCGGCTACCTCGCCGAGCTGCAGGCCTCCACCGACCCGCAGGACGAGACCCGGATCGAGAACCTCCAGGAACTCGCCGCCGTGGCCCTGGAGTTCGAGCAGGCCCGCGGTGAGGACAACCCGGGCACGCTCGCCGAGTTCCTGGAACAGGTGGCCCTGGTCGCGGACTCCGACGAGATCCCCGACGAGGAGGGCGACGGCGTCATCACCCTCATGACGCTGCACACCGCCAAGGGCCTGGAGTTCCCGGTCGTCTTCCTGACCGGCATGGAGGACGGTGTCTTCCCGCACATGCGCGCCCTCGGCCAGACCAAGGAGCTGGAAGAGGAGCGGCGCCTGGCGTACGTCGGCATCACGCGCGCGCGGGAGCGGCTGTATCTGACGCGGTCGACCATGCGCAGCGCGTGGGGACAGCCGTCGTACAACCCGCCCTCCCGCTTCCTGGAGGAGATCCCGCCGGTCCATGTGGAGTGGAGGCGCACGGGAGCGAGCGCGCCCGCGTCCTCGGGGCCGGTCTCCGGGGTGGCGGCCTCGCTGTCGTCGTCCCGCTCCCGCTCGTCGGCGTCGGGCGCGTCCGGCTTCGCCACGCGCCGTGCCTCGGAGAAGCCGGTGGTGGCGCTGGCGGTCGGGGACCGGGTGACGCACGACCAGTTCGGGCTCGGCACCGTGGTCGCGGTCAGGGGCGCCGACGCGAACGCCGAGGCGACGATCGACTTCGGGGACGGCAAGCCGAAGCGGCTGCTGCTGCGGTACGCGCCGGTCGAGAAGCTCTAGTCCGGGAGGACGCCGCAGTCCGGGCCCGCGGAAAGGCCCCGCTCCTCGGGCGGGGCCTGCCGGGACGTTACGTCGGTTCCAGGCCGTGGCTGCGCAGCCACGCCAGCGGGTCGATCGCCGCGCCGCCGGCCGGGCGCACCTCGAAGTGCAGGTGCGGGCCGGTGGAGTTGCCGGAGTTGCCGGAGCTGGCGATCGGCTGGCCGGCCTTCACCACCGTGCCGGAGGGGACCGCGTAGGTGGAGAGGTGGCAGTACCACGTCTCCGTGCCGTCCTTCGCGGTCACGATCATCATGTTGCCGTACGCGCTGTTGTACTGCGTCCGGACGACACCGTCGGTCGCGGCCACCACGGTCGTGCCGTAGGGAACCGGGAAGTCGATGCCGGTGTGCAGGGACATCCAGTTGATGCCGGACTGGCCGTAGTAGGCGCTGAGACCGTGCTGCGCGACCGGAACGGCGAACTTCGGACGCAGCCGCTCCTTGCGGGCCGCCTCTTCCGCCGCCCGCTTCTTCTCGGCCTCCTGCTGGGCCAGGAGGTCGATGCGCTCCTGGGTGCGGCTGGCCCGGTCGGCGAAGTCGTCGGCGCCGGCGGCGAGGCTCTGGAGCTGGGTGTCCAGCTGGTTGTTGGCGGCGGCCGGTTTCACCGGCTGCGCGTCCGGCGCGGCAGCCGACGACTCCGTGCCGTCGCCGGTCAGATCGCCGACCGAGGCGGCGGCGATCCCGGCGACGCCCATCACGCACGCCGAGGGCACCGCGACGGTCAGCAGCGCGGAGCGCTTGGGGGGCGTCCGGCGGCGGGAGCGGGCCGCACCGCGGGACGCGGCGCGCGAGGACGGCGCCGGAGCGGTCTCCTCCTGGCCCTCCAGGAGGGGGACGACGGCGGGCAGCTCGCCGGTGGCGTCGGACTCGTCGCCGTCCGCGGCGGGTTCGCCGTAGGGGACCTGCTCGTAGGCCGGGGGCGCCTGCTGGTCCGGGATCCGCGCGAAGGTGGCGGTCTCCAGCTGGTCGAAGGGCGTCTCGTGCGCCTGGTGCGGGTCGTGGACCGGTGTGTCGCCGCCGGCGGCGCCGTCGGAGTTCCACTGCGTGGCGTCGTAGGCGCCGGTGTCGAAGACCTGGGTGCCCCACTCCCACTGCTGGGTCTGGTCCGCCGGGTTGCCGGACTGGTCGGGCTGGAGCCAGGCGCCCGCGTTCCACTGGCCGGTGGCCTCGGCCGGCGCGGCCTGCGGCGGGACGGCCGGCGGATGCTGGTGGCCGGTCTCCCAGGAGACGGTGCCGTAGGCGGTGTGGTGAGGGGCCGCGTACGCGTCGTGGGCCGGGGCCTGAGGGCTGCCGGTGGACCAGTGACCGGTGTCGTAGGAACCGGTGCCGTCGCCCGGGAGGCTGCCGAAGAGGGGGTCCGCCTCGAAGGTCGTGGCGTGGGCGCCGGTGACGAAACCGGTGGCGCCGTAGTCGCCGTGCGTGGTGAAGTCGCCGTACTGGGCCTCCTGCGTGTCGTACGACGCGTAGTGCGCCGAGTCGGCGTCGGAAGCCGGGGCCGGGGTGGTCATGGTCCCCGACGGGTGACGGTCGTTCACCAACTTCTCTTTCGCCTCGACAACAGGGGCTGCCAGAGCAGTGCGGCGACTGTACCCGGCGGTACGCGGGCACGACAATCTTCTGCAGGTTTCGCGCGCGCAGGAAACGGGCATTCGGCCGTGTTTCGGGGGACTGTAGACGCAGGCTTGGCCCTGTGTTCGAAGAATGTTCGATGTTGATGGAGCTCCTGAGGCGCTAAGTCGGCTGTGTCGGACCGTTGTTGTTCCCGTGGTCGTCCCGTGGTCGTCCCGTGGTCGTCCCGTGTCGCCGGGTGCGTGTTCCAGGACGTGTTCCCCGCTGGTCAGGCCGCGGCAGTGCGGCCGCGGCGGCTCGGGTGCGGCCGGGCGCGCGGCCGCTTGCGTGCGCGGGGACGGCCGTTCGGGTGCGGTGCGCGGGGCAGGCCGTGGCCAGGGGACGTGCCGGCCCGGAAGGTCATGCCACGGTCAGGCCGTCGGCGCGGCCGGTGGACGGTTCGCCCGGGCGCGCCGTGTCCAGGGCCTGGCGTACGCCCGTCGCGACGGCGGGGTGCACGGGCAGGCCGAGATGGCCGATTCCGGTCACCCGCACGTTCTGCGCCTTCAGGTCCGGATGGTCGATGCAGGCCGCCTCCAGCGGGTCCATGACGGGGTCGAGATCGCTCCAGAAGCCGACGAAGTACGTACGGCAGCCGGGCGCGGGCCGGGCCAGCTCCTCGACGACCGGCGAACCGGGGCGCATCTGGCGCACGATCGGATGCGCGTTCGCCAGCGGGGCCGCGCGCGTGCCGGAGTGCGGGGTGCCGAGCGTGACGAGCGTGCGGACGCGGGCGTCACCGCCGAGCCGCTGCACGTAGTACCGCGCGATCAGTCCGCCGAGGCTGTGTCCCACGACGTCGACCTGCTCGCTGCCCGTGCGCTCGCAGATCTCCTCTATGTGCCGGCCGAGCAGTTCGGCCGCGACCCGGATGTCGCAGGTCAGCGGGGAGTAGTTGAGGGATTCGATCCGCTGCCTGCCGTGCTGGGCGAGGCTGCGGCGCAGCAGGACGAAGACCGAGCGGTTGTCGATGAAGCCGTGCAGCAGGACGACCGGGGGCTTGGCCTCCGCCGGCAGCTGGGCGGTGCCGTGCGGGGCCGGGAGCGGGGACGTGGCGGCCCGGCGCTCCTGGGTCATGCCGGAGGGATACAGGAGGAGGTGCCCGGCGAGGATGGCGATCTCCAGGGCGGTGGCCTTCAGGAGGGCCAGGGAGAGTCCCGCCAGTCTGCTCGGGAGGAGACGCTGGCAGAGCGGAAGAAACGGCAGAACGACCCCGGTGACCTTCATGGCCGACCTCCTGTCGGCACGCGCGGGGACGGCTCCGTCCCCCGTGTGCCCTCGTGGAAAGCCGCGTCGACGGCGGTCGACGGTGCGGGCGTGAGACGCGCGAGGCGTGCGGCGTGAGCGGCGCCGGTGGTGCGACGAGGCGCCCTGCCGATACGGCGACGAGGCTCCCCGCCGTCGTGCTGCCGGTCCTGCGTGCTCTGCGTGCTCTCGCCGAAGTGCTGCACCGCCTGAGTGGGTGGGGAGTGATGCGGCGGTACGGCGCCCTCGTCGCGGCTCTGGTCGCGCGTCGTTCCGCTGCGGTCCGTGTGCCGCGGGAGGATGCGGCCCGTGAGCCGCGAAAGCCCGGAACGGTGCGCGGCGAACGTGTCCCACCGTGTGATTTCCCCCTCGGTCGGCACCGCGAAACTGCCGGTTGCGGGATGCTGGCGATAACGTTCGTTCACTTCCCGGGCCGGCAGGGCGCGGGGCGTCCGTGCCGTGGTGGCGTACCCGGGCGGTGGGCGGCGGAACGTGCGGCACCCGCGGCCTGCGCGAGCCGTGCGCGGTGCGCGGCGTGTACGGCACGAGCGATGTGTGCGGTACTTGTCGGTACGGATGGATGTAGTCGCTTCATGGAGGCAGTGATGGGTGTGGCAGCCGGTCCGATCCGCGTGGTGGTGGCCAAGCCGGGGCTCGACGGCCACGATCGCGGGGCCAAGGTGATCGCGCGGGCGCTGCGCGACGCCGGTATGGAGGTCATCTACACCGGACTCCACCAGACTCCCGAGCAGATCGTCGACACCGCGATCCAGGAGGACGCCGACGCGATCGGGCTGTCCATCCTCTCCGGCGCGCACAACACGCTCTTCGCGGCGGTGATCGACCTGCTCAAGGAGCGGGACGCGGAGGACATCCTGGTCTTCGGCGGCGGGATCATCCCCGAGGCGGACATCCCCCCGCTCAAGGAGAAGGGTGTCGCGGAGATCTTCACGCCGGGCGCGACGACCGCGTCGATCGTGGACTGGGTGCGGGCCAACGTGCGTCAGCCGGCCGCCTCGGGCGGCTGAGCCGCAGCGCCCCTGGCCGGCGGGGCCCGGCGCCGGGAGCGGCAGGGCCGCCGGTGCCGGTGCCGGTTCCGGGTTCGGCGTCGTGGCGGGACCCGGGGCTGGCGGGCGGCCGGCGGGCACACGCCGGCGGGCGTCGCCCGGCGCGGAACCGGGGGCGCGACGGGGGTGCCCGCCGCCCGTCCGGCGCGGAACCGGCCGCTCGCCGGCCCGCGCCCGCTGACGCGTCGGCCACTGTGTGCCGGGCCCGTCCTGGCGGACCGGCCACCGCAGGCGCACGGCCTGCTCACCCCGGTCCCGTCCCGCCGCGGGCGGCCGCGGGTGCGTGGAGGGGCGCCCGGCGGGCCTTACGACGCCCCCGGCTGCTCGGCCGCCTCCAGCTCCTCGGCCATCGCCGCGCGCAGGCGCAGCGTGGTGACCAGGCGCTGGAAGGCCTCCGCCCAGTAGCCCCCGGCTCCCGGGGACGCGTCCTCCGGTTCGTCCGGTACGGCCAGGAGGGCGTCGAGGCGGTTCGCCTCGGCAGGGTCGAGGCAGCGTTCGGCCAGCCCCATCACTCCGCTGAAACTCCATGGATAGCTCCCCGCGTCCCGCGCGATGTTGAGCGCGTCGACCACCGCCCGGCCGAGCGGCGCGGACCACGGGACCGCGCACACGCCGAGCAGTTGGAAGGCCTCGGACAGGCCGTGCGTGGCGATGAATCCGGCCACCCACTCGGCCCGCTCGGCGGCGTCCAGCGTGCCGAGCAGCTTGGCGCGTTCGGCCAGGGACACCGCCCCGGGGCCGCCGGCCTCCGGTGCCGAGGGCTCTCCGAGCAGGGCCCGCGACCAGGCGGCGTCCCGCTGCCGCACCGCCGCCCGGCACCAGGCCGCGTGCAGCTCGCCCTGCCAGTCGTCCGCCACCGGCAGTGCCACGATCTCCTCGGGGGTACGGCCGCCGAGCCGGCGCGGCCAGGTCTCCAGCGGTGCCGCCTCCACGAGCTGGCCGAACCACCACGACCGTTCGCCCCGCCCCGCCGGGGCCTTGGCCACGACACCGTCGCGCTCCATGCCCGCGTCGCACTCGTGCGGGGCCTCGACGACCAGGACCGGGGCCTCGCGCGTGTGGTCGACGGCCACGCACGCCCCGGCCCGCACGGCCATCCGCCCGGCGAGCGCCGAGCCGGGCAGTGCCGACAGCAGCTCCGCGGCCGTCGTCCGTACGGTGCGGCTGCGGTCGGCCAGGGCCTGCTCCAGGAACGGCTCGTCGTCCGGTCCGAGGCCGGTGCGCAGCGAGTCGAGGAACATCAGGCGGTCCTCGGACCGCTCCGTCGTCCAGGTCGTGGCGAGCAGCTCGCGCGCGGCGGCCGGGTCGCGGGAACGCAGGGCGGCGAGGAGCGCGACCCGTTCAGCGAACAGGTCCTCCCGCCACAGCGTGTGGATCCGGTCCCGGTCCTCGGGGTGGGGCAGGGCGGTGTCCGCGCCGGGTGCCGCGCGCAGGGCGAACCGCCAGTCGGGGTTCAGCCGTGCCAGCCACAGCGCCCGCGGCCCGGCGAACTCCAGGGCCGCCGGACGCAGGTCCGTGCGCCCCCGGGCCGCGTCGAGCAGTGCGGGCAGCGCCTGCGGGGGCGGGGCGTAGCCGCGGGCGTTCGCCGCCGCGAGCCACTGGGGCAGGAGCTCCGTCAGGTCCGGCGCGGTGCCGCGGCCGCCGCCGGCCGCGCCGGGCCGGCCGGCCAGCAGCATCGTGAGTCTGCGGGCGGCGGCGGGCGGCAGGGGCGGGCGCGGGTCCTGCGGGGCGGGGCGCAAACGCTCCGTCGACCGCCCCGGGCGCAGCCCGGCCCGCCGCCGTACGGTCGCCACGGCCGCCGCGTCCAGCAGGGCCGCCGGCGCCTGCGGACCGGGCGGGAGGCCCGGCGGCGTGCGCCGGTCCGTGCCGAGGAGCGCCGCGGTCACGAGCTCCTCCCAGGCGCCCGCGACGGACGGGTCCACAGGAGCGGAGGTCCTGTTCATGAGCTTCCTTTCCGCCGGGCACCCCGGGCTGGTCGAAGGCTCACCGGACCGGATGTCCAGTGATGTCCGAAAAATGCATGATTCGGGTGAGGAAGGGCGGGCCATGGGGGTGTGGGGGCTTGAGGGAGAGGCGTGGGGGCCACGGAACGCCGTGTGCGTGGGAGTCGCCCCGTGAGGGCTCGGGCCGCCGGCGGGAGGGCGGGCGGCCACCGGGGCGCCCCTGGGTGGTGCCCGGTGCCGGGGCGCGGTCCGCGGACGGCCGGCTCAGCACAGCGGCACCGGGTCGCCCGGGCCCTCGGGCCAGGCCGTCAGCGGGGTGAAGCCCTGGTGGCCGCACTCGCCGAAGACCGTGACGGGCGCCCCTCCCGACAGGGCGACCAGACGCCACAGGCCCGGGCGGGAGCGGGCGGCCCGGGTGAGTGGCAGCGCCGTGTCCCCGTCGGCGTCGGCCAGCTGCCAGGAGTCGCCGTCCGGGGTCGGTACGACCCGGTCCAGCGTCACCGGGACGGCGTCCAGCCAGGGGTCGTCCCGGAGCGCCTCGCCGTAGCGGGCGGCGGCCCGGGATGTCGTCACGCCCGGTGGGCGCACCGCCGTCGGCGCGGGGGGCGCGAACCGTTCGCCGAGTGCCGACCGCAGCTGCCCGGCGCCCGGATACGCGGACACCTCCGCGTCCAGCGCCAGGCCCACCGGCAGGGCCAGCTCCGGAGCGCGGCCGGCGGCGCCGTAGGACAGGAGCAGCACGGTGCGGTGCGAGCCGGCGCCGTACAGCCAGACCCGGCGGGTGGTCAGACGGGTGTCCGCCGTGTCGTACTGGGCGAGGACCAGCCAGTGGTCCCGGACCGGCGGGCCGTCCGCCGAGGCCGGCAGGCCGATACGGGAGCGGACCGTCGCGGCCAGACCGTCCGGGAGCCGCTCGCGGCGCAGCCAGCCCTGGTCGAGCAGGTGCAGCAGCGCGCACTCCTCCAGCAGCCGCACCGGCCAGCCCGGCCCGGTGGACGGGATCGCCCCCAGCTCCCGCACCCGCGCGGCCAGGCCGGGGGCCTGCGCGTCGACCATGCGGGCCGCCGTCTCCTCCCAGAGGCCGTACCCCGCCTGCTCCGCCGTGGCCAGGCCGCCGCGCAGCAGGTCCGCCAGGCGCTGCTCCAGCTCCGTCGCTCCCGCGGTGACCCGCTCCGCGCGGCGCTCCGCCCTGCGCCGCGCGGCCTGCGGATCAGCGGAGGCGGACGGAGGGCCGGAGCCGTCCGCGGCCTTCTTCCGGTCCGCGCGCCCGCGTCTGCCCGCGATCCACTGCTCGGCCCACTCCGGCGCCTGCCCCCGCGGCACCGCCTCCTCGCCGCCCGTCCACAGCAGCAGCAGTCCGAGAGCGTGCTTGCAGGGGAACTTGCGGCTCGGGCAACTGCACCTGTACGCGGGCCCGGAGGCGTCCGCGACGTCGACGACCGTCTGATACGGCCTGCTGCCACTTCCCTTGCACAGCCCCCACACCGTCCCCTCGTCGGAACTGCCCGCCTCGGACCACGGCCCCGCCGCGCCGAGTTTGCTTCCCGCTTTGCGTGACGCGGCGTCAGGCGCCAGTGCCAACACCTGGTCCGCGGTCCAGCGCACCCCCTGCTGAGTCATGCCACCGAAGGTAGGTCCCGCCACTGACAATCGGCCTCGCGAACACGTTTGCGCAGGTCGGAATGCATTGTCAGTGGTGTGGTGCACGGTGGGTGCCAGATCCGAACCGGCCGAGCTGGAGGGGGACTCAGCCATGCCTGTGTCCGTTGAACCGACGTCCGTCGACCCGAGCCAGAACGCGACCGCGCCCGCGAACACGGGGGCGGGCAGCCCCGCGTCCGCGGACGCGGGCACCTCCACGTCCGCGGGCGTGGGCGCGGGGGCGCCCGGCACGGAGGCGCTGCGACCGCACGCCGAGGACGCCTTCGCCGGCGAACTGGCCGCGCTCGCCGCGCAGGACGACCGCCCGCGTCCGGCCCGCTGGAAGCTCTCGCCCTGGGCCGTCGCGACGTACCTGCTCGGCGGCACGCTGCCGGACGGCACCGTGATCACGCCGAAGTACGTGGGTCCGCGCCGCATCGTCGAGGTCGCCGTCACCACGCTCGCCACCGACCGCGCCCTGCTCCTGCTCGGCGTGCCCGGCACGGCGAAGACATGGGTCTCCGAGCACCTGGCGGCGGCGGTCAGCGGCGACTCGACGCTGCTGGTGCAGGGCACCGCCGGCACACCGGAGGAGGCCATCCGCTACGGCTGGAACTACGCGCAGCTGCTCGCCCACGGCCCCAGCCGCGCCGCCCTGGTGCCCAGCCCCGTCATGCGGGCCATGGCGGAGGGCATGACGGCCCGTGTCGAGGAGCTGACCCGCATCCCGGCCGACGTGCAGGACACGCTCATCACGATCCTGTCGGAGAAGACGCTGCCCATACCGGAACTCGGCGAGGAGGTGCAGGCGGTCCGCGGCTTCAACCTGATCGCCACGGCCAACGACCGCGACCGCGGCGTCAACGACCTGTCCAGCGCCCTGCGCCGCCGCTTCAACACGGTGGTGCTGCCGCTGCCGGAGAGCCCCGAGGCGGAGGTCGACATCGTCTCGCGCCGCGTCGACCAGATCGGCCGCTCCCTCGACCTGCCGGCCGTGCCCGACGGCGTCGACGAGATCCGCCGCGTCGTCACCGTCTTCCGCGAGCTGCGCGACGGGGTCACGACCGACGGCCGGACGAAGCTGAAGTCGCCCAGTGGCACGCTGTCCACGGCCGAGGCGATCTCCGTCGTCACCAACGGGCTCGCACTGGCCGCCCACTTCGGCGACGGCGTGCTGCGGCCCGGCGACGTGGCCGCGGGCATCCTCGGCGCGGTGGTCCGGGACCCGGCGGCGGACCGGGTCATCTGGCAGGAGTACCTGGAGACGGTCGTCCGCGAGCGCGACGGCTGGACGGACTTCTACCGGGCGTGCCGGGAGGTGAGCGCGTGAACACCTCGATGTGGGGCGGCAAGCGCCGGGGCACGAAGGCCTCCGGCACGGCGGACCGGGCGGCCGGCGGGGTCCGGACCGACCGGCGGGCGGGCCGGGACGCGGACGCGTGCCGGGTCCGGCGGCGGGGAGGGAGCGTGTGACGGACGTGGACAGCACGGGGGAGAGCGCGTTCGAAGCGGGGCCGCTGCTGCTCGGCGTGCGGCACCACGGGCCGGGGTCGGCGCGGGCGGTGCGGGCCGCGCTGGAGGCGGCCCGGCCGCGCGTCGTCCTGATCGAGGGCCCGCCCGAGGCGGACGCCCTCGTCCCGCTCGCCGCCGACGAGGACATGCGGCCTCCGGTCGCCCTGCTCGCCCACGCGGTGGACGAGCCCGGCCGCTCGGCGTTCTGGCCGCTGGCCGAGTTCTCCCCGGAGTGGGTCGCCATCCGCTGGGCCCTCGAACACGGCGTCCCGGCCCGCTTCATCGACCTGCCGGCCGCCCACACGCTGGCGTGGGCGGGGCGCGAGGAGGACGTCCCGCGGACGGAGGACGGCACGGGGGCACAAGCACCCGGGGCCGGGGAGTCCGTACCGGGCGGCGCCGACGCGGGGCCGGCGGACGGGGGGAGCGGCGGTGCCGGACCGGGAACCGGCGCGGGGGGCGGAAGCGGGCCGGGTGACGGGACCGGTGCCGGGGCGGCTGACCGGAGCGGGACCGGTGCCGGGGCGGCTGACCGGAGCGGGACCGGTGACGGGGACGGGACCGGTCCCCGGTCCACCCCCGGAAGCCGGACCGATGCCGGGGCGGGGGGCGCACGCGCGCTCGGCCCCGACGCGGCCGGCCGGTCCCCCCACCGCGCCGGACCGGCCGTCGGCAGGGACGCGCGGGAACCCGCTCCCGAGGTCCGCGTCGATCCGCTCGGCGTACTCGCCGAGACCGCCGGGTACGACGACCCCGAGCGCTGGTGGGAGGACGTCGTCGAACACCGGGGCGCGGGCAGGGGGGACGCGCTCGCGCCGTTCACCGTGCTGGAGGAGGCCATGGGCGCGCTGCGCGAGGCCTACGGCAGCGGGGGACACGACCGGGACCTGGCGCGCGAGGCCCACATGCGGCTCCAGGTGCGGACGGCGCAACGGGAGTTCGAGGGCCGGGTGGCGGTGGTGTGCGGGGCCTGGCACGTGCCCGCGCTGCGGACGCGGACGACCGTCGCCGCGGACAGGGCGCTGCTCAAGGGCCTGCCCAAGGTCAAGACGGACATGACCTGGGTGCCGTGGACGTACCGCAGGCTCTCCCGGGTCAGCGGATACGGCGCGGGCATCGACTCGCCGGGCTGGTACGGGCACCTCTTCAGCGCCCCGGACCGGCCGGTCGAGCGGTGGATGACCAAGGTGGCGGGCCTGCTGCGCGCCGAGGACCGCGTCGTCTCCCCGGCGCACGTCATCGAGGCGGTGCGCCTGGCGGAGACCCTCGCCGCGCTGCGCGGCCGTCCGCTGCCCGGCCTGGGCGAGGCGACCGACGCCGTGCGCGCGGTGATGTGCGAGGGCTCGGACGTGCCGCTGGCGCTGGTGCACGACCGGCTGGTCGTGGGGGACGTGCTCGGGGAGGTGCCGCCGACGGCACCCGCGGTGCCGTTGCAGCGGGACCTCGTCCGGACGCAGCGGCGGCTGCGGCTCAAGCCCGAGGCGCTGGAGCGGGAGGTGGAGCTCGACCTGCGCAAGGAGACCGACGCCGCGCGCAGCGGACTGCTGCACCGGCTGCGGCTGCTCGGCGTCGGGTGGGGCGAGCCGGTGGCCTCGCGGGGCAGCACGGGCACGTTCCGGGAGACGTGGCGGCTGCGCTGGGAGCCGGAGCTGTCCGTGCGGGTCGCCGAGGCCGGGGTGTGGGGGACGACCGTGCTCGGCGCCGCCACCGCCAGGGCCGAGGCGGACGCCGTCGCGGCACAGGGCCTGGCGGAGGTCACCGCGCTCGCCGAGCGCTGCCTGCTGGCCGGGCTGACGGACGCGCTGCCCACGGTGATGCGGGTCCTCGCCGACCGTGCCGCCCTCGACACGGACGTCGGCCACCTCGCCCAGGCGCTGCCCGCCCTGGTGCGCTCCCTGCGGTACGGCGACGTGCGCGGCACCGACACCGGGGCGCTGGCGGAGGTCGCCGCGGGCCTGGCCGAGCGGGTCTTCGTCGGCCTGCCCCCGGCCTGTGCCGCCCTGGACGCGGACGCGGCCAAGGAGATGCGGCGCCATGTGGACGCGGTGCACCAGGCGGTGGGGCTGCTGGGCGACGCCCCCGCACCCGGCCACGGCGACCTGCGGGCCCGCTGGCGGTCGGTGCTGCGGGTGCTGTCCGCGCGGGACACCGTGCCCGGCGTCGTCCGGGGCCGTGCCGTGCGGCTCCTGCTGGACGACGGGGAGCTGGCACAGGACGAGGCGGCGCGGCTCATGGGGCTCGTGCTGTCGCCGGGGACGCCGCCGGCGGACGCGGCCGCGTGGATCGAGGGCTTCGTCGGCGGCGGCTCCGGCGGCGGGATGCTGCTCGTGCACGACGAGCGGCTGCTCGGACTGGTCGACGCGTGGCTGACCGGCGTACCGGCGGACGCGTTCACCGACGTCCTGCCGCTGCTCCGCCGCACCTTCTCCGCGTACGAACCCGGAGTGCGCCGCACCCTCGGCGAACTGGTCCGGCGCGGTCCCGGCACACCGGGGAGCACGGCGGCCGAGGGCTTCGGCCCACCCGGCTTCGCGCCCGGCCCGGACACCGCGCGCGCGGACGCCGTCCTGCCGGTGGTGCGGCTGCTGCTGGGCCTGGACCAAGGGGAAGAGAACGCCGGGAACGGACTTGCGGGGGTGACGGGATGACGACCGACCGGCGGCACGAGCCGGAGGAAGGGACCAAAGCGGTGGACGTCCTCGGGGACGGGCAAGGACGGCAGGCGGGCCACGGCCCGACGACGACCGTGCCGGTGATTCCGCTCTGGGAACGGCTCCGTGCGGGGGTGCGCGCATGACGGCAGAACCGGTCGACCCGGCGCAGGAGCGGCTGCGCCGCTGGCGGCTCGTGCTCGGAGGCGACGCCGCCGACGGCACCGGATGCGCGCTGTCCGGGACGGACGCCGCGATGGACGGGGCGCTCACCGCGCTCTACGGGAAGGGGGACAGGCCGCAGGCGGGACGGGAGCGTACGGCGGGGCTGGGGGCGTCGGCACCGTCCGTGGCGCGCTGGCTGGGAGACATACGGACGTACTTCCCGTCGTCCGTGGTGCAGGTCATGCAGCGCGACGCCATCGACCGGCTCGGGCTCGCCACGCTCCTGCTGGAGCCGGAGATGCTGGAGGCGGTGGAGGCCGACGTCCATCTCGTCGGCACGCTGCTGTCGCTCAACAAGGCGATGCCGGAGACGACGAAGGAGACGGCACGGGCCGTGGTGCGCAAGGTCGTCGAGGACCTGGAGAAGCGGCTCGCCACCCGCACCCGGGCCACCCTCACCGGCGCCCTCGACCGCAGCGCCCGCGTCAGCCGGCCGCGTCACCACGACATCGACTGGAACCGCACGATCGCGGCCAACCTCAAGCACTACCTCCCCGAGTACCGGACGGTCGTGCCGGAGCGGCTGATCGGCTACGGGCGCGCGTCCCGGTCCGTGAAGAAGGAGGTCGTGCTCTGCATCGACCAGTCCGGTTCGATGGCGGCATCCGTCGTCTACGCCTCGGTGTTCGGGGCGGTGCTGGCGTCCATGCGGTCGATCAGTACGCGGCTCGTCGTCTTCGACACGGCGGTCGTCGACCTCACCGACCAGCTCGACGACCCGGTCGACGTGCTCTTCGGCACGCAGCTGGGCGGTGGCACGGACATCAACCGGGCGCTGGCGTACTGCCAGTCGCAGATCACCCGGCCCGCCGAGACGGTGGTCGTGCTGATCAGCGACCTCTACGAAGGGGGGATACGGAACGAGATGCTCAAGCGGGTCGCGGCGATGAAGGCGTCGGGAGTGCAGTTCGTGACGCTGCTCGCGCTGTCGGACGAAGGGGCGCCCGCGTACGACCGGGAGCACGCGGCGGCGCTCGCGGCGCTGGGCGCGCCGGCGTTCGCCTGTACGCCCGACCTGTTCCCCGAGGTGATGGCGGCGGCGATCGAGAAGCGGCCGCTTCCGATACCGGACACGGCGTGACGGGACGGGCGGGCGCCGCGCGGCGACGGCCGTCGGACGGCGGCATGCCGACCCGTCGCCGTCCGACTTCGGCCAGCGGGACAGCCGGCGGGACGAGCAGCGGGACGATCGGTGAACGACCGGTGAAAAGGGACATGAGTACCCATCGGTAATACGGGGCTTGCGCAACCTCGGGAGTCCCGTGCAAGGATCAGCGCTCGTCCATGGGTGGCAACACGTCGATCGTCCCGCCGCACGGAGGAAGCTCCCTCTCTTGACCTGGTCGGCAGCTCTGTCCGGTGCCGCTCTGCGCAGGATGCGCACGGCGGCCGGGCGGCGTGCGCTCCAGGTGGCGCTGCTGGTGGGCGGAGTTCTCGCGCTCGGGCTGCTCTGCGGGGAGCGGGCGCACGCGGCGGACGGTGCGCCGCCGGCGGTCCCGGCCGAAGCCGTTCCGCCGGCCCCGGCGTCCGAGGCGTACAGGACGTACGGGGCCCGGCCGGTGACGCGGGGTGCGGCCGGGGAGCTGGTCGCCGCTCCGGCTCCCGTCGGGTCCGAGGGCGCCGGGCCGACGGCTCCGGGGGCGGGCGCGGTTCCGGGCGGTGCCCAGGGCGGCACCGTCTCCTCCGGTCCCGTCCTCCGGCCGGTGACCGAGCGCATGGTGCGGTCGATCGACGATCGTGTCGGGCGGCCGGTGGGTGAGGCCGTGGGCACGGCGACCGACGGGTTCGGCCGGCTGGGCGAGAAGGTGCCGCCGCTGGGCTCGCTGCCCTCGCCGCCGGTGCCACCCGACACCCCGTCACTGCCGGGCCTCCCGGGCCTTCCGGGTCTGCCCGGTGACTCTGGCCTCCCCGGTCTGCCCGGCGGCCCTGGCCTTCCCAGCCTGCCTGGCGATCCGGGCCTCCCCGGTCTGCCCGACGCCCCGGGTCTCCCCGGTCCGCCCGGTGAGCCCGGCCTTCCGGGCAGCCCCGCGCTCCCGGGCAGCCCCACGCTGCCGGAGCGCGCGTTGCCCGCGCCCGTCCCCGAGATCCCGCAGCAGGGCTCGACGACCAGGCCGTCGGCCGGCGAGACCACCTCCGGCGGGCGGACCGGTGCCGTCGCGGACGGCGTGCACGGGTCGAGGACGGTACTTGCCGCCACCGGCCGCGCCACGCACGGCGCACCGCACCTGCACCCCGCCGGCCACCACGTTCCCGCCGGTCACGGGCCCGCGCCCGCCGGTGCCCCGGGCGGTGCGACGGGTCAGGGTTCGGCGGCCGACAACGCAGGCCCGCGGCACGGTGACGCGCACGCCGTCACCCTGAACCACCGGGCGCCGCTGCGGCTCGTGCCCGGTGCCGTCGCGCGTACCGACGCGGCCGAGACCCGGGACCGCTACCGGGACATTCCCGTATCCCCCGCCTAGGGCCTGTCGTCGAACTCCCGCCTGCCCGCGACGCCCTGCACGCCCTCTCGCCGCACCGGGCGCAGACCCGAGTACATCCAGTACGAGGGTCCGCGCCCGGCACGCCGGGAGCACGCACCCGACGCCGCGGGGCCCGCCCTCCGGGCGGACGACGGGAATGTGACGACAGGCCCTGGAGCAGCCCTTCCCCCGCCGCAGACCTGCCGCGCGGGGGGCGGAACAGGACTGCCCGCCTGTCCGGACACCCCTGTCGTCCGGACGCAAGCGGCCGGGGCCGTACCGCCTCCGAATCCGCGTCCCTCACGTCCGCGTCCCTGCACATCGGCGTCCACTTCCGTGCCAGTGCCAGTGCCCGTGTCCGTCAGTTCCGGCTCCCCGGACACCGGCGGATCGCCACGGCCCTGGCCCGAAACGTCCCCAGCCCCACCGAGTCCCGGAACACCACGGATCCCGCGGCGCCCCACGGCAGTCCACGGCATTCCGGAACTCCGAGATCCAAGGATCGACGCACGCATGAACAAGAACACCCGCCGCTCCGTCGTGGGAGCCGCCGGTACCACCGGCGCCTGGGCGCCGGGCTCCGGCGTGGCCGGCGCCGCCGGGCAGGCCCGCCGGTACGCCGGGGCGGAAGTCGCCGTGCCGGACGCCGCCGAGGTCCGCGGAGCGGGCGGCGCCCTTCGCGTGGGGCGTGACCGGGACGGTCCGGGACGTGGCCGGGACGGTCCGGGGCGCGGCCGGACGGCTCGCCGGGTGCGCCGACTCCGGCGGCGGTGGCGTCGCCGGCCCGGTCGTCCCGGGCTACGTCCAGGACGTCCGGCACGGTTCCCCGCGCGACCCGTGACCGAGGTCGGGCCACCCGTACGGCGGCCCGCCGACGGCCCCGGGCCGTCGTACGCCCTCCGTCGTCGGCACACCGCTCACCGAGGCCCCGGCACACCGCTCACCGGTGGGCCGAGGCACTGCTCGCCGATGCGCCGAGGCGCCGGCGCACCGCTCACACGGCCGGCGCCGCCCGTCGGGCATCCGCCGCCGGCGCACCGCTCGCCGGGCCGTCGGTGAAGAACCGCACAGGCGCCGCGGGGACACCAGGTCCCGAACGGCCGAAAGCCGTCGGCCCGTCCGGCCGAGGCCCCCGCGGAAGGGGCCGGCCGGTCCCCATCGGGGTGGGGACCGGCCGCCCCGCACCCCGCAGGACAGGGCGTTTGCGTCCTCCGGGGTGTCCGACGGGCCTCACCGGGCCGACCCCAGCCCGGTGAGGCCTCTCACCCCCGGCACGCGGTGCCAGAGAAGGCGGCATCATGTGACAGGTATCACCGCTCACGTGTGACCCCTGATTTAGAGACCCTCCGCAAGCGGCGATAACCTGCGAGACGGACATGCCGCGCGCTCGGACACCGTGTGCGCCTCCCTTGTGACACATGCGGTCGTCACGTTGCCCTTCGCGGCACGCCCACGCATCCAACGAACCGCTAGATCACTGATAGGGACGGAAGCGCGTGGACCTGTTCGAGTACCAGGCGAGGGACCTCTTCGCCAAGCACGGTGTACCGGTGCTGGCCGGTGAAGTCATCGACACGCCTGAGGCGGCGCGCGAGATCACCGAGCGGCTGGGCGGCAAGTCGGTCGTCAAGGCCCAGGTGAAGGTCGGTGGTCGCGGCAAGGCCGGCGGTGTCAAGCTGGCCGCCACCCCGGACGAGGCCGTCGCCCGCGCGACGGACATCCTCGGCATGGACATCAAGGGCCACACGGTCCACAAGGTGATGATCGCCGAGACGGCTCCGGAGATCGTCGAGGAGTACTACGTCTCCTTCCTCCTCGACCGCGCCAACCGCACCTTCCTCTCCATCGCCTCCGTCGAGGGCGGCATGGAGATCGAGGAGGTCGCGGCCACCCGCCCCGAGGCCGTCGCCAAGATCGCGATCGACGCGATCGACGGTGTGGACGAGGCCAAGGCCCGCGAGATCGTCGAGGCCGCCAAGTTCCCGGCCGAGGTCGCCGACCAGGTCGTCAACGTCCTCGTCAAGCTGTGGGAGGTCTTCGTCAAGGAGGACGCCCTCCTCGTCGAGGTCAACCCGCTCGCCAAGGTCGCCTCCGGTGACGTCATCGCCCTCGACGGCAAGGTGTCCCTCGACGACAACGCCGAGTTCCGCCACCCCGACTTCGAGGAGCTCCACGACAAGGCCGCGGCCAACCCGCTCGAGGCCGCCGCCAAGGAGAAGAACCTCAACTACGTCAAGCTCGACGGCGAGGTCGGCATCATCGGCAACGGTGCCGGCCTGGTCATGTCCACCCTGGACGTCGTCGCCTACGCCGGTGAGAAGCACTCCGGCGTCAAGCCGGCCAACTTCCTCGACATCGGCGGCGGCGCCTCCGCCGAGGTCATGGCGAACGGCCTGGAGATCATCCTCGGCGACCCGGACGTCAAGTCCGTCTTCGTCAACGTCTTCGGCGGTATCACCGCCTGCGACGCCGTCGCCAACGGCATCGTGCAGGCCCTGGAACTTCTGGAGTCCAAGGGCGAAGAGGTCACCAAGCCGCTGGTCGTCCGTCTCGACGGCAACAACGCCGAGCTGGGCCGCAAGATCCTCGACGACCGCAACCACCCGCTCGTGCAGCGCGTGGACACCATGGACGGCGCGGCCGACAAGGCCGCCGAGCTGGCTGCTGCCGCGAAGTAAGGGACGAGGTACCAACAACCATGGCTATCTTCCTCACCAAGGAATCCAAGGTCATCGTCCAGGGCATGACCGGCTCGGAGGGTCAGAAGCACACCCGCCGCATGCTGGCGTCCGGCACGAACATCGTCGGCGGCGTGAACCCCCGCAAGGCGGGCACCAGCGTCGACTTCGACGGCACCGAGGTACCCGTCTTCGGCACCGTCAAGGAGGCCATCGAGAAGACCGGCGCCGACGTCACGGTCATCTTCGTCCCGGAGAAGTTCACCAAGGACGCCGTCGTCGAGGCCATCGACGCCGAGATCCCGCTCGCGGTCGTCATCACCGAGGGCATCGCCGTGCACGACACGGCGTCCTTCTGGGCGTACGCCGGCAAGAAGGGCAACAAGACCCGCATCATCGGCCCGAACTGCCCCGGTCTGATCACCCCGGGCCAGTCGAACGCCGGCATCATCCCGGCCGACATCACCAAGCCGGGCCGCATCGGCCTGGTGTCGAAGTCCGGCACGCTGACGTACCAGATGATGTACGAGCTGCGCGACATCGGCTTCTCCACCTGCGTCGGCATCGGCGGTGACCCGATCATCGGCACCACCCACATCGACGCGCTGAAGGCGTTCCAGGACGACCCCGACACCGACCTGATCGTCATGATCGGCGAGATCGGCGGCGACGCCGAGGAGCGGGCCGCGGCCTTCATCAAGGAGAACGTGACCAAGCCGGTCGTCGGCTACGTCGCGGGCTTCACCGCGCCCGAGGGCAAGACCATGGGCCACGCCGGCGCCATCGTCTCCGGCTCCTCCGGCACCGCCCAGGCCAAGAAGGAGGCCCTGGAGGCCGCCGGCGTCAAGGTCGGCAAGACGCCGACCGAGACGGCGAGGCTGGCGCGCGAGATCCTGGCCGGCTGACCCCCGGCCACGTACCGGTGGGCCCGGCCCCGTGACGGGGCCGGGCCCACCGGCCTGTCCGGGGCCGTGCGGGCCACCGGCCTATCCGGGATGGGGCACCAGCCGTTCCGGACCGTGCTGCCACTCCTGCCGCAGCTTGGCCCGCAGCTCCCGCTCCTGCTCCGACAGCGGCCCCGGCGCCACCGGCGGCGGCACCCCCTGGACCTTCTCGCCGGGCGGCACGGGCGGCTCGTACTTCGTCGGAGCCGTGTGGAGCGTGAGGGCCGTCGCGCCGATGAGGGCGACCGTGAAGGCGACGGCGGCCCGGGTCCAGAAGCGGGCGTGGCGCTCGCTGCCCGTCCGGACCGCCGACGGCCTGGCGGCCCGCAGCCGCTCGGCGGAGGCCAGTTCGGCCAGTCGCCGGTGGAGTACGGCCGGGTCCGCGAGCTCGGGCAGCCGCTCGGCGACGGCCCGGCGCGCGCGCAGCAGCCGGGCGGCGGTCGCCGGAGTGCTGGCCTCCGTCTCCGCCGCGGTCTCCGGCAGGTCGAGGCCGACGCCGTCGTACAGCACGAGGGTGCGGCGGCACGGCGGCGGGAGCCGCAGCAGGGCGTCCAGCAGGGCGCGGTCGCAGGCGTCGGAGGGCGGCGGCTCGGGGTGCCGGTGACGGGGGCGGAACCGGTGCCAGGGCGAGAGCGCGCAGTCGTACGCCGCCGCCCGCACCCAGCTCGCCGGGTCGCGGTCGCACGCCACCTCGGGCCAGCGCTGCCAGGCGAGCAGGAAGGCCCGCTCGACCGACTCGCGCGCCAGCTCGCGGCGCCCGGTCAGCAGGTACGCCTGCCGGACGAGGGCGGGGGCGCAGAACTCGTACAGCTCGTCGAAGGCCTGAGCGGGCGTCAGCGGGCGGGCCGGTGCCGGCCTCCGCTCCCGCTCCCGCTCCCGTCGCGGTACGGACCCGTACCCCGGAACCGCCGTCGGCATCGCCATCGCTTCGGACGGGGCGGGCTCGGCGGACGCCGTCCCGGGCGCGATCCCCCCGGTCCGCCCCGGCGGCCCTTGACGGGCCGACTCGGCGAGCGAGGCCAGGAGCCGCGCGTACGCCTCCCGTTTCCGGCCCTGCGGGGTGGCCCGGCCGGTCTCCCACGCGCGCACCCTCTCGCGGGAGACGCCCACCCGGCGGGCCACCTGAGCCTGCGTCAGCGCACCGGCCTCACGCAGGCGTCGGCGCTCCCCGGGCGGGGGAAGCGGGATCGCCGGACTCTCCGTCACAGGGCACTCCTCCGTCTGCGTCACCGGACGCCCCTCCGTACGAGAAAGTACATAAACGTATATTGGGCGACACAGCGGTGATTCGCCTGTTACGACCGTGCGGCGCGTGTCGTTGGGAGCATGGCGGGCGTGAGCCAGACGACCGTTCGCCGACCGTCCCTGTGGCCCCTGCCGACCCGGCTGCGCGACCGGGCGCCCGGACTGACCGCCGGCCTTCTCGCCGGTGCGGTCGCGGCGGGCCTGGGCCTCGCTTCGTCCGCCCTGCTCGCCACCCTGCTGTGGATCAGTTCGCCCTACCCCGACAGCGGGCCGGGCGGTGTGCTGCACGTCGCGGCGGCGCTGTGGCTGCTGGCGCACGGTGCCGAGCTGATCCGCGCCGACACGCTCTCCGGCCTCCCCGCGCCCGTGGGGGTCCCGCCGCTGCTGCTGCTCGCGCTGCCGGTGTGGCTGGTGCACCGGGCGGCACGGGACGTCGCGGACGGGGACGCCGCGGCGGACGGCGAGGACACCGGGCACCGGCGCGCGCCGGCGCCGGCTTCCGTCTCCGGCCGTACGGCGTGGCTGGGTGTCGTGCTCGGCTACCTCGCCGTCGGCGCGCTCGCCGCCCTGTACGCGGCGGGCGGTCCGCTGCGGCCGTCGTGGACGTCGGCGGGGGTGTGCGTGCCGCTGGTCGCCGCCGGCGCGGCGGGGGCCGGCGTGTGGACGGCGTACGGCCGTCCGGGCGGGCCGCTGGAACGGGTGCTGGGGACGCTGGTGCCCAGAGGGCTGCGGCACCTCCTCCTCGGCCCGGACGCGCACCTGGGCGGCGCGGCGCGCGCGGCCGGTGCGGGGGTGCTGGTGCTGGTCGGGGGCGGGGCGTGCCTGCTGGCGGCGTCGCTGGTGTGGCACGGCGGGGCGGCCCGGACGTCGCTGCTGCAGCTGACGGAGGTCTGGTCGGGGCGGTTCGCGGTGCTGCTGCTGTGCGTGGCGCTGGTGCCGAACGCGGCGGTGTGGGCGGCGGCGTACGCCCTCGGGCCCGGCTTCGCCCTCGGCGCCGGTCATCCCGTGACCCCGCTGGCCTCCGCCCCGGCCCCGCTGCTGCCCTCGTTCCCGCTGCTGGCGGCGGTGCCGGAGCCGGGGCCGGGGACGCCGGTGACCTGGGCGGCGGGGGTGCTCCCGGTGGTGGCCGGGGCGGTGGTGGGGTGCTGCGTGGGCAGGGACGCCTCCGAAAGCGCGCCTGGGGGGCCCGGGGTGCCCGGAGCGGGGGACGGGCGGGGCGGGGGTGCCGGGTGGTCCCGGTGGCGGACCGCCGGGGCGGCCGGGGTGGCGGCCGTGCTGTGCGCGGGCGCCCTGGCGGGGCTCGCGGAACTGGCGGGCGGGCCGCTCGGGACGGCCGCGCTGGCGCGGTTCGGCCCGATGTGGTGGCAGGTGGGGGGTGCCGCGCTGCTGTGGATCGGGGCGGTGGCGGTGCCCGTGGCGCTGTGGGTCCGTGCCGGGCGGCTGCGGGGGCGGGGGTGCCGCGAGTGGGTGGTGCGGATCGGACCGCCGCGCGCGGAGGCGGCGGGGGCCGGCGGCCCGGACGGGCGACGGCCGCGGAGGGCGTGGCGTCCGGGGAGCGGCTGGTTCTCGCGGGCGGGGGAGAAGGGGCGTGAGGGGGGAGGGGCGGTTCCCGGCGTTCCGGAGATCCCCGGTGCCCCGGAGACCCGCGACGCCGCTACCGCGTCCGGGACCGGACCGGAGCCCCGGGACTCCCGCGGTTCCTACGACTCGTACGACACCTACGACACCTACGATCACGACCTCTACGACTCGTACGACTTCCTGCCCGCCGGCCCCGCCTCCCCGGGAACGCGTGAGTCCCGCTCGCCGGAGCCGGAGCCGGAGCCGGAACCAGAGCCGCGGGAGGCGCCGGACGCCGGTGCGTGAACCCTGGCCGGCCGGCCCTCTGCCGGCCGGCCCCGGTCAGCCGTTCGTGCCCAGCAGGCCGCGCAGCTCCTTCGGCAGAAGGTCGGTGCAGGCCTGCCTCGCCTCGTTGGTGAGGGCGTCGTTGGCGCAGGTGTAGTAGTCGCGGTAGACCAGCTGCGCGGTGAAGGACATGGCGACCAGGACGAGGGCCAGGGACGCCGTGACCAGACCGCTCACCGCCGCCGTGGTCTGGGGGCGGCCGGTCTGCCCGGGGGCCGGGCCGTCCGGGTCGGGGGTGCGGGGCTTGGCGCGCAGGGAGCTGATGCCCCAGTACAGGGCGAGGGCACCCAGCAGCAGGGCCGCGTACGCCCAGCTGAAGAGGGCAAAGAAGAAGGCCCACATGCCGCACAGCAGGGCGTAGCGGGCGCGGCGCTGGGCCGGGTCCGCCGGGTCCCAGCGCGGGCCCGGGGGCTGGCCGCCGCCCGGGGTCTCGGGGCTGCGGGGACGCTCGCCGAAGCCGTCGGGGGAGCGGCCGGGCTGGCGGTCGCTCCACTGCCGGCCCCAGGGCGAGCGGCCGCCGCCCTCCTGGGAGCCGCCCTCGTCGCCCGACGGGTGCCGCGGCTGCCAGGGGCGGTCCGGCGTGCCCTCAGGCGGCGGGGCGAAGGGGTTGTCCTCCTGGGAGCCGCGGCCGCGCGCGTCGCCGTCGCCCGAGGGGGCGTCGGGCGGGGAGGCGGGGCGCTCCCGCAGCAACACGGCGCCGCGCTCCCCTCCCTGCGCCGACTGCTGGGGGAACGTGAGGAGTCGCAGGCTGCGGTCCGGCATCAAGTGAGCGTCTTCCCCTTGGTGAATCACGACGTGTCGACGACGACCGGGCCGAACGTCCCGGCGGCTTGCGGCCCGGATCCGGCCCGGGCCCGTCCTTCCGTGAACGCGCGGTGCGCGCACGACGTTCCCGAGCCTTCCCGGCCCGGTTCCTTCCAGACGCTACCTTCCGGCCACGCCCCCGTCCCGTGGGGGCCGCCAGGTGTGCCGGTATCGTTGCTGACGGTCGACCGCTTCGTAGGCTTCCCCGTATCGGGGGACGCGAAGCATTCGTAGGAATGCACAAAGCGGAGCCTCGTGCGCCGGTCGTCCACGCACAGACGCTTCCCCGAGAAAGGCCCCCACCGTGGCCGCCAAGCCCGCGGACCGGCGCGCCAAGCGCCTCGTCGTGCTGGTCTCCGGATCCGGCACCAACCTGCAGGCGCTCCTCGACGAGATCGCCGCCACCGGACCCGAGGCCTACGGTGCCGAGGTCGTGGCCGTCGGCGCCGACCGCGAGGGCATCGAGGGGCTCGCGCGCGCCGAGCGCGCCGGACTGCCGACGTTCGTGTGCAAGGTCAAGGACCACGGCACCCGCGAGGAGTGGGACGCGGCCCTCGCCGCGGCCGTCGCCGCCCACGAGCCCGACCTGGTCGTCTCCGCCGGGTTCATGAAGATCGTCGGCAAGGAGTTCCTCGCGCGGTTCGGCGGGCGGTTCGTCAACACCCACCCCGCGCTGCTGCCCAGTTTCCCGGGAGCCCACGGCGTGCGGGACGCGCTCGCGTACGGCGCCAAGGTCACCGGCTGCACCGTCCACTTCGTCGACGACGGCGTCGACACCGGACCCATCATCGCCCAGGGCGTGGTGGAGGTCCGGGACGAGGACGACGAGAGCGCGCTGCACGAGCGCATCAAGGAAGTCGAGCGAAGGCTGCTCGTCGAGGTCGTGGGGCGGCTCGCCCGCAACGGCTATCGCATCGAGGGACGAAAGGTAGTTATCCAGTGACCGCCGAGAGCAACAAGCGGCCCCTTCGCCGGGCGCTCGTCAGCGTCTACGACAAGACCGGGCTCGAGGAACTCGCGCGCGGCCTGCACGAGGCCGGTGTCGAGCTCGTCTCCACCGGGTCCACGGCCGCGAGGATCGCCGGCGCCGGCGTCCCCGTCACCAAGGTCGAGGAGCTCACCGGCTTCCCCGAGTGCCTGGACGGCCGCGTCAAGACCCTGCACCCGAAGGTGCACGCCGGCATCCTCGCCGACCTGCGGCTGGAGGACCACCGGAACCAGCTCGCCGAGCTCGGTGTCGAGCCGTTCGACCTCGTCGTCGTCAACCTGTACCCGTTCCGCGAGACCGTCGCCTCGGGCGCCTCGCCCGACGAGTGCGTCGAGCAGATCGACATCGGCGGCCCCTCGATGGTGCGCGCTGCCGCCAAGAACCACCCGTCGGTCGCCGTCGTCACCAACCCGGCCCGCTACGCCGACGTCCTCGCCGCGGTGCGTGACGGCGGCTTCGACCTGGCCACCCGCCGACGCCTGGCCGCCGAGGCCTTCCGGCACACGGCCGCGTACGACGTGGCGGTCGCGAGCTGGTTCGCGAGTTCCTACGCGCCCGTCGACGACTCGCAGTTCCCCGACTTCCTCGGCGCCACCTGGGAGCGCGCGCACACCCTGCGCTACGGCGAGAACCCGCACCAGCCCGCCGCCCTCTACCTCTCCACGGCGTCGGCCGGCGGCTCCGCCGCGGGCGGCGGCCTCGCCCAGGCCGAGCAGCTGCACGGCAAGGAGATGTCGTACAACAACTACACGGACACGGACGCCGCCCGCCGTGCCGCGTACGACCACGACGAGCCGTGCGTGGCGATCATCAAGCACGCCAACCCGTGCGGCATCGCGATCGGCGCCGACGTCGCCGAGGCGCACCGCAAGGCGCACGCCTGCGACCCGCTGTCCGCGTTCGGCGGGGTCATCGCCGTCAACCGGCCGGTGTCCAAGGAGATGGCCGAGCAGGTCGCGGAGATCTTCACCGAGGTCATCGTCGCGCCCGGCTACGAGGAGGGCGCCCTGGAGGTGCTCACCAGGAAGAAGAACATCCGCGTGCTGCGCTGCCCCGACGGCCCCTCCGACCGCGTCGAGGTCAAGCCGATCGACGGCGGCGCGCTGCTGCAGGTCACGGACCGGCTGCAGGCCGACGGCGACGACCCGGCGAACTGGACCCTGGCCACCGGCGAGGCGCTGGGCGAGGCCGAGCTCGCGGACCTCGCCTTTGCCTGGAAGGCGTGCCGGGCCGTCAAGTCCAACGCCATCCTCCTCGCCAAGGACGGCGCCTCGGTCGGCGTCGGCATGGGCCAGGTCAACCGCGTCGACTCCTGCAGGCTGGCGGTGGAGCGGGCGGGCGCCGAGCGCGCCCGGGGTTCGTTCGCCGCGTCCGACGCCTTCTTCCCCTTCCCCGACAACATCGACGTGCTGAGCGCCGCCGGGGTCAGGGCCATCGTCCAGCCGGGCGGTTCGGTCCGTGACGAGCAGGTCGTCGAGGCCGCCGAGAAGGCCGGCATCACGATGTACTTCACGGGCACGCGCCACTTCTTCCACTAGGAGCGCGCGCCGGACGGCCTCCGGTCCTCCCCCGCGGGGGAGGACCGGAGGCCGCCGTCGTGTGGGCCGGCCGACCGGCGGACAGGCCCGGGACGGGCGCCCGCGGGTGCCGGGCCGGGCCCGGATTGGAACCGGGACCCGGTCATCCGCGAGGATGGGGGCCATGACCGCCCAGATTCTCGATGGCAAGGCCACCGCAGCCGCGATCAAGTCCGATCTGACCGCCCGCGTGGCGGCGCTGAAGGAGAAGGGCGTCACGCCCGGCCTCGGCACGATCCTGGTCGGGGACGACCCCGGCAGCCAGAAGTACGTCGCCGGCAAGCACCGCGACTGCGCCCAGGTGGGCATCGCCTCCATCCAGCGCGAACTGCCCGCCACGGCCACCCAGGCGGAGATCGAGGCGGTCGTCCGCGAGCTGAACGAGGACCCGGCCTGCACCGGCTACATCGTCCAGCTGCCGCTGCCCAGGGGCATCGACGAGAACCGCATCCTGGAGCTGATGGACCCGGACAAGGACGCCGACGGCCTGCACCCGATGAACCTCGGGCGCCTCGTCCTCAACGAGCCCGCCCCGCTGCCCTGCACCCCCAACGGCATCCTCACCCTGCTGCGCCGCTACGGCGTGGAGCTCAAGGGCGCCGAGGTCGTGGTCGTGGGCCGCGGCGTGACCATCGGCCGCCCGATGCCGCTGCTGCTGACCCGCCGCAGCGAGAACGCCACCGTGACCCAGTGCCACACCGGCACCCGCGACCTGTCGGCGCACTTGAAGCGCGCGGACGTGGTCATCGCCGCGGCCGGCTCCGCCCACCTGATCCGGCCCGAGGACGTCAAGCCGGGCGCGGCCGTCCTCGACGTCGGCGTCTCCCGCAGCGCCGAGGGCAAGATCGTGGGCGATGTCCACCCGGACGTCGCGCAGGTCGCCGGCTTCCTGTCCCCGAACCCCGGCGGGGTCGGCCCGATGACCCGCGCCCAGCTGCTCGTCAACGTGGTCGAGGCGGCGGAGCGCAGTGTCGGCTGAGGGCAGGACCGGGGGCGGTCCCGAGCGGACCGGCACGGCCGACGGGACGGGCACGGCCGACGGGACCGCCGCGACCGCCGGCACCGACACGGGCGTCGGGACCGCCGCGACCGCCGGCACCGACACGGGCGTCGGGACCGACGAGACCGGCGAGATCACGGTCCGGGACCCCATCAGCGCGCCCGACGCCGAGGGGCGGCCGCGGCGCGTCACCCGCCGCTTCCCGCTGTTCACCAGGGACACCGCGCCCCCCGAGGGCGGCGGCCGGGCCGCGCCCGGTGACGCCCCGGCGCCCGCCCGGCAGTGGCCCGTCCTCGCCGTGCTGAGCGTGGCCGGGCTCGGCCTGCTGCTGACCGCGCTGGACCTGTTCCGCCCGGGCACGCTGCTGATCGGGACCGCGCTGCTCGGCGGCGCCGCGCTGCGCTGGCTCGTGCCCGACGTCGGCATGCTCGCCGTGCGCTCCCGCTTCACGGACATCGTCACGTACGGCGTGCTGGGCCTGGTGATCGTCCTGCTGGCGATGATGGCGCAGCCGACGCCGTGGCCGTGGCTGGAGGTCCCGTTCCTGAAGGACATGCTGCACTTCACGGTGAGCGGTTAGCGGTCGGCCGGGCGGCGGCCCGTCCCCTCCCCCGTGGGAGGACGGGCCGCCGCCGGGGACAACCCTGCTGCACCGCGAAGGGGCCGTTCAACGTCTGTCCGTGCGCTGTGGCACGGAAGTGACCGTTCCGCTACGTGCCTCCGACCCCCGTCCCGGTGTGCGCCGCGGTGCGCGGGGCCGCCGGGGCCCGTGTGTACGCATCTGTGGTTTCTGTGTGTCGATGTATTGACAGTATTGACAGTGTTGACAAGTTCGCGGATTCGGTGCGAAGTGGTCCGATGGCAGGGCTAACGTGGAAAACCGGGACGGTCCGGGGCGCCCCGAACGCCGGCCGAGGGCCCTGTGCGGTGAGGGGGACCGCCGATGGGACACTGGACCGCGAGCGGCCGGGCGTGCAACGGTGCGTGCCCGCGCCCCTGACGCTCCCGTGCGCCCCCACCCCGGGAACTGAGATCCTGGCCGGGCGCATCCCTGTGGGTAGCCAGACCGGGGACTCGGCCGAGGGCACCTTGCGCGGGGGAAACACCAGCACGAACCGGGGGGAAGAGGGGGGTAGCAATGCCTCGTTGGAGGGCCTTGCCCGATGAACTCGATCCGCAGATCAGGGAGTTCACCAGCCAGCTGCGGCGGCTCGTGGACCGCAGCGGCCTGAGCATCGCGTCGGTGGCCGACCGCACGGGCTACAGCAAGACGTCCTGGGAGCGCTACCTGAACGGCCGGCTCCTCGCGCCCAAGGGCGCGATCGTGGCCCTGGCCGAGGTCACCGGGACCAACCCGGTCCATCTGACCACCATGTGGGAGCTCGCCGAGCGCGCCTGGAGCCGCTCGGAGATGCGCCACGACATGACCATGGAGGCGATCCGGATCTCGCAGGCGCGCGCGGCGCTCAGCGAGTTCGGCGCGGCGCCCCGGACCGACGCCGGCGGCGGACCGGCCCGCAAGGGCCGCAGCGCCACGGTCACGCCGGGCGTCGCCGGTCCGGCGGGCGTGGTGCCCAGCGTGCCGCAGCAGCCGACGGCTCCGGAGGTCCAGGACTCGGCGGGCGGCGTGCGCGACGCACGGGAGGACGCCGGGCGGTCCGGTTCCCCGGAGGTCAATTCCTGGGGGATCGCCGGGTACCGGGGCCCTTCGGGCACGGCCGGACGCGCGGCGGGTGCCGGTGCCGGCGCCCGCCCGGGTGCCGTCCCGGGGTCCGGCGCCGCGCCCGCGGGGCCCGGCGGGGACGGCCGGACGCACGGCGGGCCGCCGCGCGGCGGCGTCCGGCCCCCGTCCGGCGCCGGCGGCGCTCCGGGCAAGGGGCGCATGACGATGTTCCTCGCCGGAGTGGTGGGGGTGCTGGTGGTGATCGCCGGCGCGTTCCTCCTCCTCGGCGGCGGGGACGGGAAGAACGAGGGCGGTGCCGAGCGGCCCTCCCCGTCCGTGAGCGCCGACCCGGACCTGCCGGCCGGGGTGAAGTGCAGCGGGGACGGCTGCACCGGCAAGGACGCGGAGCGCATGGGGTGCAGCGGTGACCTGGTCACCACGGCCAAGACCGCGACCGTCGGCACGACCGTCGTGGAGGTCCGCTACAGCGAGACCTGCCGGGCCGCGTGGGGCCGCATCACCCAGGCGGCGCAGGGCGACCAGGTCCGGGTGACCGCCGGGAAGGCCAGGCAGAGCGGGAGCATCACGGCGGTCGGGGACGCGATCGCGTACACGCCGATGGTCGCGGTGAAGGACGCGGACGAGGCCACGGCGTGCGTGACGCTGGCGTCCGGCCAGAAGGGCTGCACGGAGTGACCGGGCGGCCGGAACCGGTGTGATGACCGGCCGGACCCGGTGTGATGACCGGCTGGTGCCGGTGCGGTGACCGGCCGGACCCGGTGTGATGACCGGTCGGCGCCGGTGCGGGGCCGGCCGCGGACCGGCCGCCCGTCCGCCGGGGCCGGACAGGTCCCGGCCGCCCGCGAGGAAGAATCGGCGTTTCCCGGGAATGGGCCGGCCGGGGCGGGGCAGGCGGAAGGTACCCCCACGGGAGTCCGGCACGGTCGGTTCCCCTGTACGGCGGCCGCCTTCGTCCCCCCTCTCCCGGACGGGCGGCCGCCTCTCGTGTGCGGGGCCGGCTCTGTGGGGTGGGCCACACGGGCCCGGCCGTCCGGGATGCCGGATGCGCGATAGCCTGACCGCTGATCTCTCTTGACGCCAAGAGATCGATCAAACGCCCGGGGCAGGGACGCCCCACCGCCAGCTGTCATACGGAGAACGCCATGACCCGCACTCCCGTGAACGTCACCGTCACCGGCGCGGCCGGCCAGATCGGTTACGCCCTGCTCTTCCGCATCGCCTCCGGCCAGCTGCTCGGCGCGGACGTGCCGGTCAGGCTGCGCCTCCTGGAGATCACGCCCGCGCTGAAGGCGGCCGAGGGCACGGCCATGGAGCTCGACGACTGCGCGTTCCCGCTGCTCCAGGGCATCGACATCACGGACGACCCGAACGTCGCCTTCGACGGCGCCAACGTCGCCCTCCTGGTGGGCGCCCGCCCGCGCACCAAGGGCATGGAGCGCGGTGACCTCCTGGAGGCCAACGGCGGCATCTTCAAGCCGCAGGGCCAGGCCATCAACGCCCACGCCGCGGACGACATCCGCGTCCTGGTCGTCGGCAACCCGGCCAACACCAACGCGCTCATCGCGCAGGCCGCCGCCCCGGACGTCCCGGCCGAGCGCTTCACCGCGATGACCCGCCTGGACCACAACCGCGCCCTGACCCAGCTGTCGAAGAAGACGGGCGTCCCGGTCTCCGAGATCAAGAAGCTGACGATCTGGGGCAACCACTCCGCCACCCAGTACCCCGACATCTTCCACGCCACCGTCGCCGGCAAGAACGCCGCCGAGGCCGTCAACGACGAGAAGTGGCTGGCCGAGGAGTTCATCCCGACCGTCGCCAAGCGCGGCGCCGCCATCATCGAGGCCCGCGGCGCCTCGTCGGCCGCCTCCGCCGCCAACGCCGCCGTCGACCACATCTACTCGTGGGTCAACGGCACCCCGGAGGGCGACTGGGTCTCCATGGGCATCCCGTCGGACGGCTCCTACGGCGTCCCGGAGGGCCTGATCTCCTCCTTCCCGGTCACCTGCAAGGACGGCAAGTACGAGATCGTCCAGGGGCTGGAGATCAACGAGTTCTCCCGCGCCCGCATCGACGCCTCCGTCAAGGAGCTCGAGGAGGAGCGCGAGGCGGTCCGCGGCCTCGGCCTCATCTGAGCCGTCCACGGCTCTCCCGCCGGCCCCCGCACAGGCCCCGCCCCGGTTCCTCCGGAGCGGGGCCTGCGGCCGCTCGGGGGAACCCGGGCGGGCGGCCGGTCAGCTCCCGGGGGATGCCAGCCGCTTCTCGAACCAGTGGTGGGCGTAGACGTGGTCGGCGTACGCCGGGATCTCCGTGTAGCCACAGGACCGGTACATCGCCTGCGCCTCGGTGAGCACCGCGTGCGTGCCGAGCCGTACCAGCGTCCAGCCGCGGCCGAGGGACTCCGCCTCCAGCGCGGCCAGCAGGCGGCGGGCGAGGCCGAGGCGGCGGGCGTCCGGGTGGACCCACACGTGCCGGATCTCGCCGGCGTCCGCGTCCAGCCGGCGCAGCGCGCCGCACCCCACCGGGCGGCCCTCCTCGCAGGCGACGAAGAAGGCGCCCGCGTCCCCGGACACCTCCTGCGGCGCCACCAGGTCGGACCTGCCGAAGCCCTCGGGGAAGCGGGTGTCGAGGTCGGCGGCGTACGCGTCCAGGCAGGCGCGCGCGTCCGGGGCGTGGCCGTCGACGCGTTCGACGGTGACGGCCGCGAGCCGCAGCAGGCGCTGGGCGGTCGCCATGGCCTCGGTGAGCCGCCGGCGCTCGGAGGGGCCGAGCCCCGCCAGGACGCCGGTGGCGAGCGCGTCGGCGCGCCGGTTCTGCTCCTGGACCTCGACGCGTCCGGCCGGGGTCAGTTCGACCATGCGC
Source organism: Streptomyces sp. NPDC052701 (assembly GCF_040678355.1). NCBI lineage: Bacteria > Bacillati > Actinomycetota > Actinomycetes > Kitasatosporales > Streptomycetaceae > Streptomyces > Streptomyces sp. NPDC052701. The sequence goes on from NZ_JBFATO010000016.1 coordinate 74,789, forward strand.
AGCCGGTTGTCGTCGGGGTGCGCGCTCAGCCGGACCATGCCCTGCGCCTCCAGCGTCCTCGTCATGCGGCTGAGGTATCCGGCGTCCAGGCCCAGGCGGGTCCTGAGCTCGCGCAGGGACACCGCCCCGCCGGGGTGCCCGGCGATCTCGAACAGCAGGCGGGCCTCGCCGAGCGGGCGGTCCTGGCCCAGGTAGTGGTCGTTCAGAACACCGATACGGCGGGTGAAGTAGCGGTTGAAGCGGCGGAAGGCCGCCACCTGCTCCGTCGGCACCGACTCCATTCTTTGACTTTAGTCAAAGAACTCCGGGAGGTCCATGGCGACCCGGGTGCCGGAAAGGGCGGCGCGGAGGAAGGGGGTGGCGCTGGAGGGAGGCGGCACCGGAAGGGGGCGGCACCGGAAGGGGGCGGCCCCGCGGAGGGGCGGGTTTCACACGATCCCTCACTTGACAATCCGGTTCTGTGCGGCCCCACTCGTCCCCTAAGCTGATGGGGTTTCAGTCTCTGAGGTCCGCAAGGGACTTGTCGCGCATCGGGGGAGCGCCGTGAGCACCGCACACCTGCCGCAACAGCCGCCACACACGGACACCGGAACGCCGGCGGACCTTCCGCCGCCCACGCCGCCGCACGCCAGCGAGGCCACCCGGCTGCTGTGCGCGGGCGCGTACCTGGATTCCGGCTACCGGGACCGCGTCATCGACGAGCTGTACCTCAACGAGCAGCGGATCGTGGCCCCGTCCCTCGGCTTCGACGCGGCCCGGGTCCTCGCGCACGCGCTGCGGGCCAGGCGGCAGGAGCTGCTGTGGTCCGCGGCCGTCGTCGCGCTGTGGGTGGTCGGCATGCCGCTGAGCGGCTGGCTGCTGGCCCTCTTCCTGTGGCCCAGTGTGCTGCTCGCCCTGGCGCCCTGGGTCAGGGGCCGAGCGGAGCAGCCGCACCTGTACCGGCGGATCATCGCGTTCCTGATGCGCTGGTGGGGCCGTGCCACGTTCGTGGTGTTCCTGGCCGTCCTGGTCCTCGTCGCGTTCGGCGGCGGCGCGGACGACGGCTCCTCGTACGGGTCCTCCTCCGGTTCCTACGATCCCTACGGCTACGGCGGCTCCGGCGAGCTGGACGTCGGCGACGTGGTGGCCCCCTCCCTCGACGGCGCCACCGGGATGGCCGAGGTGTGGCAGGCCTGGTTCGGGATCGCGGTGCTCGTGCTCATCGCGCTGTGCGCGGCCGCGCAGCGCGACCAGTTCGCCCGCGCGCTCACCGCCGAACTGTCCCCGCGGCGCTTCCCGAACGCCTCCGAGGACCCCGCCGAACACGCGGAGGGCCACCGCTTCCGGCGGCTGATGGGGCGCATCCGGCTGGAACAGCACGCGCCGCTGGTCATGTACCACGAGGCGCGCCCGTTCTGCGGGGCCGGAGCGGCGTACGACACCTGGGTGCTCGCCGTCGAACTGCGGCCGGACCCGGAGAAGGAGCAGCAGCCGCTCAGCAACCGCGTCGTCCTCGACCGGGTCCGGCCCCTGCTCGAACAGCTGCGCACGCCCTCCGAGTACGCGGGTGCCGGGGTGCGCGACCGGCTGCGCCGGCTGGAGATCGACGAGTGCGTGTTCCTGCCCGCCGAGGGGCTCTCCCGCCGCGAGGAGGCCCCCTACGGCCCGCACGAGTTCGAACGGCACCGGGCGCGTGCCGTCGAGGAGGGCGCCGAGAAGCGGCGGCACTTCCTGCGCATCCGGGTCGGCGGCTGGGAGGAGGAGCTGGTCGTCACCGTCTTCGTACGGGTCCACACGCAGGGCCGCATGCTCATGCTGGAGATCGCCCCGCACGTGCTGACCCCGGTGCGCGCGGACTTCAAGGACGCCGACCGCGCCGCCCACCGGTTCCGCCACAACAGCGTGCTGGGCAAGGCGGCCGGGGCGTTCGCCCTGGTGCCCGGCTCCGCGGGCCGCTCCCTGGTCACCCTCGCCCGGGGCCTGGGGTACGCGTGGCGGCTGCTGACCGGCGGCCACGCGGGCGCGCTGCCCGACGGCCCCGCCGTCTCCGTGCGCGAGCTGGCCTCGGTGCCCGTCGGCTCCACCTTCCAGGAGATGGACGCCACCCGCTACCTCAGGAGCATCCAGGACCGCGTCGGCAACGGGGTGCGCCTGGCCCTGGCCGACGCCGGCTACCAGACCGGCGAGTTCGTGCAGAAGATCGTCAACTTCAGCAGGGGCGCCGTGCAGATCGACCACGCCGAGGGTGCCACGTTCGCCGTCGGCGGTGACGCCCGTGCCACCTCCACGACCGGCGGCCCCCGGCCGCAGAAGGGATCCGACTAGCCATGGCCTCCCAGGAGCCGAGCGTCCACATCGGCAACGCGTCGCACGCCACCTTCGCCATCGGCAGCCACGCGCACGCCGAGAGCCACCACCACGGCGCCCCGGCGGAGCGCGACGCGGCGGCCGAGGAGCTGCTGAACGCCGTACGCGAACTGCGCGCCGATCTGACCCGGGTGCGCGAGAGCGAGCAGACCGCACGGCTGGAGGCGGCCCTCGCGGAGACCGAGGAGGAGATCGCCCGCACCGGCACGGCCGGCGAGGGCCGCCTCCAGCGGCTGCGGGAACTGCTCGACGACGCCCAGGCCGTCCTGGCGCTGTTCGCGTCGGCGGGGACCGTCGCCGGGCTGCTCGGCATGTGAGGACCGGGGACGCGGCTCGTGGAGACCTGAGAGGAGTGCGATGAGCGGGGGACCGAGGTACTGGAACGAGGAGACCCAGCGCTGGGAGGACGGCACCGGGGGGACGGCCCCGGCCACCCCGCCCCCGCCGCCCCGCCCCGGCTCCCCGCCCCCCGTGCCGCAGGGCCGCGGCGGCGGGCAGCCGGACGGTGCGGCCTGGTCCGCCCCCGAGGTGCCGTACGACGACTCCTGGACCGTCGCCGACCGGGCGGCCCCGGGGCCGCCCGCCGCCCGCGGGCACAGCCGCCGGCTGGTGTGGTCCGTGCTGGGCGGGGCCGTCGCGGCCGGAGTCGCCGCGGCCCTGGTGCTGACCCTGCTGGTCGGTGACGGCGACGGCGCGGACGGTCCGGGCGGCGGCAGGGACGACGGTGCGGTGCCGGCGAGCACCTCCCCGACGGCCGGACCGTCGTCGCCGGGCACGCCGGGCACCGGGCCTACCACCGACGATCCGGGCACGCCGTCCGCCGACGACCCGGCCACGCCGTCCGACCCGGCCGCCGGGCTCCCCGCCGGATACGAGCTCCACGAGGACGCCGAGGGCTTCACCCTCGCCCGGCCGCCGGGCTGGACGCGCCGGGCGGTGCCCTCCCAGTACGGGATGGACGTGGTCCATTACCGCAGTGCGGACGGCGAACGGCGGCTGCAGGTGTTCGAGGTGGAGGAGGCGTCCCCCGAGGCGTCCTTCGACCTGTTCCTCTCCGACGCGACACCGAAGGCCGCGGGCTTCAGGAAGCTGTCCCTGCGGCAGCTGGACGACGGCGGCGTCACCGGCGCCCGGCTCGAGTACCTCGCCGCCTCGATCAAGGGCGAACCCGACGTCGGCACCTGGCACGTCGTCGACGACCGGTTCCGGGCCGCGGACGGCAGGGTGTACGCGATCGCCGCCTACGGTCCCGACGCGGACGGCCGCGAGGACGAACGCGAACTGCTCGACACGGCCCGCCGCCACTTCTGCCCGCCGCACACGACCTGCGCGGCGGACCCGGCACTGGACTGAGCCCGGCGACGGAGGCCAACCGGCTCGGCACCGCGGCCTTTTGTTCCGCTCCGCCCGCATTTCCCGTGACGCAGCGCACTTTCGGCCATGGATCGCGCATGCATCCCGGGGGCCAGGGCAGGTGCACCCGGTCCGTGAGTGACCCGCATGTCACACAGGGGCACTGAACAGGAACGGAAGGCTTGACCGAGCATGGCCGAAAGTACGGAACTCCAGGCGCGCGCCACCATCCACGCGGGAGGGGAGTGGCGAGCGGCCGTCTCCGGCGCCACGCGCGAGATCCTCGACCCCGCGGACGCCCTGCCGTTCGCCGTGGTCGCGGAGGGCGACGAGCGGGACGCCGACCTGGCGGTCGCCGCCGCCCGGCGCGCCTTCGACGAGGGCGAGTGGCCCCGCACGCCCGTCGCCGAGCGCGCCGCGCTGCTGCGCCGCGTCGCCGACCTGCTCGTCCGCGACCGGGAGCGGCTCGGCCTGCTGGAGAGCCGCGACGCGGGCAAGACCCTCGAGGAGGGCCGGATCGACGTCGACTGCGTCGCCGACGCCTTCCGCTACTTCGCCGACCTGGTCGCCGCCGAGGCCCCGGGCCGTGTGGTCGACGCCGGCTCGCCCGACGTCCACAGCGTGGTCGTGCACGAGCCGGTCGGCGTCTGCGCGATGATCACGCCCTGGAACTACCCCCTGCTGCAGGCCAGTTGGAAGATCGCGCCCGCCCTCGCCGCCGGGAACACCTTCGTCGTCAAGCCCAGCGAGATCACCCCGCTGACGACCGTCGAGCTCGTCGGACTGCTGGTGGAGGCGGGCCTGCCCGCCGGCGTCGCCAACATCGTCACCGGCCCCGGCCACACGGTCGGCGCCCGGCTCGCCGAGCACCCCGACGTCGACCTGATCTCCTTCACCGGCGGCCTGGCCAGCGGCGTCAAGGTGGCCCGGGCCGCCGCCCCGAGCGTGAAGAAGGTCGCCCTCGAACTCGGCGGCAAGAACCCCAACGTGGTCTTCGCCGACGCCTGCGCCACCGACGAGTCCTTCGACACCGCCGTCGACCAGGCGCTCAACGCGGCCTTCATCCACAGCGGCCAGGTCTGCTCGGCGGGCGCGCGGCTCATCGTCGAGGAGTCGGTCCGCGACCGCTTCGTCGCCGAGCTCGCCCGCCGCGCCCGCAGGATCAGGCTCGGCCGCGGCACCGAGGACGGCGTCGAGTGCGGCCCGCTCGTCTCCGAGCAGCATCGCGCCAAGGTCGAGGAGCACGTCGCCTCGGCGCTCGCGGAGGGCGCGGTGCTGCGCTGCGGCGGCAGGCGTCCCGAGCCGTCACCCCAGCGGCCGGAGCGCGGCTACTTCTACGAGCCCACCGTCCTGGACCGGTGCCACCGGGGGATGCGGGTCGTGCGCGAGGAGGTCTTCGGCCCGGTCCTCACCGTCGAGACCTTCCGCACCGAGGACGAGGCCGTCGCCCTCGCCAACGACACCGAGTACGGGCTCGCCGGCGCCGTGTGGACCGCCGACGCGGGCCGGGCCCGCCGGGTCGCGGGCCGGCTGCGCCACGGCACCGTCTGGATCAACGACTTCCACCCCTACCTCCCGCAGGCGGAGTGGGGCGGCTTCGGCAGGAGCGGAGTGGGCCGCGAGCTCGGCCCGGCCGGACTGGCCGAGTACCGCGAGACCAAGCACGTCTACCAGAACCTCGCGCCCAGGCCGGTGCGCTGGTTCGCGGGCTGAGCCGCCCCCTTTCGAGTGCGGCGCCCCCACGCACCGGGCCCGTCGAGACGCACCGAACGCACCGGGCCCTCCGAGACGCACCGAGAGAAGCACTTCGCCCACCTGTCCCCCATCCCCCCTGGAGTACCATGCCCATGGCCGATCACACCCACGAGTTCGACTACGTCGTCATAGGCGGCGGCACCGCCGGCTCCGTCATCGCCTCCCGGCTGACCGAGGACCCCGGCGTCACCGTCGCCGTCATCGAGGGCGGCCCCAGCGACGTCGGCCGCGACGACGTGCTGACCCTGCGCCGCTGGATGGGCCTGCTCGGCGGCGAGCTGGACTACGACTACCCGACCACCGAACAGCCCCGCGGCAACTCGCACATCCGGCACAGCCGCGCCCGCGTCCTGGGCGGCTGCTCCTCGCACAACACCCTCATCGCGTTCAAGCCGCTGCCCTCCGACTGGGACGAGTGGGAGGAGGCCGGCGCCAAGGGCTGGGGCGCGGCGCAGATGGAGGCGTACTACGCCCGTCTGCTCAACAACATCGTCCCGGTCGACGAGAAGGACCGGAACGCCATCGCCCGCGACTTCGTCGACGCCGCCCGGGCCGCGCTGGGCGTGCCGCGCATCGAGGGCTTCAACAAGGAGCCGTTCACCGAGGGCGCCGGCTTCTTCGACCTGGCCTACCACCCCGAGACCAACAAGCGCTCCTCGGCGTCGGTGGCGTACCTGCACCCGGTGATGGACGAGCGGCCCCACCTCACGCTCTTCCTGGAGACCTGGGCGTACCGGCTCCAGCTGAACGGCAGCCGCGCCGAGGGCGTCCACGTCCGCACCAAGGACGGTGAGGACCTGCTGGTCCGCGCCCGGCGCGAGATCCTGCTGTGCGCGGGCGCCGTCGACTCGCCCCGGCTGCTGCTGCACTCGGGCATCGGCCCCCGCGCGGACCTGGAGGCCCTCGGCATCCCGGTCGTCCACGACCTGCCCGGCGTCGGCGAGAACCTGCTCGACCACCCCGAGTCGGTGATCGTGTGGGAGACGAACGGCCCCCTGCCGGAGAACTCCGCGATGGACTCCGACGCGGGCCTGTTCGTGCGCCGCGACCCCGGCCGGCCGGGGCCCGACCTGATGTTCCACTTCTACCAGATCCCGTTCACGGACCATCCGGAGCGACTGGGCTACCGGCGGCCGGAGTTCGGCGTGTCGATGACCCCGAACATCCCCAAGCCGAAGAGCCGCGGCCGGCTGTACCTGAGGAGCGCGGACCCCGCCGAGAAGCCCGCGCTGGACTTCCGCTACTTCACCGACGAGGACGACTACGACGCCCGCACCCTCGTCGACGGCATCAGGATCGCCCGCGAGATCGCCGGCACCGAGCCGCTGGCCGGCTGGCTCAAGCGTGAGGTGTGCCCCGGCCCGGACGTCACGGGCGACGAGGAGCTGAGCGAGTACGCCCGCAGGGTCGCCCACACCGTGTACCACCCGGCGGGCACCTGCAAGATGGGCGCCCCGGACGACGAACTGGCCGTGGTCGACCCGGAGCTGAGGATCCGCGGCCTGGAGGGCATCCGCGTCGCCGACGCCTCCGTCTTCCCGACCATGACCACCGTGAACCCGATGATCGCCGTGCTCATGGTCGGGGAGAAGGCCGCCGACCTGATCGGGGGTGCCGCGTGACGACCACGACCGTGCGGACGCCCGCCGGGACGGCCCACCCCGTCTTCTCCGTCGAGGGCCTGTGGAAGATCTTCGGCCCCAAGGCCGACCGGATCCCCGGCGACCCCGAGCTCACCGCCCTCGACCCCGCCGAGCTGCGCGAGCGCACCGGCTGCACGGCCGCGGTGCGGGACGTCAGCTTCGACGTGCGCAAGGGCGAGGTCTTCGTCGTCATGGGCCTGTCCGGCTCCGGCAAGTCCACGCTGGTGCGCTGCCTGACCCGGCTGGTCGAGCCGACGGCGGGCACCATCGCCATCGACGGCGAGGACGTCCGCGCCATGGACAAGACCCGTCTGCGCGAACTGCGCCGGCACCGGGCCGCCATGGTCTTCCAGCACTTCGGCCTGCTGCCGCACCGCACGGTCCTCGACAACGTCGCCTACGGCCTGGAGATCCAGGGCGTCGGCCGGGCCGAGCGGCGCGAGCGGGCCGCCGAGGTCGTCGCCAAGGTCGGCCTGGAGGGCATGGAACAGCGCCGCCCCGGCCAGCTCTCCGGCGGTCAGCGCCAGCGCGTCGGCCTCGCCCGCGCCCTCGCCGTCGATCCCGAGGTGCTGCTCTTCGACGAGCCGTTCAGCGCGCTCGACCCCCTCATCCGGCGCGAGATGCAGGAGGAGGTGGTCCGGCTGCACCGCGAGGAGGGCCGCACGATGGTCTTCATCACCCACGACCTCACCGAGGCCCTCAAGCTCGGCGACCGCATCGCCCTGATGCGCGACGGCCGGGTCGTCCAGCTCGGCACCCCCGAGGAGATCGTGGGCTCGCCCGCCGACGCCTACGTCCGGGAGTTCGTCCGGGACGTGCCGCGCGAGCAGGTCATGACGGTCCGTACGGCCATGCGCAGCGCGACGGCCGACGAGGCGGGCAGCGGCCCTGCGGTCCGTCCCGACGCGACCGTCTCCGAGGCGATCGAGGCGGTCGCCCGGGCGGGCGCCCCGGCCCGTGTCGTGGACCACGGCCGCTGCCTGGGCGTGGTCGACTCCGACGCGCTGCTCGGGGTGGTGGCCGGGACGGAACAGCCCGTGGCCGCCGGCGGGGAGCGGCTCCCCGCGACGGGGACCGGCAGGGCGCCTTCCGGGGTGGTGAGGACGGCACCGCCCCTCGTGCCCGGAACGGAGCAGCCCAAGGAGGCGGTCTGATGGCGACGATCACCGCACAGGTCCCCCGCCCCGCGCTCCCCGGCGCCCTCAAGCACCCGGCCGTCCGCAAGCTGCTGCTGCTCGCCGTGGCCGCCGCGATCCTGGTGCCGCTCGCGGACGCCCGCTGGGCGAGCGGCAGCTGGCCCGGCGCGCTGACGGTCGACGTCTCCGGGCCGCTCACCGCGGCCAGCGACTGGATCATCGACAACCGGGACAGCCACCCGCTGTTCCTGTACTTCTTCGGCCACCTCAGCAACGCCGTCGTCATCGCCGTACGGGCCGTCTACCTGGCCCTGCTGGCACTGGGCTGGGCGGGCGTCACGGCGCTGGGCGCCCTCGTGGCGTGGCGCGTCGCCGGGCTCCGGCTCGCCCTCGGCACGGCGGTCGCGTTCCTCGCCTGCGGCGCGCTGGGCATGTGGGTGCCGACCATGCAGACGCTCGCCCTGATGGTGGTGGCCGTCGCCGCGTCCGTCGTCGTCGGCGCGCTGCTCGGTCTCGCCGCCGGGCTGTCCGGCCGTATGCACCGCGCGCTGCGCCCGGTGCTGGACACCATGCAGGTGCTGCCCGCCTTCGCCTACCTCCTGCCGGTGGTGCTGGTCTTCGGCATCGGCGTCCCCGCCGCCGTGCTGGCCACGGTCGTCTACGCCGCCCCGCCCATGGCCCGGCTCACCGCGCTCGGACTGCGCGGCGCCGACAAGGAGGTGCTGGAGGCGGTCGAGTCGCTGGGCGCCACCGCCCGGCAGCGGCTGCTGACCGCGCGCCTCCCGCTGGCCCGCAGGGAGATCCTCCTCGGCGTCAACCAGGCGATCATGATGGCGCTGTCCATGGCGGTCATCGCGTCGGTCATCGGCGCGGGCGGCCTCGGCGACCGCGTCTACCAGGCGCTCGCGACGGTCGACGTGGGCGCGGCGCTCGCGGCCGGCGTCCCGATCGTGCTGCTCGCCGTGGTCCTGGACCGGGTGACGGGCGCGGCGGGGGAGAGGATCGGCACCGCGCGCAGGGCCCCTCTGAAGTGGGTGTCCGCCCTGGCCGCCGCCGTCGCCGTCGCGGTGGCCGGACGCCTGGCGGGCCGTCTCGACTGGCCCGACGCCTGGACCGTCGGCATCGCCGGGCCCGTCAACCGCGCCGTCGACTGGATGACCGCGCACCTCTACTCGGGCGTGCCCGTCGTCGGCGGCACCGCCGACTGGGCGGGCCGCTTCACCGCCTGGGTGCTCGATCCGCTCCGGGACGGCCTGCACGGGCTGCCCTGGTGGTCCGTCCTGCTGATCGTCGCCGCCCTGGCCTGGCTGATCGGCACCTGGCGCACCGCGCTGACCGCCGTCCTCGCCATGACCGCGATCGGCGTGCTCGGCGTGTGGAAGCCGTCGCTGGACACGCTCTCGCAGGTGCTGGCGGCCGTCGCCGTCACCCTCGTCACCGGCTTCGCGACCGGTGTCGCGGCGGCCCGCAGCGACCGCGTCGAACGCCTGCTGCGGCCCGCCCTGGACGTCTTCCAGACGATGCCGCAGTTCGTGTACCTGATCCCGGTCGTCGCCCTCTTCGGCGTCGGCCGCGCCCCCGCCGTCGCCGCGGCCGTCGTCTACGCGCTGCCGGCCGTGGTCCGCATCACCGCCCAGGGCCTGCGCCAGGTCGACCCGGCCGCCCTGGAGTCCGCCCGCTCGCTCGGCGCGAGCGGCTTCCAGCAGCTGCGGCAGGTCCAGCTGCCGCTCGCCCGGCCGGCGCTGCTGCTCGCCGTCAACCAGGGCGTCGTCCTGGTCCTCGCCGTCGTCATCATCGGCGGCCTGGTCGGCGGCGGCGCCCTCGGCTACGACGTCGTCTTCGGTCTCGCCCAGGGCGACCTGGCCACCGGCCTGGTGGCCGGCGCGGCCATCGTCTGCCTCGGCCTGATGCTGGACCGGGTGACGCAGCCGACGGACCGCCGTACGAGGAGGGGAGCCTGAGATGTTCCGCACGCGCATCACGGCGGCCCTGGCGGTGCTGGCGCTGACCACCGGCTGCGGCGCCGCCGACATGACCCGGCAGGCCTCGCCGTTCGCGGACGCCCGGGGCGCGAGGACGGTCACCCTGTCCGTGCCCTCCTGGGTCGGCGCCCAGGCCAACGTGGCCGTCGTCGAGTACCTGCTGGAGCACGAACTCGGCTACCGCGTCGACACCGTCCAGATGGACGAGGTCCCCGCCTGGGACGCGCTCAGCCAGGGCCGGATCGACGCGCTCCTGGAGGACTGGGGCCACCCCGAGCAGGAGAAGCGGTACGTCGAGGAGAAGAAGACCATCGTGCGCGGCGGCGACCTCGGCGTCACCGGGCACATCGGCTGGTTCGTCCCGGACTACTTCGCCGAGCGGCACCCGGACGTGACGGACTGGAAGAACCTGAACAAGTACGCCGACCGGTTCCGCACCGCGGAGAGCGGCGGCAAGGGGCAGCTCCTGGACGGCTCGCCGGCGTACGTCACCCACGACAAGGCGCTGGTGAAGAACCTGAAGCTGGACTACCAGGTGGTCTTCGCCGGTTCGGAGGCCGCGCAGATCACCCAGATCGAACAGTTCGCCAAGGAGAAGAAGCCCTTCCTGACCTACTGGTACACGCCGCAGTGGCTGTTCGAGAAGGTGCCGATGACCGAGGTGAAGCTGCCGCCCTACAAGAAGGGCTGCGACGCCGACCCGGAGAAGGTCGCCTGCGCCTACCCGCACACGCCGCTGCAGAAGTTCCTCAACGCCGGCTTCGCGAAGGACGGCGGCAAGGCGGCGGCCTTCCTGCGGAAGTTCAAGTGGACGACCGAGGACCAGAACGAGGTCTCCCTGATGATCGCCGAGCGGAAGCTGCCGCCCGAGGAGGCGGCGAAGAGGTGGGTGGACGGCCACGCGTCCACGTGGAAGGCGTGGCTGCCCTGATCCCGGCGTCCTTGATCCCGGCGTCCTTGATCCTTACGCCCTTGATCCCTGGGCCCGCAGGGCCGCCGCGGTCTCCCGCAGCGCCGTGGCCGCCCGGCGCTGCAGTCCCGGCCCGAAGGTGATCCGGGTGGCCCCTCGCGCGCCGAGTCCGGCGGGCGAGGGGCCCTCGCCGTCCAGCCGGGCGAACACGTTGAGCGGTCCCTGGATCCCGGCCCGCAACAGCGGCAGCACCTCGGGCGGGGCGCCGATCGGGTACACGCAGTCGGCGCCCGCCGCCACGTACCGCGCGGCCCGCTCGACGGCACGCTCCGGGTCGGTGACCCCGCAGAGGAACGTGTCGACGCGCGCGTTGACGAAGAGCCGGCCGGCGGCCTCGGCCCGCACCTCGGCGAGCCGGTCGGCGTGCGCACGCGGGTCCTGGAGCACCCCGTCGGCGGAGTCCTCCAGGTTGCACCCCACGGCCCCCGCCTCCAGCAGCCGCTCCACCAGCTCCTTCGGCGCCAGGCCGTACCCTCCCTCGACGTCCGCCGACACCGGCACGTCCACGGCCCGTACGATCCGGGCGACCGCCGCGAACATCTCGTCGGCCGGCGTCCGCCCGTCCTCGTAGCCGAGGGAGGCGGCGACACCCGCACTGGGCGTCGCGAGCGCCGGGAACCCGGCCTCCTCGAACACCCGGGCACTGGCCGCGTCCCAGGGGCCGGGCAGGACCAGGGGGTCGCCGGGCGGCCGGCCGTGGTGCAGCTTCCGGAACGTCTCGGCCTTGCTCACGGTGTGTACCCCCCGGGCGGGATCCGGCGCGCGACCATCACCCGGTTCCAGTTGTTGATGGCGACGATCAGCGCGATGAGGCAGGCGAGCCGGACCTCGTCGAAGTGCCGGGCGGCCTCCTCGTACACCTCGTCGGGCACGTGGCCCGCCCCGGAGCCGGAAGCCCGAGAGGCGCCCCCGGCCAGGACCGTGACCGCCTCCGTCAGCGCGAGGGCCGCCCGCTCCCGCTCGTCGAAGACGCCCTCGGCCTCCTCCCGGGCGGCCAGCAGGCCGAGCTGCCGCTCATCGACCCCCTGCTTCCGGGTGATGGTCAGGTGCATGTCCAGGCAGAAGGCGCAGTGGTTGAGCTGGGAGGCCCGGATCATCACGAGCTCGGCGAGCGCGGGGTCGCCGAGCCCTCTCTTCGCGGCGGCGCTGAGGTCGGACATGGCCTGTCCGACCTCGCGGTCGAGGAGCGTCGTACGAGGGGTCACTTGTGCTGCCCCGGCCGGTAGTGGCCCGGCGTCATACGGCAGGTCACCCCGAACCGGTTCCAGGCGTTGATCACCGCGATCGCGGAGATCAGCTGGGCCAGTTCGGCCTCCTCGAAGTGCCGGGCGGCCTTCTCGTACACCTCGTCGGGCACGAAGCCGTCCGTCAGGACGGTCACGGCCTCCGTCAGCTCCAGCGCCGCGAGCTCCTTTTCGGTGTAGAAGTGCCGCGACTCCTCCCAGGCGCTGAGCTGCACGATGCGCTCGACGCTCTCGCCGGCCGCGAGCGCGTCCTTGGTGTGCATGTCCAGGCAGAAGGCGCAGCGGTTGATCTGGGAGGCGCGGATCTTCACCAGCTCGTACAGCGTCGGGTCGAGGCCCCGGCGGGCCGCCGCGTCGAGCCGGACCATCGCCTTGTAGACGTCCGGGACGAGCTTGGCCCACTCCAGGCGCGGGGTGGGTTCGGGGGCGTACTCCACGGTCGTGGCCTGCGGTGCGTGCGTCGTCATGCCTTCGACCCTAGGAACGAAGCAGCCCAGGAGTATGGTCCATTTCCATGGCGAGTCCGTGGGCCACTTTGGGTATCGACCTCCATCTGGAGCCGCGCGGTCCGGGCGTGCGCCGGGGCCTGACCGACGCGCTGCGCGAAGCCGTCCGCTCGGGCCGGCTGGCGCCCGGCACCCGGCTGCCGTCCTCCCGCGCGCTCGCCGCCGACCTCGGCATCGCCCGCAACACCGTCGCCGACGCCTACGCCGACCTGGTCGCCGAGGGCTGGCTCACGGCCCGGCAGGGCTCGGGCACCCGGGTCGCCGGCCACGCGGAGCCCCGGCCGGCCGGCCCGCCCGCCGCCCCGCACCGGAAGCCCGGCCGGCTCCCGTACAGCCTCGTCCCGGGCACCCCCGACCTGGCCTCCTTCCCGCGCGCCGAGTGGCTCAAGGCGGCCCGCCGCGCGCTCGCCGCCGCACCGAACGACGCCCTCGGCTACGGTGACCCGCGCGGCCGTGCCGAACTGCGCACCGCGCTCGCCGGCTATCTCGCCCGGGTGCGGGGCGTGCGCGCCGACCCCGAACGCATCGTCGTCTGCTCCGGGTTCGCGCACGGCCTGAAGCTGCTCGGCGAGGTGCTGCGCGCCCGCGGCCCGCGCACCCTGGCCGTCGAACCGTACGGCCTGGACGTGCACTGGAACCTCCTGGAGCGCACCGGTCTGCGCACCGTGCCGCTGCCCTTCGACGCGCTCGGCCCCCGCACGCAGGACCTGGACGGCGTACCGGCCGTGCTGCTCAACCCGGCGCACCAGTTCCCGATGGGCGGCGCCCTGCGCCCCGAGCGCCGCGCCGCCGCCGTCGACTGGGCGCGCCGCACCGGCGGGCTGATCCTGGAGGACGACTACGACGGGGAGTTCCGCTACGACCGCCAGCCCGTGGGCGCGCTCCAGGACCTCGACCCGGACCACGTGGTGTACCTGGGGACCGCCAGCAAGTCCCTCGCCCCGGGGCTGCGCCTGGGCTGGATGGTCCTGCCGCCGCGGCTCGTCCCGGAGGTCACCCGGTTCGGCGGCGGCTGGTCGCCGGGCGTCCTCGACCAGCTGACCCTCGCCGAGTTCATCACCTCCGGTGCCTACGACCGCCACGTCCGCGCGGCCCGGCTGCGCTACCGGCGCCGCCGCGACGCCCTCGTCCGGGCCGTCGCGGCCCGGGCGCCGGAGGTGCGGGTCGGCGGCATCGCGGCCGGCCTGCACGCCGTACTGCACCTCCCGCCCGGCACCGAGCGGTCGGTGGTCCAGGCGGCCGCCTGGCAGGGCCTGGCCGTCCACGGCCTGTCCCGCCACCGCCACCCGTCCGCCGCGGTGGACCCGCCCGACGCCCTGGTCGTCGGCTACGGCACCCCGCCGGACCACGCCTGGGCGGCCACCCTGGAAGCGCTGTGCAAGGCACTGCCGTGACCACACCGGGGCAAAACCCGCGAAACGGCGGGTGCCGGAGCGGTGTGCCAGGGGGTCCGTGCGCGCCCGCGGACCCCCCTCTCTAGGCTGGCCGTCCGCGGACCGGTGCGCACACGCCGGACCGCGCGCATCCGGTGGCGCACCAGGGGGAGACACGGACATGGCGGAGACACGGCGGCGGCTGCGTTCGAGCACGGTGGTGCTCGGGGGCATGGGTGTCCTCGCGGCGGCCCTGTCGGCGTGCGGGTCCGAGCCGGACCGCCGCTGCGTGGACCGCGACAGCTACACCTACGACGGTTACAAGATCATCGGGGACAAGAACTGCAAGTCCGGCTCCGTGGGCAAGGGCCGCAAGAAGACCGGCGCGGGCAGGAGCGCGGACGCCGCCTGGTACTACGACGCCGAGGTCAGCAACGGCTACGCCGACCACGGCACCTTCAGCCGCAGCGAGGCCGTCGACCGGGGCGGCTTCGGCTGCTCCGGCTCCGGCAGCGGCGGCGGCTGAGGGCGGCCCGGGGACGTACCGGTCGCACGGGAGCGCACGCACGCCATGGAACGCCGCACCATCGACCCCCGGCCCGGCTGGCAGCGGACCGTCGAGGAGCAGGGGCTCGTCTACCCCCTCACCCGCCACCCCGACGGCTCCCTGCGCCCCTACTGGGACGAGAGCGCCTACTACGTCTTCTCGCTGCCCGAGGTGGAGGCGCTGGAGGAGGTCGTCGAGGAACTGCACGGCATGTGCCTGGCGGCCGCCGACCACATCGTCACCGCGGACCGCTTCGCCGACCTCGGCATCACCGACCCGCGGGTGGCCGGTGCGGTCGCCGAGGCCTGGCGGCGCCGCGCCGAACTGCCCTCCGTCTACGGCCGGTTCGACCTGCGCTACGACGGCACCGGCCCGGCCAAGCTGCTGGAGTACAACGCCGACACGCCCACCTCGCTCGTCGAGGCCGCCTCCCCCCAGTGGTTCTGGATGGAGGAACGCTTCCCCGGCGCCGACCAGTGGAACTCCCTCCACGAACGCCTGATCGACGCCTGGCGCGGGCAGGCCGCGCTCCTCCCGCCGGGCGGCCCCCTGTACTTCGCGCACTCCTCGGCCGACGAACTCGGCGAGGACCTGATGACGGTCGCCTACCTGAAGGAGACCGCCGAACAGGCGGGCCTGGACACCGACTGGATCTCCATGGAGGAGATCGGCTGGGACCGCCTCTCCGGCCGCTTCGTGGACACGAAGCTCCGCTTCATCCGCAGCATCTTCAAGCTCTACCCCTGGGAGTGGCTCACCACCGACCGCTTCGCCGGCCACGTCCTGGACACCCTCGACAACGGCGGCGGCACCGGCACCACCCTGTGGATCGAGCCGGCCTGGAAGATGCTGCTGAGCAACAAGGCCCTGCTGGCGATCCTCTGGGAGCTCTACCCCGGCCACCCGAACCTGCTCCCCGCCTACCTGGACGGCCCCCGCGAGCTGGCCGCGGCCCACGGCTACGTCGCCAAGCCCCTGCTGGGCCGCGAGGGCGCCGGAGTCACCGTCCACGAGCCCGGCGCGGCCCCGGTCCTGCGCGACGAGCCCTGCTGCTACCAGCGGCTGGCCCCCCTGCCCGACTTCGACGGCAACCGCGTCGTCCTCGGCGCCTGGGTCGTGGCGGACGAGCCGGCCGGCCTCGGCATCCGCGAGTCCTCGGGTCTGGTCACCGACGAGTACGCGCGCTTCCTGCCGCACGTCATCCTCTGAACCCTCCGGCCGCCCCGGCCGCCCCGGCGGCCCCCGCACCCCCCGGGCGCCTCCCCGGCGCCGGTCCCCGCCTGCCGGGGCTGCGGTCCCGCCCCGCGCCGGTCCCGCCCCGCGCGGCCGAGGCGGGACGGTGCGTCGAGCACCGGCGCGTCCCGGCCGGCGACCGGCCTCCGCGGACCCGGCCGCATGGTGGACGCGGCGGCCCCGCACCCCGGCGCGCCCGGTAGGCTGGCCGACGGGCCGTGACTGGCGCGCTGGGATGGGACCGACCATCGGGGAGCGGCCCGAGCGACGAGTGCCGTGCGCCTGGGCCGTACCGTGAACGCCGAACGCACCGTCCGGAGGTCCCCATGCCAGCCGAGTCCCTCTCCACCGCTTCCACCGCCTACCGCGCCGCCCTCGACGTGATCCGCGCCGTCGAGCCCCGCGTCGCCGACGCCATCGGCCAGGAGGTCGCCGACCAGCGCGAGATGCTCAAGCTGATCGCCTCCGAGAACTACGCCTCCCCGGCCACCCTGCTGGCGATGGGCAACTGGTTCAGCGACAAGTACGCCGAGGGCACCGTCGGCCGCCGCTTCTACGCCGGCTGCCGCAACGTCGACACCGTGGAGTCGCTGGCGGCCGAGCACGCGCGCGAGCTGTTCGGCGCCCGCCACGCCTACGTCCAGCCGCACTCCGGCATCGACGCCAACCTCGTCGCCTTCTGGGCCGTCCTCGCCGACCGCGTCGAGGCCCCGTTCCTGCAGAAGACCGGCGTCCGCCAGATCAACGAGCTGACCGACGCTGACTGGGCCGAGCTGCGCCAGGCCTTCGGCAACCAGCGCATGCTCGGCATGTCCCTGGACGCCGGCGGCCACCTCACCCACGGCTTCCGCCCGAACATCTCCGGCAAGATGTTCGACCAGCGCTCCTACGGCACCGACCCGGCCACCGGTCTGATCGACTACGACGCCCTGCGCGCCCAGGCCCGCGAGTTCAAGCCGCTGATCATCGTCGCCGGCTACTCCGCCTACCCCCGCCTGGTGAACTTCCGGATCATGCGCGAGATCGCCGACGAGGTCGGCGCCACCCTCATGGTCGACATGGCCCACTTCGCCGGCCTCGTCGCCGGCAAGGTCCTCACCGGCGACTTCGACCCGGTCCCGCACGCCCAGATCGTCACCACCACCACCCACAAGTCGCTGCGCGGCCCGCGCGGCGGCATGGTCCTGTGCGACGACTCCCTCAAGGACCAGGTCGACCGCGGCTGCCCGATGGTCCTCGGCGGGCCGCTCCCGCACGTCATGGCCGCCAAGGCGGTCGCCCTCGCCGAGGCCCGGCAGCCCTCCTTCCAGGACTACGCCCGGCGCATCGTCGACAACTCCCGCGCCCTGGCCGAGGGCCTGACGCGGCGCGGCGCCACCCTCGTCACCGGCGGCACCGACAACCACCTCAACCTGATCGACGTCGCCTCCTCCTACGGCCTCACCGGCCGCCAGGCCGAGGCCGCGCTGCTGGAGTCGGGCATCGTCACCAACCGCAACGCCATCCCGGCCGACCCCAACGGCGCCTGGTACACCTCCGGCATCCGCGTCGGCACCCCCGCCCTGACCACCCGGGGCCTGGGCACGGCCGAGATGGACGAGATCGCGGCCCTCATCGACCGCGTCCTGACCGCCGCCGAGCCCGGCACCACCAAGTCGGGCGCCCCGTCCAAGGCCTCCCACGTCCTGGACGGGAAGATCGCGGACGAGATCTCCCGCAGGGCGACGGACCTGGTGGCGGGCTTCCCGCTGTACCCCGAGATCGACCTCGGCTGAACCGCCCCGGGGACGCGGGGAACCGCGCGACCGGCCCCACCGGGCCCGCGGTTCCCCGTGCCCCGGCCCGCCCGGGCTCTCTGAGACAATGATGGGCATGGCCTCTGATCGACCCCGCGTGCTCTCCGGAATCCAGCCCACCGCAGGCTCGTTCCACCTCGGCAACTACCTCGGCGCCGTCCGCCAGTGGGTGGCCCTGCAGGAGACCCACGACGCGTTCTACATGGTCGTCGACCTGCACGCGATCACGGTCCCGCAGGACCCGAAGGAGCTGCGCGCCAACACCCGCCTGGCCGCGGCCCAGCTGCTGGCCGCCGGACTCGACCCGGAGCGCTGCACCCTCTTCGTCCAGAGCCACGTCCCCGAGCACGCCCAGCTCGCCTGGGTCATGAACTGCCTCACCGGCTTCGGCGAGGCCTCCCGCATGACCCAGTTCAAGGACAAGTCCGCCAAGCAGGGCGCCGACCGCGCGAGCGTCGGCCTGTTCACGTACCCGATCCTGCAGGTCGCGGACATCCTGCTGTACCAGGCGCACGAGGTGCCGGTCGGCGAGGACCAGCGCCAGCACATCGAGCTCACCCGCGACCTCGCCGAGCGCTTCAACGGCCGCTTCGGCCCCACCTTCACCGTCCCCAAGCCGTACATCCTCAAGGAGACGGCGAAGATCTACGACCTGCAGGACCCGTCGATCAAGATGAGCAAGTCGGCGTCCACGCCGAAGGGCGTGATCAACCTCCTGGACGAGCCGAAGGCCACCGCCAAGAAGGTCAGGAGCGCGGTCACCGACACCGACACGGTCATCCGCTACGACGTCGAGAACAAGCCCGGTGTGAGCAACCTCCTCACCATCTACTCGACCCTCACCGGGGCGGGTGTCGCGGAACTGGAGGAGAAGTACGCCGGCAAGGGCTACGGTGCGCTCAAGACGGACCTCGCCGAGGTGATGGTCGAGTTCGTGACGCCGTTCCGGGAGCGCACCCAGAGTTACCTGGACGACCCCGAGACGCTCGACTCGATCCTGGCCAAGGGCGCGGAGAAGGCGCGCGCCGTCGCCGCGGAGACCCTCTCCCAGGCGTACGACAAGGTGGGATTCCTGCCCGCCAAGCACTGAACCCGCCCGGGCGCGGCGCCGTACCACCGGACAGCGCTGCACATCACTCCGCTTGCGCCTGCCCGCGGCACACCTGTGGCCGTACAGTCGATAGCCGGGTGACGCTTCGGCGGCCGAGCCCGCTCCACCAACCGGACGAGCTTCACCGACAGAACGACAGGAGACGACGTGGGGACCGTAACGATCGGTGTGTCGATCGCGGTCCCGGAGCCGCACGGCAGCCGGCTTCAGCAGCTGCGCGCGGGCTTCGGCGACGCCGCGGCTCACGGTATCCCCACGCACGTCACCCTGCTGCCGCCGACGGAGGTCGACGACGCCGACCTGCCGGCCATCGAGGCGCACCTGACCGAGGTCGCCGCGGCCGGCCGGCCCTTCCCCATGCGACTGTCCGGCACGGGCACCTTCCGGCCCCTGTCACCGGTGGTGTTCGTGCAGGTCGCCGAGGGCGGCGAGGCCTGCACCCGGCTGCAGAAGCAGGTCCGCGACGCCTCCGGGCCCGTGGCGCGCGAACTGCAGTTCCCCTACCACCCGCACGTCACGGTGGCCCACGGCATCGACGAGGCGGCGATGGACCGGGCGTACGAGGAACTGGCCGACTACGAGGCCGAGTGGCCGTGCACCGGGTTCGCGCTGTACGAGCAGGGCGCCGACGGGGTGTGGCGCAAGCTGCGCGAGTTCCCCTTCGGGTCGACCGTGGTGCCGCCCCAGGCGTCGGCGCCCGGGAACCGGGGATCGCTCCGGGCGGGCTGAACGGCGGCGGACCCCGCCGGCCCCGCCCGGCCGCCGCGGCCGGGTCAGACCGGCAGCCGGCGGAACACCCCGCGCGGCAGGTGCCGCAGCGCCGACATCACCACGCGCAGCGCGCCCGGCACCCACACCGTCTCCGAGCGGCGCCGCAGGCCCAGCTCGATCGCCGTCGCGACCGCCTCCGGCGTCGTCGCGAGCGGCGCCTCCTCCAGCCCGGCGGTCATCCGCGTGCGGACGAACCCGGGGCGTACGACCATGACGTGCACGCCCGTGCCGTACAGCGCGTCCCCCAGGCCCTGGGCGAAGGCGTCCAGGCCGGCCTTGCTGGAGCCGTAGATGAAGTTGGCGCGGCGGGCCCGCTCGCCCGCCACGGAGGACAGCACGACCAGGGAGCCGTGGCCCTGGGACTGCAGCGCGCGGGCGCACACCAGGCCCGCCGAGACCGCGCCGGTGTAGTTGGTCTGCGCGACCCGCACCGCGGACTCCGGCTCCCGCTCGTCGCGCGCCTGGTCGCCGAGAAGTCCGAAGGCGAGCAGCACCATGTCGACGTCGCCCTCGGCGAAGACCTTCCCGAAGATGTCCTCGTGGGCGGCGGGGTCGAGCGCGTCGAAGGCGACGGTGTGCACCTCGGCCCCGAGGCGGCGCAGCTGTCCGGCGGCCTCCTCCAGGGCGGGCGACGGACGGCCCGCCAGCCAGACCGTGCGGGTGCGCCGGGCGATCAGACGGCGCGCGGTGGCCAGCGCGATCTCGGACGTACCGCCGAGGACGAGCAGGGACTGGGGGAGGCCGAAGGCGTCCTTCACGACAGCTCCTAGAGGTTGCCTAGAGATGGAGGCGGCGGGACAGGTCCGAGGTGAACACCCCGCGCGGGTCCAGCTCCGCGCGCAGGGCGCGGAAGTCGTCCAGCCGCGGGTACATGGCGGCGAGCAGTTCCGGTCGCAGCCGGGAGTCCTTGGCGAGGTACACGCGCCCGCCGGCCGCGGCGACCTCCTCGTCGAGCTCGTCGAGGAAGGCGCCGAGGCCCGGCAGGTTCGCCGGGACGTCCAGGGCCAGCGTCCAGCCGGGCACGGGGAACGACAGCCAGCCCGGATCGGCCTCCCCGAAGCGCTTGAGGACCGCCAGGAACGACGGGCAGCGGCGTTCGGAGATGCGCCGCACGATCCGGCGCAGGGCGTCCTCCTGGCCGTGCCCGACGACGAACTGGTACTGCACGAAGCCGCCGCGGCCGTAGACCCGGTTCCAGTGGGGCACCCCGTCCAGGGGGTGGAAGAAGGCGGGGATCCGCTGGAGTTCGCCGGTACGCGCGCGGGGCGCCTTCCGGTACCAGAACGCGTTGAACAGGCCCACCGTCGTCCGGCTGAGCAGGCCCTCCGGGAGGAAGGCGGGGGCGGCCGGGAAGCGCGGGGTGCGGAAGGCGAGCGGGTCCCTGCGGGCGCGGGTGCCCTCGGGCAGCGCCTCCAGGGGCGCGTGGTCGCCGCGGGTGAGCACCGCGCGGCCGGTCGCCGCGCCGCGGGCCAGCAGGTCGATCCAGGCGACCGAGTAGCGGTAGCGGTGGTCGGTGGCCGCCAGGCGGGCCATCAGGTCGTCGAGGTCCGTGGCGCGCTCGGTGTCGACCGACATCAGGGAGGTCTCGACGGGCTGGAGCCGGACCGTCGCCGTCAGGATCACGCCGGTCAGGCCCATGCCGCCCGCGGTGGCGTCGAACAGCGCGGTGCCGGGCCGCACGGTGCGGATCGCGCCGTCGGCGGTGAGCAGCTCCAGCGACAGCACGTGGCGGGAGAAGGAGCCCGAGACGTGGTGGTTCTTGCCGTGGATGTCGGCGCCGATGGCCCCGCCGACGGTCACGTACCGCGTGCCGGGCGTCACCGGCACGAACCAGCCGAGCGGCAGCAGGACCTCCATCAGCCGGTGCAGGGAGACGCCCGCGTCGCACAGCACGGTGCCGCCCTCGGCGTCGATCGCGTGGATGCGGTCCAGACCCGTCATGTCGAGCACGGCCCCGCCGGCGTTCTGCGCCGCGTCCCCGTACGCCCGCCCCAGACCCCGGGGGATGCCGCCGCGCGCTCCGCAGTCCTGCAGGGCGGCCACGGCCTCCTGGTACGTCCGGGGGCGGATCAGCCGGGCGGTGGTGGGGGCGGTGCGGCCCCAGCCGGTCACGGTGGCGCGGTCCTCGCCCGGGACGGAAACGGTGTGGGCAGACATGTCGGTGACCGTATCGTCCCTTTGTCGAGGCTCAGTTCCGGAACATGGCCTCTCTCCCCGAAATGGGTGATTAATGGGATGTCGCCCAATATTGCCGGAGTTCCGGCCCGGTCGGCGTGAACAGTGGGTCCACATGGACGACATGGACGACATGGACGGCGTGGACGGCCTCGACGACATGGACCACCGGATCCTCGCGGTGTTCCGCGCCCGCGGCGGCGACCCCCGGGTCGCCGCCGCCGCGCGTGCCCTGTCCTGGGCCGGCGAGCACGGGGCGCTGTGGCTCGCGGCCGGTCTCGCCGGAGCCGCCGCGGACGGCGCGCGGCGCGGCGCCTGGCTGCGCGGCACCGCGCTCATCGCGGGCGCGCACCTGGCCAGCATGGGGGTGAAGCGGATCGTGCGCCGTCCGCGGCCCGCACACGTCGATCCCCTGGTGCGCACCGCCGGCCGGCACTCCTTCCCGAGCTCGCACGCCACCTCCGCCGCGGCCGCCGCCGTCGCCTTCGGCGCCCTGGGGGCGTACGCGGTGCCGCCGCTGGCCGCCGCGATGTGCCTCTCCCGGCTGGTCGTCGGCGTCCACTACCCGTCGGACGTGGCGGCAGGGGCGGCCCTCGGCGCGCTCACGGCACGCGCGGGCGCGCGCTGGATGCGAGGGGGCGGCCGTGACTGAGACCACGCCGATGACGAACGCCACGCGCGGCCCGGCCCTCCTGGAGCAGCGCGGCCCCCGCCGCCCGGCCGCGCCGCCGCGCAAGGGCTCGCTCCCGGGCGGGCTGCTGCGGACCGCGCGCCCCAAGCAGTGGGTCAAGAACGTCCTGGTGCTCGCCGCCCCGGCGGCGGCCGGCGAGCTGTTCTCCCGGCACGCCCTGGTCCGACTCCCGCTCGTCTTCGTCCTGTTCACGGCCTGCGCGGCGGCCGTCTACCTCGTCAACGACGCCCGCGACGCCGACGCCGACCGCGCCCACCCCGTCAAACGGCACCGTCCCGTCGCCGCCGGACAGGTCCCCGTGCCCGTCGCGTACGCCGTCGGCGCCGCCCTCGCCGTCCTCGCGCCCGCCGCCGCGGCCTGGCTGTGCTCCCCGGCCGTCGCCGCCCTGCTGACCGCCTACCTGGGCCTGCAACTGGCGTACTGCGTCAGCCTCAAGCACGTCCTCGTCGTCGACCTCGCCGTCGTCACCACCGGCTTCCTGATGCGGGCGGTGGCCGGCGGGCTGGCGCTCGGCATTCCGCTGTCGCGCTGGTTCCTGATCACCACCGGCTTCGGCGCGCTGTTCATGGTGTCGGCCAAGCGCTACTCCGAAGCCGTGCAGATGGCCGGAAAGGCGGGTGCCACCCGCGCGTTGCTCACCGAGTACACCACCGGCTACCTCCGCTTCGTCTGGCAGCTCGCGGCCGGGGTCGCCGTCCTCGGCTACTGCCTGTGGGCCCTGGAGGAGGGCGGCGTGCCGCACACCGGCCTGCTGCCCTGGCGGCAGCTGTCCATGGTGGCCTTCGTCCTGGCGATCCTGCGGTACGCCGTCTTCGCCGACCGCGGCACGGCCGGGGAACCCGAGGACGTCGTCCTGCACGACCGCGCGCTCGCGCTGATCGGCCTGGTGTGGGCGGCGATGTACGGCCTGGCGGTGGCGGACTGGTGAGCCGCCGGCCGGCCGTCCGCCGCCGCGAACTGCTCGGCTTCGCCGCCGTCGGCCTGGTCGCCTACGCCTGCGACCTGGCCCTGTTCAGCTACCTGCGCGGCCCCGCCGGACTCGGCCCGCTCACCGCCAAGGCGCTCTCCTTCGCGGTGGCCTGCACGGTGGCGTACGCCGGCAACGCGCTCGGCACCTACCGCGGCGCACGTGCGCGCGGCCTGCGCCCGTACGCCGTCTTCTGCGCGGTGAACCTCGCCGGCGCCGCCCTGCAACTGCTCTGCCTGGCCGTCAGCCACTACGGCCTGGGCCTCACCTCGCAGCGTGCCGACACCGTCTCCGGCGCGGTCGTCGGCATGGCCCTGGCCACCGTCCTGCGGTTCTGGGGAACCCGGACATGGGTCTTCCGCGAAGAGGGCAGGGTCGGGTCATGGACTGGCTGAAAAAGCTCCCGGTCGTCGGGCCGTGGGCGGCGCGCCTGATGATCACGCACGCGTGGCGGTCGTACGAGCGGCTGGACCGGGTGAAGTGGGCGCGCCTGGCCGCCGCGATGACGTTCACCAGCTTCGTCGCGCTCTTCCCGCTGCTGACCGTGTCCGCCGCGGTCGCCGCCGCCACGCTCGGCACCCGGCGGCAGAACACGCTGGAGGACAAGCTCGCCGAGCAGGTGCCCGGCATCTCCGACCGGCTGGACGTCGACGGCCTGGTGCAGAACGCCGGCACCGTCGGCCTCATCGCGGGCGCCCTGCTGCTGCTCACCGGCATCGGCTGGGCCGGCTCGATGCGCGAGTGCCTGCGGGCGGTGTGGGAACTGCCCGAGGAGGAGGAGAACCCGGTCCTGCGCAAGGGCAAGGACGTGGGCACCCTGATCGGCCTCGGCGGTGCGCTGCTCGTCACCATCGCCGCCTCCGCCGTCGCCTCCGCGATGGTCGGCTGGATCACCCGGCGGATCGGCATCGAGGAGGACGGCTGGGGCGGGGTCCTGCTGCAGGCCGCCGCCTTCGCCGTCGCCGTCCTCACCGACTTCCTGCTCCTGCTGTACGTGCTGACCCTGCTGCCCGGCGTCGAACCGACGCGCCACCGTCTCATGGTCGCCGCGCTGACCGGCGCGATCGGGTTCGAACTGCTGAAACTGCTGCTCAGCGGCTATCTGCAGGGCGTGGCCGCGAAGAGCATGTACGGCGCGTTCGGCGTGCCCGTGGCGCTGCTGCTGTGGATCAACCTCACGTCCAGGCTGGTGCTGTTCTGCGCCGCCTGGACGGCGACGCAGAGCAAGGAGGCCGAACTCGCCAAGGTCACGGACGACCGCGACGGCGCACCAGATCCGGCAGCGGCCAGCGGCGGTTGACCAGGAACACCCCGCCCGCGAGCAGCACCAGCGCCCCGCCGACGACGGCGAGCGCGACGCCGACGCCGCTGGAGCCGTTTGCGGTCGCGGTCCCGGCCACCGGCTTCGCGCCGGTACCCGCGGCCGCCGCGCCGTCCCCGACGCCGCCCGCCTCGCCGGAGGCGCCGGCGTCCGGCTGCGCGCCGGACCGCGCGGCGCCCTTCGGCGGCACCAGCTCACCCACCGGCCGCACCTTGCCGACCGCCTTGAAACCCCAGTCGAACAGGCGGGCGGTCTCCTTGTAGACCTCGTTGTGCCCGCTCCTGGCCGGATTCATCACCGTGACGAGCAGCACCTTGCCGTTGCGCTCGGCGACACCGGTGAAGGTGGCGCCGGCGTTGGAGGTGTTGCCGTTCTTCACGCCCGCGATGCCCTGGTACTGGGCCATGTCGTAGTCGCCGGTCAGCAGCCGGTTGGTGTTCTGGATCTCGAAGGACTCGCGGACCGCCTCGCCCTTCTTGTTCTTCTTCGTCTCGCCCGGGAACTTGGCGGAGACCGTCGAGCAGTACTCCCGGAAGTCCTTCTTCTGCAGCCCGGAGCGGGCGATCAGCGTCAGGTCGTACGCCGAGGAGACCTGCCCCTCGGCGTCGTAGCCGTCGGGGCTGACCACGTGCGTGTCGAGGGCCTGCAGCTCCTCGGCGTGCTCGTTCATCTCCCGGACGGTGTTCTCGACGCCCTTGTTCATCGCCGACAGCACGTGCACGGCGTCGTTGCCGGAGCGCAGGAAGACACCGAGCCACAGGTCGTGCACGGTGTACGTCTCGTCCTCCTTTATCCCGACCATGCTGGAGCCGGGTCCGATGCCGGCCAGGTCGGAGGGGACGACCTTGCGCTTCGTCGACCGGGGGAACTTCGGCAGCAGGGTGTCCGCGAACAGCATCTTCAGCGTGCTCGCCGGAGCCAGCCGCCAGTGCGCGTTGTGCGCGGCGAGCACCTGGCCCGACTCGGCGTCGGCGACGATCCACGAACGGGCCGTCACGTCCTTGGGCAGCACGGGCGCCCCGCCCGCGAGATCGACCTGCGTGCCCGGCCTCCCGAGCCGGACGCCGCCCACGGTCGACATCGTCGCCGGGGGCGTGACCGACGGGCTCGCCGACGGACTGCCCGAAGGGCTCGGGGCGGCGAAGGAGACGGGCGCGGTCAGCGCGGTGGACAACAGGGCGGCGGAGGCGACCAGCAGGGATCGCCGGACGGTCTTCTTGGGTGCGGGCACGACCGAGAACGTACCTGGCGTGTGCGGGGAAGTCCCGCCTCCGCCCCCACCCCGCGAACGGAACCGGACAGGCGGCGGCGATACTGGACGCATGAAGCTCAGCCGCCCCGTCTCCTGGTTCCTGCTCGCCTTCGGGGTGTGGAGCTGGGTCATCTGGATCACTTTCGTCAAGAACCTGATCAAGGACAGCAGCGGGCTCGCGTTCGACGACGGTCACCCGACGGCGTACTTCTGGGTGCACCTGCTGCTCGCCGTCGTTTCCTTCGTATTGGGGACGGTCGTCGGGGTCATCGGGTTGCGCGGTCTGCGCGCACTGCGCCGGACGTCATAGCGGTCCGCACCCGGGAACTGCGTCGTACGTCACAGCGACCGCGCCGCGTCACCGGAACCGGGGGGAGTCCCCGGACGTTCACTCGGCACACCACCGGAAGGGAACCCGTCGGCGTGGCCATCGTCTTCGTGCTCGTCGCACTGCTGGTCGTGGCCGTCCTGGCGACGGCCAACTGGTACGTGTGGCGCCGCCTGTTCCGCGACACGACCCGCGGGCCGGGCGCCGTGCGCCGGGCGGGCGCGGTGCTGATCGCCGGCGGCTGGGCGCTGACGATCGCGGCCGTCGTCGCCGAGCGCGCCGGCGCGCCCTTCTGGCTCCAGCGCGTCCTGGCCTGGCCGGGCTTCCTGTGGATGGCCCTGTCGCTGTACCTGCTCCTGGCGGTGCTGGCGGGCGAGGCCGTACGACCCCTGCTGCGCCGGTTCCTGGAGCGGCGGGCGCGCGCGACGGCGGCCGTACCGGAGGAGGGGCCCGAGCCGGAGACGGTCGCGGCGGGAGCGCCGGCGAAGGCGGCGGAGCAAAAGCCCGCGGCGGCGCCCGGGCAGGGGCGGCCCGCCGCGGCCGTCTCCGGGCCGCAGCCGGACCCGGACCCGGCCGCCGGTCACGGCGCGCCCGGCGCCCCCGCCGGCCCCTCCCGCCGCCTCTTCGTCTCCCGGGTCGTCGCCGGTGCCGCCGCGGCGGCCGCCGTCGGAACCGTCGGACACGGCACCTACGGCGTGCTGAGCGGCCCGAAGGTGAAGCGGGTCACCGTCCCGCTGGCCAAGCTGCCGCGCGGGGCGCACGGTTTCCGCATCGCGGTGGTCAGCGACATCCACCTGGGCCCGGTCCTGGGCCGGGGCTTCGCGCAGAAGGTCGTCGACACTATCAACGCCACCCAGCCCGACCTCATCGCGGTCGTCGGCGACCTGGTGGACGGCAGCGTGAAGGACCTGGGCCCGGCGGCGGCCCCGCTGGCCGGGCTGACGGCCCGTCACGGCGCCTACTTCGTCACCGGCAACCACGAGTACTTCTCCGGCGCCGAGCAGTGGGTCGAGGAGGTGCGCCGCCTGGGCCTGCGCCCCCTGGAGAACGCCCGCACGGAGCTGCCGCACTTCGACCTGGCCGGGGTCAACGACGTGGCGGGCGAGGAGGAGGGCCAGGGCCCCGACTTCGCCCGGGCCCTCGGCGACCGCGACCCGGCACGCGCGTGCGTGCTCCTCGCCCACCAGCCGGTCCAGATCCACGAGGCCGTCGAGCACGGCGTCGACCTCCAGCTGTCCGGCCACACCCACGGCGGGCAGCTCTTCCCCGGCAACCTGGTCGCCTCCGCCGCGAACCCGACCCTCGCGGGACTGGAGCGCTACGGCGACACCCAGCTGTACGTCAGCCGGGGCGCGGGCGCCTGGGGCCCGCCCACGCGGGTGGGGGCGCCCTCCGACATCACCGTCGTGGAGCTGGCGTCCCGCCGGGCCTGACCGCGGACCGCGGCGCCCGGCGGGCCCGCTACGCCGGAAGCCGCGCCCCGGACGGCAGCGTCACCGTGACCGCCGGCCCCTCGCCCGGGGCCGTCCGCCCCCCTCCCGGACGGCGCACGTCACCGTGACGGACGGGCCGCCGGTCCACGGCGTGGAGCCGGCGGAGCGGGAGGCGGACGCCGTCAACCGACCCGGGGCGCTCAGCGGACGGGCTTCCTGCCGGGACCGGGCAGTTGCCGGGTCATCCCCGGCAGGAAGTCCGTGAACAGCTCGTGCACCTCGCGCACGAGGGGCCGCAGCACCCGGAAACGGGCCAGCGCCACGCCCCGCGCGGTGAGCCGGGCACCGCGTTCGGCGAGCCGGTAGCTGCGCTCGCGCCCTTCCGTGCGGTCGAAGATCCAGTACAGCACGAGTCCCATCTGGGACAGCCACATCAGCTCGGGAAGGACGTCCCGCAGTTCGTCGGGGACCTTGGTCCTCGCGCCGGCCAGCACCTGCCGGTGGACGCCGATCGCCGCCTCGCGCGCCTGCTCGGACTCCGGGGAGAAGGGGCTGAGCGGGCTGTCCGGGTCGGCGGCGTTCTTGAAGAACTGCACCGCGAACTCGTGGTAGGGCGCGGCGATGTCCAGCCACGCCTTCAGCACGCCCGCCAGCCGTGCCTCCAGGTCGGTCTCCCGGGCCAGGATCTCCCGGACGGCCACCTGGTGCTCGGCGGCTATCCGGTCGTAGAAGCCCTGGATCAGGTGCTCCTTGCCCTCGAAGTAGTAGTAGGCGTTGCCGACGGAGACCCCGGCCTCCTGGGCGATGGCCCGCATGGTCGTCCTGTCGTAGCCGCGCTCCCGGAACAGCCGCATGGCCGTCTCCAGGATCAGGGCGCGGGTCTGCCCGGACCTGGGGGTCGCGGACCCCGTTCGCGGGCTGTCGTTCCTGGCGGGCACGGAAAGAGCCTAGCCAGTGCCGCGGGCGCCGCCGCGGGGGCCGCCGGCCCGCGCCCCGGCCGAGGGGCGGCCCGGCCCCGCGTCACGGCCGCCGGCCGAGCTCCGGGCGCTTGGAGTAGTCCGTGAACCCGATGACGTTCCCCCACGGGTCGGCGATCTCGACGCTCCAGCCGGTGGCCACGGCGAACGGCTCGTCGAGCAGGGCGACGCCCGACTCCCGCAGCGCCCGCGCCGCCGCCCGTGCGTCCGGCACCTCCAGCCACACCCGCGCGGAGGGCCACGGCGGCGGCCGGTGCCCCAGCCCGTCCTCCAGCCGCAGCAGGATCCCCGGCGTCTCGCCCCCGGCCTTCAGCAGCGCGATCCCGGCCTCGTCGAACCGGAAGCCCAGCGGGAACCCGGCCCGCCGGTAGAAGGCGACGGCCTCGCCGACGTCCCCGACGGGCAGCAGCACGTTGTCGAACCCGAGCAGTTCGTAGGACTCGTCATCTGACATGTCGTCAGGTTAGAACGACCGCCTCGGCGGAGCGGCGCCATGACACAGCGGGGGCCGGCCGCGTCACCCGCGGCCGGCCCGCGGCACCCTCCCCCCCCGGTCGGCCCGGACGCCGGGCGTCGCTCCGACGGGCACCGGCAAGGGGTGCACGGCCTCGAGCAGCGCCGCCCGGGGGCACCGCACCGGCCGCGCGGCCTCCTCCGGCCCGGCGGCCGAGGCCGCGGACGCGGCGAGCGGCACCTCCGGACCGGCCGGCCCGCGGCCGTCTCCGGCCGCCGGTCAGTCGCTCCTGCGGGGTTCTCCTGCCCTGAGGACCTCGGCGACGTCCAGGGTGACCTCGGCGCCGACGGAGTCGGGGAGGGCGACGATCTCGCCGGAGGCGTGCGGACGGTGGTTCCCGTACGTGCCCCCGGCCGGGTCGGTGAGGACGTGCAGGCGCTGGTGCCTGCGGTCCACGATCACGTGGACCGGCACCTCGGCCTCGGCGTAGGCGACGGCCTTGGTCCTGAGGTCGTCCTTCCAGTTCCCGGAGGTGACCTCCAGCACGAGGCGGAAGCAGGCCGGGTCGTACGCGTTGTTCCCGACGCGGTGGTCGTCGATGTCGGCGTCCACCACCACGAGGTCCGGAACGGCGTGGTCCTCGGCGCCCGTGGGGAGCCGGAGCCCCACGTTCTGGAGGACCTCGGTCTCGCCGCCGTGAAGCCCTGCCGCGATGAACGGGCGCATGAGCTTGGTCAGGGCGCGGGCGTGGGGGGGCGTCCCGGGGCGGGGGCACGAGGAGACGGCCTCCGATGATCTCGACGCGGTGGCCCGGATGGCGTTCCGTGATCTCGTCGGCGATGGCCGTCAGGGTGACCGGCTCTTCGGGGCGGCAGGGCTGCTCGACGGAGGCTGCGGACGTCAGGTGCCTCCTGAAGGGCTGGTGTCGAGACCATCGTCGTGGGCCGGGCGACGCCCGGGCACCTGTCCCGGAGGTGTTCACCCGATGGGGTGGCATATGCCGGAGGGCCCCGTTCCCGGCGGGAACGGGGCCCTCGTGGGCGGGCGGGCTCAGTAGCGGCGCGTGATCAGCGCGCGCTTGACCTCGGCGATCGCCTTGGTGACCTCGATGCCGCGCGGGCAGGCGTCCGTGCAGTTGAAGGTCGTGCGGCAGCGCCAGACGCCGTCGCGGTCGTTGAGGATCTCCAGGCGCTGCTCGGCGGCCTCGTCACGCGAGTCGAAGATGAAGCGGTGCGCGTTGACGATGGCGGCCGGGCCGAAGTACTGGCCGTCGTTCCAGAAGACCGGGCAGGACGTGGTGCAGGCGGCGCACAGGATGCACTTCGTGGTGTCGTCGAAGCGCTCGCGGTCCTCGGCCGACTGCAGCCGCTCGCGCGTGGGCTCGTTGGTGTCCTTCGTGATGAGGAAGGGCATGACGTCCCGGTACGCCTGGAAGAACGGCTCCATGTCCACGACCAGGTCCTTCAGGACCGTCAGGCCCTTGATGGGCTCGATCGTGATCGGCTTCTCGGGGCTGATGTCCTTGATCAGGGTCTTGCACGCCAGGCGGTTCTTGCCGTTGATCCGCATGGCGTCCGAGCCGCAGATGCCGTGGGCGCAGGAGCGGCGGAAGGTGAGCGTGCCGTCCAGGTCCCACTTGATCTTGTGGAGGCCGTCGAGGACGCGCTCCTTGGGGTCGATCTCCAGCTGGAAATCCTCCCAGGTCGCCTCCGCCGAGACCTCGGGGTTGAAGCGGCGGATCCGGAAGGTGACCGTGATGTACGGCGAGGCCGCGGACGCCGCTTCCGCCTTGTCCAGAACAGGGGTTGCCATCAGTACTTACGCTCCATCGGCTGGTAGCGGGTCTGGACGACCGGCTTGTAGTCGAGACGGACGGTTTCGGAGCCGTCGGCGCCGACCTCGCGGTACGCCATGGTGTGGCGCATGAAGTTGACGTCGTCGCGGTTGGGGTAGTCCTCGCGGTAGTGACCGCCGCGGGACTCCTTGCGGGCCAGCGCGGAGACGGCCATGACCTCGGCCAGGTCCAGCAGGTTGCCCAGCTCGATGGCCTCCAGCAGGTCGGTGTTGTACCGCTTGCCCTTGTCCTGGATCGCCACGTTCTTGTAGCGCTCCCTGAGCTCGGCGATCTTCTCGACCGCCGTCTTGATCGTCTGCTCGGTGCGGAAGACCATGACGTTGGCGTCCATGGTCTCCTGCAGTTCCCGGCGGAGCGTGGAGACCCGCTCGTTGCCCGTCGAGTTGCGCAGCCGCTCGATCTGCCCGACGACGAAGGACTCCGGGTCCTCGGGCAGCTCGACGAAGTCCGCCTTCTGCGAGTACTCCGCCGCCGCGATGCCGGCCCGCTTGCCGAACACGTTGATGTCCAGCAGCGAGTTGGTGCCGAGGCGGTTGGCGCCGTGGACGGAGACGCAGGCGACCTCGCCGGCCGCGTACAGGCCCGGGACGACGGTGGTGTTGTCCGCCAGGACCTCGCCCATGACGTTCGTCGGGATGCCGCCCATCGCGTAGTGCGCGGTCGGCTGGATCGGGATCGGGTCCGTGTACGGCTCGATGCCGAGGTACGTACGGGCGAACTCGGTGATGTCCGGGAGCTTGGCGTCCAGCTGCTCCGGCGGCAGGTGGGTCAGGTCCAGGTAGACGTGGTCGCCCTCGGGACCGCAGCCGCGGCCCTCGCGGATCTCCGTGTAGATGGAGCGCGAGACGACGTCGCGGGAGGCGAGGTCCTTCATGACCGGCGCGTACTTCTCCATGAAGCGCTCGCCGTCCTTGTTGCGCAGGATGCCGCCCTCACCGCGGGCGCCCTCGGTGAGCAGGATGCCCATGCGCCAGATGCCGGTCGGGTGGAACTGGAAGAACTCCATGTCCTCCAGCGGGATGCCCCGCCGGTACACGGCCGCCTGGCCGTCGCCGGTCAGCGTGTGCGCGTTGGAGGTCACCTTGAAGAACTTGCCGCAGCCGCCGGAGGCGTAGATCACGGCCTTCGCCTGGAAGACGTGGATCTCGCCGGTGGCCAGCTCGTACGCCACCACGCCGGCCGACTTCTTGACGCCGTCGACCTCGGTGATCAGCTGGTCCAGGACGTAGAACTCGTTGAAGAACTCCACGCCCTGCTTGACGCAGTTCTGGTACAGCGTCTGGAGGATCATGTGGCCGGTGCGGTCGGCCGCGTAGCAGGACCGGCGGACCGGGGCCTCGCCGTGGTTGCGGGAGTGGCCGCCGAAGCGGCGCTGGTCGATGGTGCCGTTCGGGGTCCGGTTGAACGGCAGGCCCATCTTCTCCAGGTCGAGGACGGAGTCGATGGCCTCCTTCGCCAGGATCTCGGCGGCGTCCTGGTCGACCAGGTAGTCACCGCCCTTGACCGTGTCGAAGGTGTGCCACTCCCAGTTGTCCTCCTCCACGTTGGCCAGCGCGGCGGCCATGCCGCCCTGCGCGGCGCCCGTGTGGGAGCGGGTCGGGTAGAGCTTGGTGAGCACGGCGGTGCGGCTGCGCTTCGTCGACTCGATGGCGGCGCGCATACCGGCGCCACCGGCGCCGACGATGACGGTGTCGTACTTGTGGATCTTCATGATTCTCGCAGCCCCGTGCCTAGCGGATGTTCGGGTCGAAGGTGAAGATCACCAGCGTGCCCAGCAGGATGGTGAACACCGTGGCGGTGTAGAGCAGGCCCTTGAGCCACAGCCGGGTGTTCGCGCGCTCCGCGTAGTCGTTGATGACCGTGCGCAGGCCGTTGGCGCCGTGCAGCATGGCGAGCCAGAGCATCAGCAGGTCCCAGACCTGCCAGAAGGGGCTCGCCCAGCGGCCCGCCACGAAGGCGAAGCCGATCTTGGAGACGCCGCCGTCCAGCACGAGCTGGATCAGCAGGTGGCCGATGACGAGGACGACCAGCACCACGCCGGACAGGCGCATGAACAGCCACGCGGCCATCTCGAAGTTGCCCCGGGTCGACCTCGGGGTCTTCTTGGTGCGCTTGCGCGGGGCCTCGATGAAGGGTGCCGGGTTGTCGACGGTGTAGACGGGCCCGCCCTCGACGGGGCCGACACCGGCAGTGGTCTTTTCAGTCGTGGACATTGGCGTCAGCTCCCGAACAGTTCACGAGCGGCGTGGCCGAGGACGGGGTAGATCGCCCCGAGCATCAGCACGACCCAGAGCACGACGACGGTCCAGAGCATCTGCTTCTGGTAGCGCGCGCCCTTGTACCAGAAGTCGACGGCGATGACGCGCAGACCGTTGAGCGCGTGGAAGAGGATGGCGGCGACGAGGCCGTACTCCAGCAGCGCGACGACGGGCGTCTTGTACGTGGCCACGACCTTGTCGTAGGCCTCGGGGGACACCCGGACGAGTGCGGTGTCCAGCACGTGAACGAACAGGAAGAAGAAAATGAGGACGCCGGTGACTCGGTGAGCCACCCAGGACCACATTCCTTCCCGGCCGCGGTACAGCGTTCCAGCCGGCACGGAAGTTTCCTCCGGAAGCGGTGATGGGGGCCGCGCCGGCTTTCCTTGTCGGTCGGGCCCGGCCGGGTACGGTCCACCGGCCCCCAGCATCGTAGCGATGCGCTGTCGCCGGCCGGAGAGGGGGCCCGACGGTGTGATCAAACTGGCACCCAAAGGGGGCCGGGTGGGCTATCGGGGCCGGTGGGGCGGGTGGTGCGGGGTGATATGCCTGGTGCGCCCCGTCAGTGACCGGGTGCGAGGTTCCCCGCGCTCCCCAGGCTCCTCACCAGTCTGCCCCGGGCCAGGCGGCGGAGTTCCTCGGCCGCCACCACCCGTTCCTCCTCCGGATCGTTGGACAATCGTGACCGGATGGCCTCCAGGACGTGATCCAGGCACTCCTGGGGTGTCACGCCGTCCAGGGAGATGACGAAAACGTGGCCGAACCGCGCCTCGTAGGCCGCGTGGGCCGCGCTCAGGGCCGTGTGGGCGGCGGAGTACGTGTCCGCCGGGAGGGCCGGCAGCGACTCGGCCGCCAGGGCCCTGGCCAGATCCGCCGCCGTCAGGTCGTAGGCGGCCTCGTCCGCCGCGGCCAGCAGGGCGTCCACGTCCGGGTAGGGGCGGTGGGCGGTGAGGCGGTCGGCCCACAGGGGGCTGTGCAGGCAGGTCAGCAGGGTGCGCCGGACGTCTTCGGCGGGGGCGGTGTTGAAGTGTTCCACCGGTATGGCGAGCCGGCCGGGGGAAGGGGGGAGGCGGTGCGCAGGCAGCGTGGGTCCTTGTGGGCGTCACGTGTGTCGGCAGGAGGTGTGGTGAGAGATGTGACGACACGTTACCGAGTACGTCCATGACATGTCCGAGGTATGTCGGAGATTCACTCGGAGGGGAGAGTTTCGGAATGTGTGGTGGACGCGGCTTGTCGGCGCGGGGCCGTAGGTTGGCGTCGTGAGTCAGCACAGGCGCCGGGTACCGGCGCAGAAGGTGAAGCAGCGGCGGGTGCTGATCGCGGCGGTGGCCGCGGCCCTGGCCGTGGTCGCCGTCGGGGTGAGCCTGGGCCTCTGGGCCTCCTCCGGGGACGACGGCGGGCCGGCGGGTTCGGCGGCCACGGCCACCGCGCGGGAACCCGGGGGCCCGGGCCGCAGTCCGGGGCCCACCCGCTCCTACCCCCTGTCCAGCGCGCCCCGCACGATCCCCGCCGTGCGCGCCCACACCCCGGCGCGCGGCCCGGGCTGGAAGCCCGGACGCGGCCACCGGGTGGTCGTGAACGACGCCCGCCTGGCCGACGAGGGGCGGCTGATCGCCGACGAGCTCGGGCTGACGTACGCGGGCGAGAAGGACGACGTGCGCACCGGGGACGTCCGGCTGGCGCTCGGCGGTGACGAGGGCGCGGACCGGGAGTCGTACCGCATGACTGTGCGCGACGGGCGGGTGACCATCAGCGGGCCCGCCGACGCGGGCGTCTTCTACGGCACCCGCACCCTGAAGCAGGCGGTGCGCGGCGGCGGGAGCGCGCCGGAGGGCGTCGTGCGCGACGAGCCGGCCAAGCCGCAGCGCGGGCTGATGTTGGACATCGCGCGCAAGCACTTCACGGCCGGCTGGATCGAGGACCGGATCCGGGAACTGGGCGACCTGAAGTTCAACCAGCTCGGCCTGCACTTCTCCGACGACCAGGGCTTCCGGATCGAGTCCGACACGCACCCGGAGGTCGTCTCCGCGCAGCACCTGACCAAGGCGCAGGTCAGGAGGATCGTCGAGCTGGCCGCCAGCCGGCACATCACCGTCGTGCCCGAGATCGACTCGCCCGGCCACCTCGGCGCGGTGATCGCCGCCCATCCCGACCTCCAGCTGCGCACCGCGCGCGGCACGGCGGTGCGCGGGGCGATCGACATCTCCCGGGCGGAGTCCGCCCGGATCGTCGACGACCTGCTGAACGAGTACGCCGGCCTCTTCCCCGGCGGGCAGTGGCACCTCGGCGGCGACGAGTACCAGGCCCTGACCTACTCCGACCCCGAGGCCTCCTTCCCGCGGCTGGCCGCCGCCGCGCGGAAGGCCCACGGCCCCGGCGCGACCGTCGCCGACCTCGCG
This sequence comes from Streptomyces sp. NPDC052701, assembly GCF_040678355.1. Classification (NCBI taxonomy): domain Bacteria; kingdom Bacillati; phylum Actinomycetota; class Actinomycetes; order Kitasatosporales; family Streptomycetaceae; genus Streptomyces; species Streptomyces sp. NPDC052701. The sequence continues at coordinate 110,665 of NZ_JBFATO010000016.1, forward strand.
ACCGGCTGGCTCAACGACCGGGCCGGCACCGTCCGCGCCCACGGCCGCGTCCCGCGCGCCTGGAACGACGGCTTCCTGCGGGACACGTCCGTCCGGCCCGCCCAGGACATCCAGGTCGCCTACTGGACCGGCAAGGAGATCGGCGCCCGGCAGCCCGCCGAGTACCTGAGCGCCGGCCGCAAGGTCGTCAACTACAACGACGAGTTCCTCTACTACGTGCTCGGAGAGCCGCAGACCTTCGTCTACCCGACCGGGCAGCGGATCTACGAGCAGTGGAACCCGCGGGTCCTGCGCGGCACCGCGGCCGTGCCGGCGGCCTACGACGACCAGATCCTCGGCGGGTCCTTCGCCGTCTGGTGCGACCTCGCCGGCTCCCAGACCCAGGAACAGGTCGCCGCCGGGATCCGGCTGCCGCTGCGGGCGACCGTCCAGAAGCTGTGGGACCCGGGGCGGCCGGAGCTGCCGTGGACGCGGTTCCGGGCGCTGGCGGACCGGCTGGGCTGAACGTGTGCGGGTCGCCCCGTACGGCTGCGCACCCCCGCACGGCTGTGGTGGTGTTCCGGTGCGGGCCGAACCGAGACACCGGGAGGAGCCGGGCCATGGGCTACTGGGGGTACTTCGTGGTGGGACGCGACCGGCGGCCGCTGGCCGGGCTGGAGGCGCTGTCGGGGGCCGGGGACGGCATGACGCTGCGCACGTCCGCGCCCGGCGGGTGGCAGGTCTGGGAATTCCCGGGCAGTGGCGACGTCGGCAGCATGAACGACCTGGCGCGGGAGACCGGGGCCCCCGCGCTCTTCGGGTACGTCATGAACAGCGACTGCGTGGTGGTGGAGGCGGCGGCGCCGCGGGGCGGGGCCTGGACGACCTGCCTGGCACGGGCCGCGACGGCCGGGTACCTCGGCGCGGACCGGGAAGGGCTCACGCTCGAGGACTACTTCCTGGAGCCCCGCGACGCCGCCGAGCGCGCGGTCGGCTGGGCCGCCGAGGCCGGGCACACCGCGGACGCCGACGCCCTGGTCGAGGTGCTGACCGCCGACCCCGACCCGGTGGCCGAAAACCTTTTCTTCCGACTGCTCGACCGGCTCGGGGTGGTACCCGAGTGACACTCCCGGGCCGTCGCACGCAGTAAGGGAAAATGCGGGCTCCGTCAGGGAAGGCGCCCGGTGAGGGCCCTGCGGAGGCCTGCTGAGGAGGCGTGGATGAGCCTGGTGGAACTGATCGCGCAGGCCGACGAGCGCGCACTGGCCGTGAGCGGGTTGGCTTGTTTGGATCGGTGCGTGCCCCTGCTGGGCGGCGACGACGAGACCCTGCGGCCCCTGTGGGCGAGCCTCACCGACACCGCCGACGCCGGTGACTGGGGCAGGGGGCTGGAGCAGGCGCGCGGGAGGCTGGACGCCCGCGAGGCCGGGGAGGAGGCCGCCCTGCTCGCCCGCCGGATGCTGGCCGCCGCCCCGGCCGAGCGGTCCCGCGCCGAGGTGCGGGCGTGGGCCGACGCCTGCTCGGTCGCCGCGCTGCAGATCCACCGGCTGCTCGACCCCGCCGAGGACGAGACGCCCCCGGCCGGCGCCCTCCCCGAGGCACTCCGGTCGGGGGTGGCCCCCGTCGAGGGCCGTACGGAGGGCGTGTCGCCGCTCGTAGCCGCCGAGCTGCGCCGCCAGATCACCGTCCTGGAGGTCGTCACCGGTCACGGGACGGCCGGGCTGCGCCGGGCGCTGGAGGTGTCCACGGAGGGACGGCGCGTCCTGCGCGCGGTGGTGTCACGCCGGATCCGCCGACAGGGCTGAGGCCGGCGGCTTCGGGGCACCGGCCCTCTCACCCGCCACCGCCTCGCCGCGCGGGCGGCTCGCGCCGCCGGCCCGCGCCGCCGGCCCGGGCGGGCGCGAACGTCACCGCCGGGCAAACCTGCGCGGGTGGGGGAGTCCTGTGACCGTTGTGGGGCGGGGTGCGGCGGTTCCGCGCCGGTCCTGGGGAGCCGCCGGATCCCGGTGACGAATCCCGCCCGCGCCGCGCTCTTGCGACTGTGACGACTGTGACGACCCAGCAGGAGACCAGGCCCCCGGCCGCGGCGAAGCCGGTGCGGTGGGCGGCGGACGCGGTGGCGACGATGCGCGAGGGCGCACGGCTGCGGCTCGACTACTCGGTGCAGAGCCTGTGGAGCGTCGACCGCATGATCGAGGGCATCCGGCGCGAGGACCCGCCGCGGGACGCCGTGGAACACGTGCTGCGCGGACTCGGCGCCTACGCCGGTGAGGTGATCGCCCGCCGGACCGGCGCCGAGTGGTGGGCGACGGGCGGCGACCACTGGATCCGCACCCCCGACGGCCACCTGTGGGACCCCATCGACGAGGCCCGCCGCTGCTTCGCCGGGCAGGGCTCGCTGCGGCTGCTGTGCCGGGACGCGATGAACGCGGCGCCGCGGCCGTAGGGAACGCGCGGCGGGCGGGCGGGGCAGGGCCGGCCGCCGGCCCCTCCCGGCCGTCTCCCGCGTCCGGTCAGGGCGCCGGCACGACTCCGAGGCCCGGGAGGGCGGGCACCACGCCCTTGCCGGCGCCGGTGCCGGTGCCGGCGGCGAGGGCGCGGATCGCGGGGAGGTCGGCGTACAGATGGGCGCCCGGGCACTCGGTCGGGTAACCGTCGCGGTGGCCGGGGACGCGGTGCAGGACGACCTTCTGCCCGGTCGTGTACTTGCCGTTGTCGGCTCCGGCGGTCAGCGTGACGGTCCCGGACGGGTCGGCGCCGTACAGGCCGAGCTTCCAGGCGGCGACCTTCGCGACCGCCTCGCGCACGGCCGTGCCGGTGGCCGCGGTGTTGTAGTCGCCGAGCACCGAGACGCTGCTGGTGTCGGTGTTGAAGCCGTAGGCGTGCGCGCCGAGGACGGGCTTGTCGATGCCGCCCGCGCGGCCCTCGAAGACGGTGCCGCACTTGTCGACGAGGAAGTGGTAGCCGATGTCGTTCCAGCCGTTGCCCTGCACGTGGTAGAGGAAGATCCCGCGCACGATCGCCGCCGACTCGGCGCAGGTGTAGCTGTTGGTTCCGGCCGTGTGGTGGACGAACACCGCCTTGGTGTCGCTGGTGTACGTGGGCGGGTTGCGCACCAGGGACTCGTCGGCGCCCCAGCCGGAGCGCGGGGTGACCGCGGGACGGCCGGCGGCGGGCTCCGCCGTGCCGGGCCGCACCTCCGGCCCGGCACCGCTTTCGTGGGGGCCGCTCCCGTGGGGGTCCACCAGCTCGACCCGCAGCCCTTCGGGCAGCCCTTCGCCCGTCACCCGGACCTGGATGCCGTCGGACGGGCCGGTCCACAGCGGCTGGGTGCCGCCGCGCACGCCTGCGCCGTCCCGGTCGGAGCCCGTCTCGGGCGCGCGGCCGTCGCTGTCGAGCGTGCGCCAGGGGCTCCACTCGCCGCTCCCCGCGGACCGGGTGCGGACCTCGGCGGTGCCGCCGAGGGGGGCGTCCGGGTCGTCCCAGGTGACACCGACCATGCTGAACGGCTCGGTGGTGCGGGGAGCGAGCGCCCGCGCGAGCGGATCGCTGCCCGGTACGTCGATGCTGTGCACGGTGCCGGTGGGGTCGGCCTGCGCCGGGGCGGCCAGACCGAGGGTGCCGAGCGCGAGGGCGGCGGCGACAGCGGTGTGGAGGAAGGGGCGCATCAGCCGGCTTTCGTCGTCGTTCCGTCGGACGGGGATCCGCATGCGGCGCACCCGAGGACGGACCGGGTGGCGGGGCGCATGCGGATCCATCCCTTCCGGTGCGGGGAACGGGCGAAACGGCGCACGGGCGCGATGCGCCCGTCCGGCGGTCCGGGACGGCACCGCCGGCCGATCACCGGCGTACGCCAAGGCGAAACGGTGGTACGGCCGCTGTGCCGCACCGCTGCGTCCGGGGCCGCAGCGGTGACTCGTGACGCGTGCGGTCCCGCATCCGCTCGGCCGGCCGGGGAGCCCCCGGGAGGACTCCCCCGGCCGGAGAAGGGGGCGGGGTCCCACGGGCAGGACGCGGGACGCAGGACGCAGGGCGCAGGGCGGGGGGGCAGCGACGCGCGCCGCGGGCCGGGGAGATGCGGTCGTGCGCGACGGCCCTCGTCGCGCGCCACCGCCCGCACCCGGCCACCGCCCGCACCCGGCTGCCGCTCGACTTCTCGGCGGCCGGCCCGCGCGTCGTCGACTTCCTGGCCGACGGGCTCCGCAAGGGCGGCGCGGACCGGGAACGGGCCCACGGCACGCTGCTCGCGCCCGGCGCGTACGCCGGAGAGGTGCCGGTGCGCCGGGCGGGTGCGGCGGGCCGCGGCCCGGGGCGCTGTGACACTTCGATGAGGTCCGACGCTGAGGACCGTGGAGGCGTGGGCACGGCCGGCCGTGCCGCACGACGCGGATTCGTCACTCACTCGGTACGGACGAGGACAGTTCTTGGGCCACGGAGGGGAACCCCGCCGCGCACCGGCGTACGACGGGGAATTGGGCGCGGCCGTCGCGCGGGCCCAGGAAGGTGACGAGGCCGCCTTCGCGGTCGCCTACCGGCTCGTACAGCCCGGGCTGCTCGGCTATCTGCGCGGGCTGGTCGGGGACGACGCGGAGGACGTGGCCTCCGACGCCTGGCTGGAGATCGCCCGGGACCTGGGGCGGTTCAGGGGCGACGGGGCCGGCTTCCGCGGCTGGACGGCGACCATCGCCCGGCACCGGGCGCTCGACCATCTGCGCCGCCGGCGGGCCCGGCCCCGGGCGGCGACCCTCGAACAGGACGTCCTGGAACTGCCCGGGCCGCAGAGCACCCACGAGCAGGCGCTGGAGGCCATGTCCACCGAGCGCGCCCTGGACCTGGTCCGCGGGCTGCCCCGCGACCAGGCCGAGGCGGTGCTGCTGCGGGTCGTCGTCGGCCTCGACGGCCCCGCCGCCGCGCGTGTGCTCGGCAAGCGGCCGGGAGCGGTGCGCACCGCCGCCTACCGGGGCCTGAAACGCCTGGCCGGACAGGTGGGCGCCGAGAGTGTGACGGATGAGGCACCCCGGACGCTGGGTGAGTCGACATGAACGCCACCGGCGGGGGACCGGCGGCCGGGCCGCCCGGCCCGGGCGGGGCCTGCGGGCCGGTCGGGCCGTCCCCTCCGGTGGGCCGGCGGGACGGGTCCGGCCGGCCGGCGTGAACGCAGCGGACCGTCCGTACGTACCGGCGGGCGGCCGGGTGCGCCTCGCGCCCCCGGCGAACCGAGGCGACCGGGCCGGCCCGACCGGACGAACCGGCCGCACGGCCCACCGGGACCGGACGGGCCGGGACCACCGCGTGGGACGAACGGTCCGCGCGGACCGAGACGAACCGCACGGCGCCCCCGCGGCCCGTGGGCGGCACAGAGCGAGCGGAGACGGGAACGGACATGGGTGAACGGCAGAGCGACGGCGGACTGCCCGGCCGTCGGCGTGTGCACCCTGGCGGCTCCGCGTGCGGGCACCGGAGCGCGGCCGGTCCTGGCGCCTGCGCCCCGGACACCCGGGAAACGGCCCCGGGCGGTGCCGCGCTGGAGGCGCTGATCGCCGCCGCGCTGCGCGGGGACCGCATCGACGCGGAGGCCGAGCGGCGGGCGGTGGCCGCGTTCCGGGCCGCCCGCGAGGCGGGGGCGCACCGGGCGCGCACCCGCCGCCGGGACGACTGGCGGCCCCGGCCCCGGCCGCGCCCGGCGCGCTCGGTGAGGGCCGCCCTCTCCGTGGCGCTGGCGAGCCTCACGCTGGGCGGCGTCGCGGTCGCCGCGATCGGCGTGACGGGCTCCCACGGCGGCGACGGCGCCCGTGACGACCGGCGGGACACCCGGCCCCCGGCCGCCTCCGCCGGCGCCTTCCAGCGGCCGGACGCCGGGGCCGCCGCCCCGTCCGGCGCCGGCTCCGCGCGCCCGGACCGCCCGGCCGCCGCCCAGGACACCGCGGCCCACTGCCGCGCCTACGAACGGGTCGAGGGCCGCGGCAGGGCCATGGACGCGACGGCCTGGGAACGCCTCGTCACGGCCGCGGGCGGCGAGCGCAACGTCGCCGCGTACTGCGTCGGGCGGCTGAAGGACGCGGCGGACGGCGGCGACGGGCGGGGCCGGGCGAGCACCAGGCCCGCACCGGGCGACCCGGCCGACAAGGGCGACAGCGTCGGCAACGGCACCGGCGCCGACAACGGCGCCGACAACGGCAACGGCGCCGGCGACGGCGCGGCCGACCCGGGCACCGGCAACGCCGGCGGCGACCCCGGCGGCAGCGGCCGGGGGAAGAACAACGGCGGTGACGGCGGCAAGGCCGGCGCGAAGAAGCCGTGACCGCCCCCGCGCGGCACTCCGGCGGCCCGCCCGCCCACGGCCCCGCGGCCCCACCCAAGGCAACGGCCGGGGCCGCCACCCCCCACAGGAGAGGCCCCGGCCGTCGCGCGGAACGGGCCGCGCGGCGGCCCGTACTTCCTACAGCGCCGGGCGCGCGGAATGTGTCACACCTCCGCGTCACGTATTGGTTGCATCTTGTACCGACATGGACGGGAAACGGTTTCAGGTCGTAACGTGCCATTCGCGCCAGGCCGCGAAGGACAGACGACCACACCGACCGCCAGCGGCCCTGAGACGGCGACCAAGATCGAGGAATCACGACGGCGAGAACCCGGTCCGCGCGAGCGGCGCCGGTCCGGGGGCAGAAGGGCGCGCGCGGGGTGCAGGGGGACGACGCGGAACTGACCGCCGCGGTGCGCGCGGCGCAGGACGGGGACGAGACCGCGTTCCGGACCGTGTACCGCGCCGTGCATCCGAGGCTGCTCGGCTACGTACGGACACTGGTCGGCGACCCCGACGCCGAGGACGTGGCGTCCGAGGCCTGGCTGCAGATAGCCCGGGACCTGGGGCGGTTCAGCGGGGACGCCGACCGGTTCCGCGGCTGGGCCGCCCGCATCGCCCGCAACCGCGCCCTGGACCACATACGGATGCGGGGCCGGCGCCCCGCGATCGGCGGCGACGAGACCGAGCTGACCGGCCGGGCCGCCGAGTTCGACACCGCCGGGGAGGCGATCGAGGCGCTGGCCACCGACAGCACCTTCTCCCTCATCTCCCGGCTGCCCCAGGACCAGGCCGAGGCCGTCGTGCTGCGCGTGGTGGTGGGCCTCGACGCGAAGACCGCGGCCGAGACCCTCGGCAAGCGGCCGGGTGCCGTGCGCACCGCGGCGCACCGCGGTCTGAAGCGGCTCGCCGAACTGCTCAGGGGCGCCGATCCGCAGGCGGATCCGGAATCGGCGGGAGTGCTCGACGTCGTGCCGCCCCAGCGAGAACCGCGCCGCCGCGCGGTGACGTCCGCGACTGTGACGCCCACGCGCACGCGGACGCAGAAGGACATGTGATGGCCGACGAGCAGTACAGGTGGCTGGACCGCGAAACGGCGGAGCGGTTGCTGCGCGGAGAGCCACTCGAAGCTGTCGATCCCGCCGCCCGCGACCAGGCCGAACGGCTCGCCGGAACACTCGGCGCGCTGTCCGCCCCGCCCCCTCCGGCCGGCGAGGAGCTCCCCGGCGAGGCCGCCGCGCTGGCCGCCTTCCGCGCGGCCCGCGCCGAACGCGCCGAACGCGCCGGCACGGGCGTGATCCGGATCGGCGGGCCCGCCGGCACCGCCCGCCGCTCCCGCTGGGCGCGCCCGGCACGGCTCGGGCTGGCCGCCGCGCTGGCCGTCGGCATGGTCGGCTCGGTCGCGGTCGCGGCCGGAACCGGAGCCCTGCCGACGCCGTTCGCGGGCGGCGATCCGGAACCCGGGACCTCGGCCGCCGTCACGCCCTCCGGGCGCCCGCTGACGTCGCCCTCGCCGCGCGGGTCCGGGTACGGCGACGCGATCCCCGGCGGGCCGTCGGGCGACCCCTCCGCGGGGATCGCCGGGGGCGCCGGCCCGGGCGAGCCGGGCCGTGGCACGACCACGCGGCCCGGCTCCGGCGCGGGCACCGACGCCCCCCGCAGCCGCTCCGGCAGCCAGGGGAAGCGGATCGCCTCGGCCTGCCGCGACGTCCGCGACGGCAGGGGGCTCGACCCCGGCCGCAGGCGCGTCCTGGAGGACGCGGCGGGCGGCGCCTCCCGGGTGTGGAAGTACTGCGAGGGCGTGCTGGCCGCGGCCGACGGCGGTTCCGCGAACGCCGGGAACAAGGGCAGGGGCAAGGGCGAGAAGGACGAGAGCAAGGACAAGGACGACAAGGACAAGGGCGGCAACGGCGGCAACGGCAACGGCGGCAACGGCAACGGCGGGAACGGCAACGGAGGCGACGGCGGCAACGGCAACGGAACCGGCCGGAGCGCCCCGGGCGGCAAGGCCGGTGACGGCGGTGGCAAGGGCCGGGGCGCCGGCCACCGGAACGGCGCCTTCCCGCCCTCGACGCCGTTCGCCCCCGCGCCCCTGGCCTCGCCGGAGGCGGCGCCTCCGCCGGGGTCCGCTCCGTCCCCCGCCCCCACGTACAGCGCGATCTGAGCCGGCCGGGCGGCCGGGTGGCCGGACACGGACCGCGCTGACCTTGATACCTGCCCTCTGACCTGCGGTTTCGTGATCCCGGAAAATTTTTTCGCCGAGGGTGTGACGTTCTGGGCCGCCGTGGCGCAGTAATGAGTGAGCCGACTGGTCATCGGCCGTCGCACGGAGCCGGGGTTCCCCCCGTACCCACGGCTCGTGCACCTGGCGCGGGCGGGACACGTTCCCCCGGTCCCGTCCGCGCCCCGAACGTCCCTGCCGCCCGGCGCTCACCAGTGGACGACGACCTTGTCGCCGTTCCTCACCTGCGCGTACAACCGGGCGATCGCCGCCTCGTCCCGCACGTTGACGCAGCCGTGCGAGGTGCCGGCGTAGCCGCGGGCGGCGAAGTCGAGGCTGAAGTGCACCGCCTGGCCGCCGCTGAAGAACATCGCGTACGGCATGGCGGAGTCGTAGAGCGTCGACCAGTGGTCGCGGGACTTCCAGTAGACGTGGAAGACGCCCTCCCGGGTGGGTGTGTACTGCGAGCCGAAGCGGACCGCCATCGTCGACAGGGTCCGTCCGTCCACCATCCAGCGCAGGGTCCGGCTCGACTTGCTGATGCACAGCGCCCGCCCGGTCAGACAGCGCGGGTCCGGCGCGTCGGCCGGCTGGCCGCCCATCAAGTACAGCTCCCACCGGCCCGGCTCGTGCGTCATCTCCAGCAGCCGCTGCCAGGTGACGGTGTCGGTCCGGCCCGTGGGCGGCAGTCCGCGCTTGCCCTGGAAGCCCCGCACGGCCTTCTCCGTCAGGTCGTCGTACGTCCCCGTGGGCCCGTGGAACAGCCAGGCGACCTGGCGCAGCCGGGCCTGCAGCTCGCGGACGTCGCGGCCGGTGGCGCCGCGCGACCACAGCACCGGGGCCCGCCCGGCCGGCGCGGCGCCCGGCCGGCCGTCGGCCGCACGGGTCGGCGCACCGCTCGGGAGCTCGACGCGCACCGGCGGACGGCGTACGCCGTCCGCGCCGGTGGTCTGCACCGTGCAGCCGGTTCCCCAGCAGGTCGCCGCGGCCAGCGCCACGACGGCGGCGACCGCCCTCCCCCTGCCCGCGGTACGGCCCGTAGTACGCACCCCAGCCCTCCAGCCGTCTCACCGATGCGCCCGGATGTCACAGGAGATGTACCCCGGACCGGACCGTTCACGAACCCGGTGGCATTGCGGTGACGGGTGCCGCGGTGGAGGCTGTGAGCGAGGTCCCGTCGCGGCTGTGAGCAAGGTCCCAGCGTGCGCCTCTCCACCGGGTGCACGCCCACCGCTACAGTCCGTCGAAGGGTCGGTCTGTACTGGCGGGTAACCGGCGGGTAACAAGTGTCCGGCCGGTCACTCGGGCAACTGCTCAGCGGGAGGCATCACACCATGGCGCGCGAGTCGGAGTCGGGTCTGCCGATCGAGCCGGTCTACGGGCCGGAGGCTCTTCGGGGCTGGGATCCGGCCGGGAAGCTGGGTGAGCCGGGGGGGTATCCGTTCACGCGGGGTGTGTATCCGTCGATGTACACGGGCCGGCCGTGGACGATGCGCCAGTACGCCGGTTTCGGTACGGCGGTGGAGTCCAACGCGCGCTACCGGCAGTTGATCGCCAACGGTACGACGGGGTTGTCGGTGGCCTTCGATCTGCCCACGCAGATGGGGCACGACTCCGATGCGCCGATCGCGCACGGTGAGGTGGGCAAGGTGGGGGTGGCGATCGACTCGGTGGAGGACATGCGGGTGCTGTTCGGCGGTATTCCGCTGGGCGAGGTCTCCACGTCGATGACGATCAATGCGCCGGCCGCGGTGCTGTTGCTGCTGTACCAGCTGGTGGCCGAGGAGCAGGGGGTGAGCGCGGAGAAGCTGACCGGCACGATCCAGAACGACGTGCTCAAGGAGTACATCGCGCGCGGGACGTACATCTTCCCGCCCCAGCCGTCGCTGCGGCTGACCGCGGACATCTTCCGGTACTGCCGGGCGGAGATGCCGAGGTGGAACACGATCTCGATCTCCGGCTACCACATGGCCGAGGCGGGTGCCTCGCCGGCGCAGGAGATCGCCTTCACGCTGGCCGACGGCATCGCGTACGTGCGTACCGCGGTGGCGGCGGGCATGGACGTGGACGATTTCGCGCCGCGGCTGTCGTTCTTCTTCGTGGCGCGCACCACGATTTTGGAGGAGGTGGCCAAGTTCCGTGCGGCGCGGCGGATCTGGGCGCGGGTGATGCGGGAGGAGTTCGGCGCGAAGAACCCCAAGTCGATGATGCTGCGTTTTCACACCCAGACCGCCGGGGTGCAGCTGACCGCGCAGCAGCCGGAGGTGAACCTGGTGCGGGTGGCGGTGCAGGGGCTGGCGGCGGTGCTGGGCGGCACCCAGTCGCTGCACACCAACTCCTTCGACGAGGCCATCGCGCTGCCCACCGACAAGTCCGCGCGCCTGGCGCTGCGCACCCAGCAGGTGCTGGCCTACGAGACGGACGTGACGGCGACGGTGGACCCGTTCGCCGGCTCCTACGTCATCGAGACGATGACCGACCAGGTGGAGGCGGCGGCGCTGGAGCTGATGGGCAAGGTGGAGGACCTCGGCGGGGCGGTGGCCGCCATCGAGCGCGGCTTCCAGAAGGGCGAGATCGAGCGCAACGCCTACCGCATCGCCCAGCAGACCGACTCCGGCGAGCGGGTGGTGGTCGGCGTCAACCGCTTCCAGCTCGACGAGGAAGAGCCCTACGAGCCGCTGCGGGTGGATCCGGCCATCGAGGCCCAGCAGGCCGAACGCCTGGCCGAACTGCGCGCGCAGCGCGACCAGCCGGCGGTGGACAGCGCGCTGGCGGCCCTGAAGAAGGCCGCCGAGGGCGACGACAACGTGCTCTACCCCATGAAGGAAGCCCTGCGCGCCCGCGCCACCGTGGGCGAGGTCTGCAACGCGCTGCGCGAGGTGTGGGGGACCTACGTGCCCAGCGACGCGTTCTGAACCACCCCGCCACCCCGCCACCCCGCCGCACCACCACGCACACGACCCGCCCGGCCCCGCCCGGGCAGGCACCCCCCGAGGCGGCCGGCCGTCGCCCTCGACGACGGTCGGTCAAAACCCCGGTGAGGGCGGCCGTACCCGCGTGCGACACTCCTTGGCATGTTCGGTGTCGTCGACCTCCCCACCTACCTGGCGGGCCTGGCCCTGATCGTCCTGCTGCCCGGCCCCAACTCCCTGTACGTGCTGTCCGTCGCCGCCCGGCGCGGCGTGCGCGCCGGATACCGCGCCGCCGCCGGGGTCTGGTGCGGGGACACCGTGCTGATGACGCTGTCGGCCGCCGGGGTCGCCTCCCTGCTGCAGGCCAACGCCCTGCTGTTCGGGATCGTCAAGTACGCCGGGGCCGGATACCTGACGTGGCTCGCGATCGGCATGCTGCGGGCCGCGTGGGGGATGTGGCGGACGCGGGGCGAGAAGGGCGCACAGGACGCCCCGGCCGCCCAGGCCTCCGCCGAGCGGCCCTTCCGCAGGGCCTTCGTCATCAGCCTCTTCAACCCCAAGGCGATCCTCTTCTTCGTCGCCTTCTTCGTGCAGTTCGTCGACCCCGGCTACGCCTACCCCGCCCTGTCCTTCGTCGTCCTCGGCGCCTTCGCCCAGCTGGCCAGCTTCCTCTACCTCAGCGCGCTCATCCTCAGCGGCACCAGGCTGGCCGCCGCCTTCCGCCGCCGCAGGCGTCTGTCGGCGGGGGCGACCTCGGCGGCGGGCGCGCTGTTCCTCGGCTTCGCCGTGAAACTGTCGCTGGCGAGCGCCTGACCGCCTGACCGTGTGACCGCCTGAGCGCCGGTCCGCCGGCCCGCCGCGTCAGCGCAGGCCGACGCGGGCGAGGTAGTCCGCGAGGCCGGCCGCCGCCGTGTCGCCCGCCCAGCCGACGTAGCCGTCCGGGCGCACGAGGAACAGGCCGCTCCCGTACGTCGGGTGGGCGGGACCGCGCACCACGGGCACCGGTGCCGCGGGGGCCTGTGTGCCCAGTGCCAGCAGCGTCCAGTGCGGGCCCCGGAAGGCGTCGAAGAGGCGTGTGCCGTCCACCGTCGCGTCCGGTGCCCGGTCGCCGGCCCGTACGGGGCCCGGGGCGGGGCGCGTCTCCCGGGCGAGGGAGGAGTGCCGGTAGCCGACGCCCAGTTGGAGGGTGGCCGCCCCCCGGCGGGTCTCGCCCCGCAGGACACGGGTGGAGAGGCCGAGCACGTCGGCGGCCGTCGGGCGGCGTTCCTCCTCGTAGGTGTCCAGCAGGTCCTCGGGCGCTCCGTCCCGGAGCACCGCGCCCAGTTTCCAGCCCAGGTTGTAGGCGTCCTGGACGCTGGTGTTGAGGCCCTGGCCGCCCGTCGGCGGGTGCACGTGCGCCGCGTCCCCGGCGAGCAGGACCCGGCCCGCGCGGAACCGGTCCGCCAGGGCGGTCCGGGCGCGGAAGTCCGAGGCCCAGCGGACCTCCGTCACGTCCTCGGGAGCGAGGTGGGAGCGGGCCGCGACCACCTTGCGGACGCCGTCCGGGGTCGTGTCCACGCTCGCTCCCCGCGGGAAGGAGGCGGTCAGCTGGAAGTCCTCCGTCCCGGCGAGCGGGCAGATCGCGAGGTGGCCGCCGGCGCCCCCGTCCGGCGGGAAGAGGTGCCAGTTGTCGCGGTCCAGACCGGTGATCCGCACGTCCGCCACCAGCATCGGGTGCGGGTCCACCGTCTCCCCGGTCATCCCGATGCCCAGCGCGCGCCGCACCGTCGAGCGGCCGCCGTCGGCGGCGACGGCGTACCGGGCCCGGACCGGTTCGCCGGAGGCGAAGTGCGCGGTGACGCCCTCCTCGTCCTGCGTCACGGACACGACCTCGCGGCCGAAGGCGACCCGTCCGCCGAGTTCCGCCAGCCGCGCGTACAGGATCTCCTGGGTGCGCCACTGCGGCACCATCAGCGGCTGCGCGCAGGGCGAGTCGTCGGTGGCCTCGACGGGGTCGAACATGTGGTGTTCCCCGAGGCGTTCGCCGTCGCGCCAGACCATCCCGACCGGATAGCCGCCGCCGGCCGCGCGGATCGCGTCGAGGACGCCGAGGTCGTCGAAGACCTCCATGGTGCGCGGCTGGATCCCCTTGCCCCGCGAGCCCGGGAAGAGCGTGTCGGCGCGCTCCGCCACGAGCGCCGGGACCCCGCGCCGGGCGAGGTCGATGCCCAGGGCGAGGCCGGTCGGGCCCGCACCCGCGATCAGGACGTCCACGGTCGTCATACCGACTCCTTAACGCTGTTAAGTGATGCTCGGGCCGAGCGTCCCCTTAACGGCGTTAAACTGTCAAGCGTGAGTACGGAACGACGCGCGCCGCTGGACCGTCGGCGGGTCGCGGACACGGCCCTGGAGCTCCTGAACGAGGTCGGCCTGGAGGGCCTGACCCTGCGCGCCATCGCCAAGCGGCTGGACGTCAAGGCGCCCGCTCTGTACTGGCACTTCGAGGACAAGCAGGCGCTGCTCGACGAGATGGCGACGGAGATGTACCGCCGCATGGTCGCCGGGGTGCCCCTCGACCCCCGGGACGACTGGCGGACGCGGCTGCTGAAGGCCAACCGGGGGCTGCGGACCGCGCTGCTCGGCTACCGGGACGGGGCCAAGGTCTTCAGCGGGTCGCGGTTCACCGGCATCGAGCACGCGCGGCAGATGGAGGACGACCTGCGGCTGCTGACGGGGGCGGGGTTCAGCCTGCCGCAGGCCGTCCGGGCCTTCACGACGGCGTACCTCTACACGCTCGGCTTCGTCACCGAGGAGCAGGGCGTCCGGCCGCTGCCCGGCGAACGGCGGCCCGGCTACGACGTGGAGGAACGCGCCCGCCTGATGGCCGGCTTCCCGTTGTCGGCCGCGGCGGGCGCGGAGCTGTTCGCGGACTACGACCGGCACTTCGAGGAAGGGCTGGCCCTGGTCATCGAGGGGATCGGGGCGCGGTACGCGGTCGCCTGACCCGGGCGCCGGGGCGGCTACGCCGGTGCCCGGCCCGCCCGTGCCCGCCGCAGCGCCCGGGTGACGAGCGGCGGCAGCAGGTCCGCCGCGAGGCGGCGGGCCCGGGAGCGCGGCGCGCGGGGCGCCGGGGGGACGTAGTGGCGCGAATGGGGGAACGGCGGCGGCTGCATGCGCCGGGAATGGGCGCGGACCAGGCGGTGGCCGGCGGCCCACTGGACGCTCACGCCGCAGTCCTCGCGCTTCTCCAGCAGCGCGAGCAGGGCCTCCTGCAGCGGCTTTGGGTCCCCCCACGTGCCGTACAGCTTCTGCGTGCTGAGGCAGACGGGGCGCAGTCCGCGCTCGAGGACCGCCTCCCACACGGCGACGGCGACGCCCGGGGTGTGCTCGGAGCGGAAGTCGTCCAGGACGACCACGCCCCCGGGCAGCAGGACCTCGCGGGCCGCGCCGATGTCGCCGTACACGTGCTCGTACAGGTGCGAGGCGTCGACGTGGACGAAGCGGCAGGTGCCGGGGGCGACGTGCGAGGTGATCACGGAGCTCGGACCCTGGACCACCGTCGGCAGGGTGTCGTGGAAGGAGAGGTAGTTCCGTTCGAACGCCTGACGGGTGAGCGAGGCGTACGACCCGGCGGTCTCGGTCCGGTTCGCCCGGTCCGGAGCCTCGCTCCCGAACAGGTCGCAGACCGTGAACGTCTCCCCGTCGCGCAGGTGACGGCCCATCAGGATCGCGCTCCTGCCCAGGTAGGCGCCGAGCTCCAGCAGATCGCCGCGGACCCCGCTCGCCTCCTGTTGTTCGAGGAGCCAGGTGAACAGCACCTGGTCCAGTGGGGGGAACCACCCGGGGACGTCGGCGAGTACGCCCGGGTACGTGTCGGTGGCTTGTGCGTTGGCCATGGGACGAGCCTGCTCCGTGAAACCCGGACAAGTCGCCATAGGGTGGACGTGTCGTGAAGAATCCGGCGCGCTTGGGTGTCAGCGCGTCCGGGACAGCGCCGCCCGCAGCCGCGGCGTCAGCGGCTTCTCGACGTACCGGTACAGCAGCCAGGCCAGCGCCAGCATGGAGGCGACCGTCAGGGCGAAGGCGGGGGCCGAGGCGATGCCCAGTCCGACGTGCAGGGCGTGGATCACCACCCAGCCCAGGTGCTCGTGCACCAGGTAGAACGGGTACGTCAGCGCGCCCGCCACCGTCAGCCAGCGCCAGTCCACCCGGTTCAGCCAGCCGAGGGCGATCGCCGCGACCGCCGCGAAGCCCAGCGTCACGACGAGCACGATCCCGAACGAGGAGCGGTAGGAGAAGCCGCCCGCGTCCGGCGCGTGCCACAGCGCCCGCACCGCGTGGTGCTGCCCGATCAGCCAGCTCACGGCCACGATGCCCCAGGCGTGGGCGTCCCCGCGGTCGCGGTGGACGAGGTAGAGGCCGATGCCGCCGACGAAGAACGGGGCGTACTCGGGCATCAGGACCAGGTCGAGCAGCGGCTCGTGGGCGGCCTGCGCGATCACCGCCGCCAGCGTCCAGCACGCGCAGAACAGGATCACCCGCTGCCGGTTCGCCCCCGGCAGCACCACGCACAGCGCGAACAGCGCGTAGAAGCGCAGCTCCGCCCAGAGCGTCCAGCACACCCCCAGCACCCGGTCCACGCCCAGCGGCATCTGCAGCATCGTCAGGTTCACCAGGGCGTCGCTGGGCGAGACCGCCTCGTAGGCGACCACCGGCAGCGCGAACACCGCCGTCACCAAGGCGACGGCCACCCAGTAGGCGGGCAGCAGGCGGGAGGCGCGGGAGGCGAAGAACGACCGCAGCGGGCGGCCCCAGCCGCTCATGCAGATCACGAACCCGCTGATGACGAAGAAGACCTGCACGCCGAGGCAGCCGTAGGCGAAGAACTCGTGCAGCGTGGGGAACTGCTCCCTGGGCGAGCTGCCCCACGCCTCGGTGACCTCGCCGTCGCGTCCGCCGTAGTGGTAGGCCGCCACCATCAGCGCGGCGACCAGCCGCAGTCCGTCCAGGGCCCGCAGCCGGACCGCCGCCCGCGGCCGGCCGGCCGGAGCGGGCCGCTCCTGGACGGGTGCCGCCGGGGCGGCTTGCGGGGCCGGAGCCCCGACGACCGTTTCGGTCATGCTGATATCCCTCGCCGTGCGCTGCGGATTTGTTTTTCGCCACCCTCCTGGCCGAATGCGCCGGGGTCGGAGGAAAGCCGTCCACGAAAAGCCTAGGGCGTCGTTCCGGGCTCTTTTGTTCGATGCCCGCACGCTTTACCCCGCGGTCGGCGCGGGTTCATTCTCCCGTCGCCCGCGTTCCCCGCCGTTTCCCGTGTCCGGTACGGATCTCCCCGCCACTGTGAGGCAGCCGACACGGCACCGCGGCAGGGGATTCCACCGGTCCGGATCCGCCGTCCTCAGCGGCGGCGCACCGCCCTGCGCAGCGAGCGGGCCCGTCCCACGACCCTGCGCACGGCCGCGTTGCGCGGCAGGAACGCCAGCTGGGCGGGCACACCGCCGGGCAGGCCCAGCGAGGTCAGACGCCGCTTCTTGAAGTAGCGCCGGGTGTGGGAGTCCAGATGCCGCGCCAGGTACCGCTCGGCCTGCGGACGCAGCTCCGGCAGGATCCTCGGCTGCATCGCGAACCCCACGGCGCGCACCAGGTCGCCGAGCGCGTCGGTGTCCGTCGACGCGCGCTGTGCCCGGACGGCGTCCCGGTCGGTCAGCTCCGGCAGCAGCGCGTCGACGATCGTGACGGGGACGCGGTTGCTGTTCTCGTACGGCGTCAGGCGCTCCAGCAGCGTCTCCGTGCCGATCCGGGCGACCGGCAGACCGTACAGCGCGGAGGCGGTGAGCAGGCCGGTGGAGAAGCAGCCGGCGACCAGCGCCGGGCGTATGCACTGGTAGAGCACCTCGGCCAGCACCGGCGTGTCCAGCACGGTGAGGTCGGCGCCGAGCCGGTCGGCCTCCGTCTCCAGGGTGCGGGCGAAACGGGCGGGGGCCGAGGGGTGCGGCTTGAACACGACCGTGGTGTGGCCGAGAGCGACGGCGCCCCGCAGCATCCGCACGTGCAGGTCCTCCTCCTCCTCGGGGGAGAGGATGCCGAGCGCGGACAGGTACTGGCCGAGCAGCAGCGCGGCTCCCTCGGTGTCCGGCAGGCCGGCGCCGGTGTCGGCGAGTTCGGCCAGCACCTTGGTGAACGCGGCGGTCGGCACGATCTCCGGTCGCACGTCGAACTCGGTCAGCAGCAGCGGCCTGAGCCCCGGCACCAGGTCCAGGTGGAGCAGCCGCTCGATGCGCGTGCCGACCAGCGGGTCGATCTTGTTGCGGGTGGGGCCGTAGCTCATCAGGCCGTCCGCGTAGACCGTGACGGGGGCGCCGGTGAAGATCTGCGCCACGCCGAGCGCCGGGTGCACCTGGATCGACTCGACGGCGAGCGCCACGTCGTCGTCGCCCAGGCCCCAGGCCAGCCGCAGGTACCGCTCCCACATCGGGACGTCGTCCATGCGCGGCGACCAGCCCCCCGGGTGGAAGGGGAAGATGGTCTCGTTCCACGAGACGACGTCGTCGAACCGGCCGCGCAGCCGCTCGAAGCCCGGCATCGTGTCCACGGCCGGTGCCGTCTCCGGCGTCGCCGCGTTGTTGGAGACCAGCAGGATCCGCCGGTCGGCGTCGTCGAAGCAGCCGGCGTCCAGGGCGGCGGCCAGGGTGGCCGTGCCGTACAGCGTCGACGCCATGAAGATCTGGGTGGTCACGCGGCCACCTCCGCGGCCGCGGCGGGACGGCGGCGCAGCCGGCGCAGACGGGAGGCGCGCTCGGCGTCCATCGAGTCGAGCACCTCGTCGAGCGCCCCCTGCGGCATGCGCCGCAGCGCGGCGGCGCTCATCGACTTCAGTTTCCTGGCCACGGCGGGCTCGAACCTTTCGATGGATCCAAGGTGGTGGGAGATGATCGCGCAGTACGTGCGCACGGCCTTCGGCAGCAGCCGCGCCGCCTCCGGGTCCTCGGCGGTCTCCTTGACGACCTGGTCGAACGCGCGGATGAAGTCGAGCTGGCGCACGTCACCGATCTGGGTGAGCGAGGAGGCCACCCCCCGCCGGTAGAAGACGCCGAGCAGCCCGGACACCGCGAAGGACTCCGCCTCCCGGTGCAGCTTCCAGATCCACGGCCGGTCCTCGGCCGTGCGCAGCCCGTCGGTGAAGTGCAGCAGGCCGCGGTCGGCCAGCCGGCGGTGGTACACGCCGGCCCAGGCGTAGGCGTAGTCGACGGAGGTGGAGCGGTGGGCGGGCAGGATCGCGTCGCGCGGACGCAGCACCGTGTTGCGCCGCCCGTGCGGCACCCGGTGCACGGAGCGGGCCCGGGCGGTGCACTGCACGTGGTCCACGCGCAGGAAGTCGCAGCCCAGCGCCTCGATCTGGGCGACGAGCCGGGCGTAGTAGCCGGGCGCCAGCCAGTCGTCGCCGTCCAGGAACGTCAGGTACTCGCCGCGCGCCCGGTCGATGCCGGAGTTGCGCGCGGTCGCCAGGCCGCCGTTCCTCTCGTGCGCGACCAGCACCGCCCCCGGCAGGTCGCGTTCCGCGCGGGCGAGGATGTCCGGTGTCCCGTCGGTGGAGCAGTCGTCGACGAGGATGAACTCGAAGTCGTCCCGCGCGTTCGCGCGCAGACTCTTCAGGGTGTCGGGAGCGTATTGCTGCACGTTGTAGAACGGCACGATGACGGAGAGCTTGACCACGGACGGGATGTTAGGCGGCGGCCCGTCACGCGCCTTTGCCGTTGGTTTGATGCCGGGTGAACGGCTCGTGTCGATGCCATGAACCAGGGCTTTTTCCCCGCGCACCCGGGCCGGATTCGCCGTTCGGCGACGTGCTGTTAACCGTTTGTTGCGTTCGGGTTGGGCGGATCCTAGAAATGGCTTCCTAGCGTCTTCGACGTGCCAGCAAGTGCAACGAAAGCCCTGCGGGTGGCCGTTATCGCGGACTCCGACACCCGGTGGAAATGGGGCGCGCTCACCGCGAACCGCATCGCGCCGGGGAACACCGGACGGGTGGCGCAGACGGACGTCCGCCTGGACGGCTATCTGCTGCGCGGCCGCGCCACGCCCACCGCCCGCCAGTTGGAGGAGGTCGGCGTCCGGGCGGACTCCCTGCGCGAGGTCACCGCCGTCGAGTTCCTGCGGACCATGGCGCGCGAGCCGTACGACCTCCTGGTCCTCGCCCTGGTCGGCGGCGGCGTGCAGGCGATGCTGCACGGCCTCAAGCGGGTCTGGGAGGACCGCCCCGAGCGGCCCGTCGTCGTCACCGGCTACGTCGGCGTCGTCTACGAGAAGCTCGCCGACGGCCTGCTGCTGCGGCACGGCGCGGACCTCGTGCTCGCCAACTCCCGCCAGGACGCGGAGCGTTTCCGCGCCGTGTACGAGGGGGTCGGCGCCGACGCCTCGTCGGTGACCGAGGTCGCGCTGCCGTTCCTGGGCGGCGCGCCCTACACCGGCGAACACGACCCCTACACCGTGGTCTTCGCCGCCCAGCCCTCCGTCCCGGACAGCCGCAAGGACCGCATGTACCTGCTGGACCGGCTGGTGCGCCACGCCCGTCTGCACCCCGAGCGGGAGGTGCTGCTCAAGCTGCGCTCCAAGCCGGGCGAACACACCACGCACATCGAGGAGCTGCCGTACCAGAAGCTGGCGCAGCGGCTCGACCCGCCGTCCAACTTCCGCCTGGTGTACGGGCACATGGGCGAGGTGCTGGACCGCACCGACCTGCTGGTGACGGTCAGCTCCACGGCCGCGCTGGAGGCGCTGCACCGCCGTATCCCCACCGTCGTCCTCACCGACCTCGGCATCCGGGAAGCCCTCGGCAACCACCACTTCGTCGGCTCCGGCTGCCTCGCCTCCTGGGACCAGCTCGACGCCGGGCACCGGCCCGCGCCCGACGAGGAGTGGGTGTCCCGGCAGGGCGTCGCGGCCGGGGACTCCCCCTCCGGGGCGGGCTCGTACGCCACCGCCTTCGACACGGCCCGCGAGCGGATCGCCGAACTGCTCCGGCGGCCCGGCGGCCTGCCCCCGCTGACCCCGTACTACACGCCCGGCACCGCGCCCGGTTACCTGCCCGGCCTGCTGGCCCGCCACCACCTCGGCCCGGACGGCACCCCGCTGCCCGGCGCGCCCGCCGCCGACAAGGAGCCCGGTCCGGTCCGGCAGATCGTGCGCCGGGCGGCGCGCGGCGCCTACCGGCACGGCGTGCAGCGGGTGGCGCCGGTGATCCGGCGGATGGGCGAACTGTGACCGCCGCCCCCCTACCTGCCCAAGGAGTAGACCCCATGTCCCACCCGGAAGCGGGCCACGGCGCCGCGGTGCGCCGCGTGCTCGCGGTGATCCCCGCGCGCGGCGGCTCCAAGGGCGTCCCCGCGAAGAACCTCGCGCCCGTCGGGGGCGTGCCCCTGGTGGCGCGCGCCGTGCGCGAGTGCCGGGCCGCGCGGCTCGTCACGGACGTCGTCGTCTCCACCGACGACCAGGCGATCGCCGCCGCCGCCCGGCACGCCGGCGCCGAGGTCGTGCTGCGGCCCGCCGCCATCGCGGGCGACACCGCGACCTCCGAGGCGGCCGTGCTGCACGCCATGGAGGCCCACGAGGCGCTGCACGGCGCGGCGGTGGACGTGGTGCTGCTCGTGCAGTGCACCAGCCCGTTCCTGGTCCGCGAGGACATCGACGGGGTCGCGGCGGCCGTCGCGGAGAACGGCGCGGACACCGCGGTGACCGTGGCGCCCTTCCACGGCTTCCTGTGGCGGGACGCCGACGACGAGGCGAAGGCCGCCGACCAGGCCCCGCAGCCCGGATCCGGGACTCCGCCCGAGGGCGGCTACGGCGTCAACCACGACAAGTCCTTCCGCCCCCGCCGCCAGGACCGCCCCCAGGACCTGCTGGAGACCGGCGCCGCCTACGCCATGGACGCGGCCGGCTTCCGCGAGCACCGGCACCGCTTCTTCGGCCGCACCGAACTCGTCCGCACCGACCCCGCGCGGGTGCTGGAGATCGACGACCCGCACGACCTGGCGCGGGCCCGGGCCCTCGCCCCCCTCTTCGACGCGGACCGCCCCGGTGCGCTGCCGACCGCCGACGACGTCGACGCGGTCGTACTGGACTTCGACGGCACCCAGACCGACGACCGGGTGCTGATCGACGCCGACGGACGGGAGTTCGTCTCCGTGCACCGCGGAGACGGGCTCGGCATCGCGGCCCTGCGGAGGAGCGGGCTGCGGATGCTGATCCTGTCCACGGAGCAGAACCCGGTCGTCGCCGCCCGGGCCCGGAAGCTGAGGCTCCCGGTGCTGCACGGCGTCGACCGCAAGGACCTCGCGCTGAAGCAGTGGTGCGAGGAGCAGGGCATCGCGCCGGAGCGCGTGCTCTACGTCGGCAACGACGTCAACGACCTCCCGTGCTTCGCCCTCGTGGGCTGGCCCGTGGCGGTCGCGAGCGCCCACGACGTCGTACGCGGCGCCGCACGCGCGGTCACCACCGTCCCCGGTGGCGACGGCGCGATCCGGGAGATCGCCGGCTGGATCCTCGGACCCTCGCTCGACTCTCTCGACCCCCTCACCAAGTAAGGACACCTCCTGCCATGAGCACCAACTCCCGCATCCGCCGGTTCGGTTCGCGCGAGGTCGGCCCCGGCCGCCCCGTCTACGTCACCGGCGAGATCGGCATCAACCACAACGGCGACCTCGAGAACGCCTTCAAGCTGATCGACGCGGCCGCCGAGGCCGGCTGCGACGCGGTCAAGTTCCAGAAGCGCACGCCGGAGATCTGCACCCCGCGCGACCAGTGGGACATCGAGCGCGACACCCCCTGGGGCCGGATGACGTACATCGACTACCGCCACCGCGTGGAGTTCGGCGAGGACGAGTACCGCCGGATCGACGAGTACTGCAAGGAGAAGGGCATCGCCTGGTTCGCCTCCCCGTGGGACACCGAGGCCGTCGCCTTCCTGGAGAAGTTCGACGTCCCCGCCCACAAGGTGGCCTCCGCCTCCCTGACCGACGACGAGCTGCTGCGCGCCCTGCGCGCCACCGGCCGCACGGTCATCCTCTCCACCGGCATGTCCACCCCGAAGCAGATCCGCCACGCCGTCGAGGTGCTGGGCAGCGACAACATCCTGCTCTGCCACGCCACCTCCACCTACCCGGCCAAGGCCGAGGAGCTGAACCTCCGCGTGATCAACACGCTGGAGAAGGAGTACCCGAACGTCCCGATCGGCTACTCCGGCCACGAGACCGGCCTGCAGACCACCCTGGCCGCCGTCGCCCTCGGCGCCGTCTTCGTCGAGCGCCACATCACCCTCGACCGCGCCATGTGGGGCTCCGACCAGGCCGCCTCCGTCGAGCCGCAGGGCCTGACCCGCCTGGTCCGCGACATCCGCACCATCGAGGCCTCCCTCGGCGACGGCGTGAAGAAGGTCTACGAGTCCGAGCTCGGCCCGATGAAGAAGCTGCGCCGCGTCACCGGCGTGGTCGCCGAGGCGGAGATCGCCGCGGCGGCGGGCGAGCCGGTCACCGTCTGAGCAGCCCGAACACCGAATACGTCTGACGACGGGACGGTCGTACGCCGATGAGCCCCCACGCCGGAAACGCCGGCCCCCGCACCCTCGCCTTCGTCGAGAGCCCGGTACAGCTGCTGAATGTGCTGGAGTGGGCGCACCACCGCGCGCCCGGCGGGGGGCTCACCCTGGTGGTGCTGTCCCCGATCGACCCGATGACCCGCGGCCAGCTGCGGCGCATGTCCGACCTGGCCCGCGAGGAGGGCCACGAGGTCCGCTGGGAGGAGGCGCGGGGCGGGGCCGCGGCACCGTTCCGGACGATCGGCGGACTGGCTGGCATGCTGCGGCGGGCCCGGCAGGTGGTCCTGGGGGACCCCTTCTCGCGCTACGTGCAGCTGCTGCTGACCATCACGCGCGCCCGCGACCTGGTCGTCGTCGACGACGGTACGGCGACGATGGAGTTCGTCGGCCAGCTGGCCCGGGGCGAGCGCCTGGTGCGCTGGCACCGCAAGGGCGGCCGTCCGGGCCCGCGCGACCTCCTCTTCGCGCCGGTGTCCTCCTCGGCCCGGCGCCGCCTGACACCGGGCGACCGGCGCCGGGTGGAGATCTTCTCCTCCATGCCGATGGAGGACACCCCGGCGGGCGTCACGGTCACCGCCAACGCCTTCGCCTGGACCCGCGCCCGCTTCGGCCCGCCGCGCGTCACCAAGGGCGCCGACATGGTGGGCACGTCCCTGGTGGAGACGGGCGTGGTGGACGGCGACCGCTACCTGGAGGCCGTCCGCGCCCTCGCCGGGGCCCACGGCGCGACCCGCTACTTCGCCCACCGCCGCGAGAGCGCGCAGAAGCTGCACCGGCTGGCCGTCGAGACCGGCCTGGAGATCGTCCGCCCCGAACTGCCCCTGGAACTCGTCGCCCGCCGCGGTCCCATCGGCCGTACGGTGCTCAGCTTCCCGTCCACGGTCGTGCACACGCTCCCGCTCGCACTGGCCGGCACGGAGGTGCGCGTGGCCGTGTGCGACATAGACCCCGCCTGGCTGACCGACCACGCCTCGCCACGCGCCCAGGGCTTCCTGTCCGGGGTGACCGGGAAGGCCCGGGACGTGCACCGCCTGTCGGCGCTGGGCGCGGTCTAGCCTCCGGCCCTCGCCGCCCTGGCGCTCCGGCCTCAGGTCCTCCGGTCTTCCGGCTTCAGGTCTTCCGACTTCAGGTCTTCCGGCCCCAGGCCCGCCGCCCTCGGCCCCCAACCCTCGCGCCCAGGCCCGCCGCCCCGGCCCCCAGACCGGCCGACGGACCGGCCGGTACGAGACCGCCCAGGGCCGGGGCGCGGAGCATCCCGGTGATCCCTCCGGTGCCGGGCGGAGGGCCGCCGGGGAAGCGCTCGGCACCAGCTCCCGGCCGTGTCGCCGCACGGAATCCGGGCGGCGGGGAAGAGACCCGGGGCGCCGGCGCACACGCGGCGCGCCCGGGCGGGGCCGCCGCCGTCGCGGGGGGTGCGCACCGTCCGCCAGGCGAACGACCAGGCCTACCCCGGCCCGGGCGTGGTATGCGTGGAAGGGATGGATGGGTACAGGGCCTGGCCGGGATGTGACCGAACTCACAGTGCGTGGGGACGGCCGGCCGTTCACCCGCAAAGACGGGCGAGTTTACCCACCCCGATCGGCAGATATGCGTCAGGCGGCCGGTGTTTCTTCCCCTGACGGGCTGAAGTTTTGTCGATCGCCGGTCAGCCGACCGCCTCCGCGTCCTACCCTTCAAAGGGTGAAGCAACTGATGTCACTGGAGTCCGAGATCGATCTCCCCCAGGGAGCCGTGCTTCCCGGCGCGCTGCCCGACGCGCTGCGCGCCGAGCTCATCGCGTTCCGCCGCGACCTGCACATGCACCCGGAGCTCGGCAACCAGGAGTTCCGCACGACCGCGGCGATCAAGGAACGGCTCGAGAAGGCCGGTCTCAAACCGCGCGTGCTCGGCGCCGGGACCGGCCTCGTCTGTGACATCGGCGCCGACGGCGGCGCGGGGGAGGGACGGCGCACCACGCCCGCCATGCTCGCCATGCGGGCCGACATCGACGGCCTGCCCATCCCGGACATGAAGACCGAGTGCCCGTACCGGTCGACCGTGCCCGACCGCGCGCACGCGTGCGGCCACGACGTGCACACCACCGTCGTCCTGGGCGCCGGACTCGTCCTCGCCGACCTCCACCGGCAGGGGCGGCTGCCCCGGCCCGTGCGGCTGATCTTCCAGCCCGCCGAGGAGGTGCTGCCCGGTGGCGCCGCCGACGCCATCAAGGACGGTGCGCTGGACGGCGTCGGCGCGATCATCGCCCTGCACTGCGACCCCCGGGTCGACGCCGGCCGGATCGGCCTGCGCGAGGGCCCCCTCACCTCCGCCTGCGACCGGCTGGAAATCGCCCTGGAGGGCCCCGGCGGGCACACCGCCCGTCCCCACCTGACGACCGACCTGGTCACCGCCGCCGCCCGGGTCGTCACCGACGTGCCCGCCCTCCTCGCCCGGCGCTTCGACAGCCGCAGCGGCCTGGCCCTGACCTGGGGACGCATCGAGTCGGGACACGCCCCGAACGTCATCCCGCAGCACGCCGAGCTCTCCGGCACCGTGCGGTGCCTCGACATCGAGGCCTGGCGGCAGGCGCCCGACCTCGTCGTCGCCGCGATCGACGAGATCGCCAACCTGCACCGCGCCAAGTCGGAGATCAACTACGTGCGCGGCGTCCCGCCCGTGGTCAACGAGCCCGGCGTCACCGAGCTGCTGCGGGACGCCATGATCGCCCGTCGCGGCACCGAGTCCGTCGTGGGCACCGAGCAGAGCCTCGGCGGCGAGGACTTCTCCTGGTACCTGGAGCACGTGCCCGGCGCCATGGCCCGGCTCGGCGTGCGCACCCCCGGCGAGCGGATCGTGCGCGACCTGCACCAGGGCGACTTCGACGTCGACGAGTCGGCGATCACCGTGGGCGTGGAGCTGTTCACCGCCGCCGCCCTCATCCACGGGCTGAGGTAGGCCCCGCCGCCGCCGGGCGGGCGGGCGGGGATCCGGCGACGGCCCGGGCCCTGCCACCCCGCTCCGGTTGCGATCGGGGCGGGGCCGGGGCAGCGTGGTGCGCGTGCCGTACGGACCCGCGCACCACGTTCCGCGTGCGCCTTTCGATACCGTGGTTCACAAGGACGTAACCGGCCATCGGCACGAATGGATAACAGCCACGCGGAACCCCGTTCCCAGGAATGTCTACGCGCGTTAATGTGCGCCGAACTGGGCACCCGCTGCGGGGCTGTGAGAATGGGGAACTTCAAGATGCGTCGGATATCCAAACTGACCCGCGTCGCGGTGGGGGTCGCGTCGCTCGCGCTCGCCGCCACGGCCTGCGGCGGCACCAGCAGCGAAGGCAGCGGAGGCGACGACGGCACCAAGGGCGGCAAGGGCCTCGCCATCGCGTACGACATCGGCGGCAAGGGCGACCAGTCCTTCAACGACGCCGCCTACGCCGGCCTCACCAAGGCCAAGGGCGAGTTCGGCTACGAGACCGCCGACATCGAGCCCACCGAGGGCGAGACCGACGCCGACAAGGAGCAGCGCCTGTCCTCGCTGGCCCGCCAGGGCTACAACCCGGTCATCGGCGTCGGCTTCGCCTACGGTCCCGCGATGAAGGCCGTGGCCGCGAAGTACCCGAAGACCACCTTCGGCATCGTCGACTCCGTGGTCGAGGGCAAGAACGTCGCCTCCCTCGTCTTCGCCGAGGAGCAGGCCTCCTACCTCGCCGGCGTGGCCGCCGCCAAGAGCACCAAGAGCAAGGTCGTCGGCTTTGTGGGCGGTGTGGACATCCCGCTGATCCACAAGTTCGAGGCCGGCTTCGAGCAGGGCGTCAAGGACACCGACCCGAAGGTCGAGGTCCTCTCGCAGTACCTGACGCAGACGGCCGAGGAGGGCGGCTTCTCCAGCCCCGACAAGGGCAAGGCCGCCGCCGAGGGTCAGATCGAGAAGAAGGCCGACGTCGTCTACCAGGCGGCCGGCCTGTCCGGCCAGGGCGTCATCGAGGCCGCCGCGAAGGCGAAGGTCTGGGCGATCGGCGTCGACTCCGATCAGTACAAGCAGGCCGCCCTGGCGAACTACAAGAACCGCATCCTCACCTCCGCCCTCAAGGACATCGGCGGTGCGGTGTACGCCCTGGCCAAGTCCGTCGAGGACGGCAAGCCGCTCACCGGCACCCAGACCTTCGACCTGAAGGTGAACGGCGTCGGCCTGTCCGAGAGCAACCCCGAGTTCGGCAAGATCGCGGGCCTGAAGGACGCCGTGGCCAAGGCCAAGGAAGGCATCACCGACGGCTCCATCAAGGTCAGGACGGAGTAGCGGCCGCGCGGTCCGCCCGGCCGCCCGGCCGGGCGGCCGCCGACGGACACGCGGGAAGCGGGCGGGCCCCCGGGGCCGGCCCGCTTCGGCGTTCCCGGGCCGCCTCCCCGGCGGCCCTCCTCGGGCGGCCGGCCGGATGAGGGAGGGACGTCCGGCCTGCCGGGTGAGGGAGGGACGTCCGGCCTGCCGGGTGACGGTGACCACAGTCGTACCGGCGGGCGGGCATCCCCAAGGGTCCCGTTCCCCTCCCGCGCCCCCGTCCGCCCTCCTGCGCGTCACCCACCGCCACCTCCCGTTTGCGGTCGGCAAGGTCCCGGCCCGGTCCGCAATCGTGTTGGCCACGGGCGGATAACAAGGTGGACAGAAGGGGTTTTCAGGCAGGTCTACGCGCGTTAATCTGCGGCGAGCCAGCGCCGATGCTGAACCGTCCGGCGCTGAGCGACCCCGGATCAGTACGGGCACCTCCCCCGCACCGCCCGGCACGCACTCCCGCCGCATCGGCCGAAGGCCCAAGCAGCTCCGCTACGAGGGCCTTCGTTCGGCACGCCGGGAGTACGCGCCGAACGACGCGGGAACGCACCCGCACCTCCGGACCCGCCAGTACGACTAGGAGCACCACAACATGCGCCGGATTTCCCGGATCACGGTCGCAGGCGCAGCGACCGCCTCCCTGGCCCTGGCCCTCGCCGCCTGCGGCTCCACCTCGACGTCCGGTTCCTCCTCTTCCTCGGACACCAAGGGTGACAAGGGTCTCGCCATCGCGTACGACGTCGGCGGCAAGGGCGACCAGTCCTTCAACGACGCCGCGTACGCCGGCCTGAAGAAGGCGCAGCAGGAGTTCGGCTACGAGACGGCCGACATCGAGCCCACCGAGGGCGAGACCGACGCCGACAAGGAGCAGCGCCTGGCCCTGCTGGCCCGCCAGGGCTACAACCCGGTCATCGGCGTGGGCTACGCGTACGCCGCGGCCGTGAAGGGCGCCGCGGAGAAGTTCCCGGACACCACCTTCGGCATCGTCGACGACTCCACGATCACCGCCAAGAACGTCGCCGACCTGGTCTTCTCCGAGGAGCAGGCGTCGTACCTGGCCGGTGTCGCCGCCGCCAAGAGCACCAAGAGCAAGGTCGTCGGCTTCGTGGGCGGTGTGGACATCCCGCTGATCCACAAGTTCCAGGCGGGCTTCGAGCAGGGCGTCAAGGACACCGACCCGAAGGTCAAGGTCCTCTCGCAGTACCTGACGCAGACCGCCGAGGAGGGCGGCTTCTCCAGCCCCGACAAGGGCAAGACGGCCGCCGAGGGCCAGATCGAGAAGAAGGCCGACGTCGTCTACGCGGCCGCCGGCCTGTCCGGCCAGGGCGTCATCGAGGCCGCCGCCGCCAACAAGGTGTGGGCGATCGGCGTCGACTCCGACCAGTACAAGCAGGAAGCCCTCGCCAAGTACAAGGACCACATCCTCACCTCGGCGATGAAGGACGTCGCCAAGGCGGTGTACAACCTGGCCAAGTCGGTCGAGGGCGGCAAACCCGAGACCGGTATCGTCAGGGGCGATCTGAAGACCGGAGAGGTCGGCCTCGCGGACTCCAACCCCAAGTTCAAGGCCGACGCCGAGCTCCAGGAAGCCATCAAGACGGCCAAGGAGAAGATCGTCAGCGGCGAGATCAAGGTCAAGAGCAGCTGATACAGCAACACCTCGAGCAGCGTGTAACCGTGGGGTCACGTCCGCTCAACGGGGTACGAGGAGGCAGCCTCCTCGTACCCCGTTGTCCCGGTGCGTCGCCCCTTTCGATGCCGTAGGGGCGCTACGCGCGTAGACGACCCCCGTCCCCAGGAGAGTGCGCCATCAACGCGTCCAGCAGCCCTCCGGCCGGAGCGGCGGGCGGTCAGGTGACCGCCGTCGAGCTCGCCGGGATCACCAAGCGTTTCCCGGGCGTCGTGGCCAACCACGACATCCACCTCACCGTCCGCAAGGGCACCGTCCACGCCCTCGTCGGCGAGAACGGCGCCGGCAAGTCGACGCTGATGAAGATCCTCTACGGCATGCAGAAGCCGGACGAGGGCACCATCGCCATCGACGGCGAGCAGGTCACCCTGTCCTCGCCGGCCGACGCCATCGCCCGCGGCATCGGCATGGTGCACCAGCACTTCATGCTCGCCGACAACCTCACGGTCCTGGAGAACGTGGTGCTCGGCAGCGAGAAGCTGCACGGCATCGGAGCCAGGGCCCGCCGCAGGATCAGGGAGATCTCCGACCGCTACGGCCTGGACGTGCACCCCGACCTGCTGGTCGAGGAGCTCGGCGTCGCCGCCCGCCAGCGCGTGGAGATCCTCAAGGTCCTCTACCGCGGTGCCCGCACGCTGATCCTGGACGAGCCGACGGCCGTGCTCGTGCCGCAGGAGGTGGACGCGCTCTTCGCCAACCTGCGCGAGCTGAAGTCCGAGGGCCTGTCGGTCATCTTCATCTCCCACAAACTGGGCGAGGTCCTCTCGGTCGCCGACGACATCACCGTCATCCGGCGCGGCACGACGGTCGGCACGGCCGTCCCCGCCGAGACCACCCCGCGCCAGCTCGCCGAGATGATGGTCGGCAGCGAGCTGCCCACGCCCGAGACGGCCGAGTCCACGGTCACCGACCGCCCGGTCGTCACCGTCGACAAGCTGCGCCTGACGGCCCCCGGCGGCAAGGCGCTCCTGGACGACATCAGCTTCACCATCCACGCGGGCGAGGTCCTGGGCATCGCCGGCGTCGAGGGCAACGGCCAGACCGAGCTGGTCGACGCGCTGATCGGCCTCAGGCACGCCGACTCCGGCACCATCTCCCTGGAGGGTGAGGAGATCACCGCCTGGGCCACCCGCAAGCGCCGCGAGCAGGGCATCGGCTACATCCCCGAGGACCGCCACCGCCACGGCCTGCTCCTGGAGGCCCCCCTCTGGGAGAACCGCATCCTCGGCCACGTCACGGAGAAGCCCAACGCCAAGGGCGTCTGGCTGGACCCGAAGGCGGCCCAGGAGGACACCCGCCGGATCGTGACGGAGTACGACGTCCGCACCCCCGGCATCGACGTCACCGCCGCCTCCCTGTCCGGCGGCAACCAGCAGAAGCTGATCGTCGGCCGCGAGATGAGCCACAAGCCGCGCTTCCTCATCGCCGCCCACCCCACCCGGGGCGTGGACGTCGGTGCGCAGGCCGCCATCTGGGACCACATCCGCGAGGCCCGTCGCGAGGGCCTGGCCGTGCTGCTGATCTCCGCCGACCTGGACGAGCTCATCGGCCTGTCCGACACCCTCCGCGTGATCTACAACGGCAGGCTGGTCGCGGACGCAGACCCGGCCACCATCACCCCCGAGGAGCTGGGCTCGGCCATGACCGGTGCCGCCACCGGACACCTCGAACACGAAGAGACCCCCGAGACGCCGGCCGACACCCCCGAGTCTCCGGAAGACGAGGCCCGCTGATGAAGAAGTTCGACAAGGAGCGCGTACTCCTCGCGGTGGCCGGGCCGGTCATCGCGCTCGCCGTGGCCTTCGTGCTGAGCGCGATCGTCCTGCTCGCCTCGGGCAAGAACCCCGTCGAGCCGTTCGCCCTGATGTTCGAGCAGGCCTCGTTCTCCGACATCCAGGTCCTGATCATCAACCAGGCCTCGATGTACTACATCGCGGCGCTCGCGGTGGCCATCGGCTTCCGGATGAACCTGTTCAACATCGGTGTCGACGGCCAGTACCAGCTCGGCGCCATGCTGGCCGCCGTCGTCGGCGCCCACCTGGACCTGCCGGCCGCGGTCCAGATCCCGCTGCTGCTCCTGACCGCCGTGTGCACCGGCGCCTTCTGGGCCGGGATCGCGGGTGTCCTGAAGGTCACCCGCGGCGTCAGCGAGGTCGTCGCCACGATCATGCTCAACGCGATCGCGACCTCGGTCATCGCCTACCTGTGGCTGCCGACCGTCTTCGGCGTCAAGGT
This sequence comes from Streptomyces sp. NPDC052701, assembly GCF_040678355.1. Lineage (NCBI taxonomy): Bacteria > Bacillati > Actinomycetota > Actinomycetes > Kitasatosporales > Streptomycetaceae > Streptomyces > Streptomyces sp. NPDC052701. Next base: position 141,880 of record NZ_JBFATO010000016.1, read on the forward strand.
CGGCAACAACAACACCACCGGCGAGATGTACGAGTCGGGCTGGATCCCCGGCATCGACATGGGCGCCGCCGGCGAGATCTACGGCCTGGTCGTCCTCGCCGTCCTCCTCGGCATCGGCTACTGGGTCGTCCTCAACCGCACCCGCTTCGGCTTCGACCTGCGCGCCTCGGGCGCCTCGGAGACCGCGGCGGCCGCCAGCGGCGTCGACCCCCGGCGCATGGTGCTGACCGCCATGCTGATCTCCGGCGGCATCGCGGGCCTGGCGGGTCTGCCGATCCTGCTCGGCGACACCCACACCTACAGCCTGAACTTCCCCACCGGCATCGGCTTCCTCGGCATCGGCATCGCCCTGCTCGGCCGCAACAGCCCGGTCGGCATCGCCTTCGCCGCCCTGCTGTGGGCCTGGCTCGACAAGGCCTCGCCCGAACTGGACTTCCACGGCTACGACAAGGAGATCGCGGTCATCATGCAGGGCCTGATCGTCCTCTCGGTCGTGGTCTCCTACGAGGCCGTCCGCGAGTGGGGCCTGCGCCGCCAGCAGCGCCGCGTCGGCGCGGAGCTGGCCGCCGGCCACGTCCTGGGCGCCGACAACAACACCACGAAGGAGGTGGCTGGCCGATGACCGCCTCGCAGACCTCGGCGACCGACGTCAACCAGCCCACGCTGCAGCCCGCGGCGCCGACCGGCCGCCGCCTGTCGCTGCCCGTCCTGCTGCTGGTCATCGCCGGGGCCCTGGCGCTGACCTCGATCGTCCGCATCATCACCGGCGCCGACGGCATCACCAACGTCAGCCAGATGTCCACCGCGCTCCAGCTCGCCGTACCCATCGGCCTCGCCGGTCTCGGCGGCCTGTGGGCCGAGCGCGCGGGCGTCGTCAACATCGGCCTCGAGGGCATGATGATCCTCGGCACCTGGTTCGGCGCCTGGGCCGGCTTCCAGTGGGGCCCGTGGACCGGTGTCCTGGTCGGCATCGCCGGCGGCGCGATCGGCGGCCTGCTGCACGCCTTCGTCACCGTCACCTTCAACGTCAACCACATCGTCTCCGGTGTGGCCATCAACATCCTCGCCCTCGGCGCCACCCGCTACCTCGCGCCGCTGGCCTTCGAGGGCCACCCGGGCGGCTCCGCCAAGCAGTCCCCGGCGGTCGAGTCCCTCGGCCACTTCACGGTCCCGGGCCTGTCGGACGCCCTGCGCGACCTGAACGCCAAGGGCTGGTTCTTCGTCTCCGACATCGCCGGCCTGCTCGGCGGCCTGGTCACCAACGTCTCCTGGCTGACCCTGATCGCCGTCGCGCTGGTCCCCGCCACCTGGTGGATCCTGTGGCGCACCGCCTTCGGCCTGCGCCTGCGCTCCTGCGGCGAGAACCCGGTCGCGGCCGAGTCCCTCGGCGTGAACGTCTACAAGTACAAGTACTTCGCCGTGGTCGTCTCCGGCGGCCTGGCCGGCCTGGGCGGTGCGTTCCTGTCCATCGTGGCCAACCCCTTCTACCTGGAGGGCCAGGTCAGCGGCCGCGGCTTCATTGGCCTCGCGGCGATGATCTTCGGCAACTGGATGCCGGGCGGCCTCGCCCTGGGCGCGGGCCTGTTCGGCTACACCGACAGCCTCAACCTGCGCGGCGGCTCCGAGAACGTCCACGCCCTGCTGCTGCTCGGCGCGCTGCTGCTGATCATCGGCGCGATCTGGCTGGCGATCCGCAGGAAGTACCTCCAGGCGGTGATCATCCTGGTCGTCGGCGCCCTGGTGTTCGCCTGGTACGCCGGCACCAACGAGGTCCCGAACCAGGTCGTCTCCGCCACGCCGTACGTCGTCACCCTGGTCGTGCTGACCCTGTCCGCCCAGCGCCTGCGCATGCCGAAGGCGGACGGCCTGCCCTACCGGAAGGGACAGGGCAAGTGACCGCCGTCGACTGGGAGAAGCTGCGCGCGGTGGCCCGGGACGCCATGACCCGGGCGTACGCCCCGTACTCGGGCTACCGGGTCGGCGTGGCGGCCCTGGTCGACGACGGCCGGATCGTGTCCGGCTGCAACGTCGAGAACGCCTCGTACGGACTCGGCCTGTGCGCCGAGTGCGGACTGGTGTCGGAGCTGCACAACTCCGGCGGCGGCCGTCTGACGCACTTCACCTGCGTGGACGGCGACGGCGAGATCCTCGTCCCGTGCGGTCGCTGCCGCCAGCTGCTGTACGAGTTCGGCGGCCCGGGCCTGCTGCTGGAGACCCCGGCGGGCATCCTGCCGCTGTCGGAGATGCTGCCCCAGGCCTTCGGCCCGGGCCATCTCGTCAAGTAACTCCCCGCGGCCCCTCCGAGCCCTCACCCGGGCCCCCGGAGGGGCCGCACCCTTCGCACTCCCGGAAGGAAACCCATGGCCATGGACGCCATCTCCGTCATCCGCACCAAGCGGGACCGCGGCGAGCTCAGCGACGAGCAGATCGACTGGGTCATCGACGCGTACACCCGCGGGGAGGTGGCCGACGAGCAGATGTCGGCCCTCGCGATGGCCATCCTGCTCAACGGCATGAACCGGCGCGAGATCGCCCGCTGGACGGCGGCGATGATCGCCTCCGGCGAGCGCATGGACTTCTCGTCGCTGTCGCGCCCCACGGCGGACAAGCACTCCACGGGCGGCGTGGGCGACAAGATCACCCTGCCGCTCGCCCCCCTGGTCGCCGCCTGCGGCGCGGCCGTCCCGCAGCTGTCCGGCCGCGGCCTCGGCCACACCGGCGGCACCCTGGACAAGCTGGAGTCGATCCCCGGCTGGCGCGCCCTGCTCTCCAACGAGGAGATGCTGCGCGTCCTGGACACCACGGGCGCGGTGATCTGCGCGGCGGGCGACGGCCTGGCCCCGGCGGACAAGAAGCTGTACGCCCTGCGGGACGTCACCGGCACGGTCGAGGCGATCCCGCTCATCGCCTCCTCGATCATGTCCAAGAAGATCGCCGAGGGCACCGGCTCCCTGGTCCTGGACGTGAAGGTGGGCAGCGGCGCCTTCATGAAGACGATCGAGGACGCCCGGGAGCTGGCCTCCACGATGGTGGGCCTGGGCACGGACCACGGCGTGCGGACGGTCGCGCTCCTCACCGACATGTCGACCCCGCTGGGCCTGACGGCCGGCAACGCGCTGGAGGTCCGCGAGTCGGTCGAGGTCCTGGCGGGCGGCGGCCCGGCCGACGTGGTGGAGCTGACGATAGCCCTCGCCCGCGAGATGCTCGACGCGGCGGGCGTGAAGGACGCCGACCCGGCCAAGGCCCTGGCCGACGGCTCCGCGATGGACGTCTGGCGCCGCATGATCGCCGCGCAGGGCGGCGACCCGGACGCCGCGCTGCCCACGTCGAAGGAGCAGCACGTCGTCAAGGCGGGCGCCTCCGGCGTCCTGACCCGCCTGGACGCCTACGACATCGGCGTCGCCGCCTGGCGCCTGGGCGCGGGCCGGGCCCGCAAGGAGGACCCGGTGCAGGCGGCGGCGGGCGTGGAGATGCACGCCAAGCCGGGCGACACGGTGACCGAGGGCCAGCCCCTGCTGACCCTCCACACGGACACCCCCGAGCGCTTCGACTACGCCCTGGAGGCGATCGAGGGCTCGTACGACATCGCGGCCCCGGGCACGGCCTTCACCCCGTCGCCGGTGGTGCTGGAACGTATCGCCTGACCAGGGGTTTCCCCATTCGGATGAACGGGATCGGTGGACCGCCGCCGATCCCGTTCGGCATGCTGGGACCGGTGACGTACCGATTGGAGACCGCCATGGGCGCACTCACCGTCGACCACATGACGGCCAGTGGCCACGAGTGGGACGGCCTCGTCCGGATCTGGAAGGAGACGGACGCACCCGAGGGCTGCAGGGTGGAGATCATCGAGGGGATCGTCACCGTGGCACCACCGCCGTCCAACGACCACAACGACATCGCTGACCTGGTGCAGCGAAGCCTTTACGCGGTCATCCCCGGACACTGGGGCATCTACCAGACCCTGGGCATGGCGGTCCCGTCCCGCGACGGGCTCTACATCCCTGACATCGCAGTCGCGCCGAGGCAGGCCCTGCGTGGCGAGGAAGGGAACTACGTCCCGGCGGCCGCCGCGGAACTCATCGTCGAGATCACTTCCAAGCCCGACGCGATCAACGACCGGCTCAAGAAGACCGCAGGCTACGCCCAGGCCGGAGTCCCCCTTTACCTCCTCGTCGACAGCTGGGCTCCGGGCGGCCCCACGGTCACGCTCTACGGTGAGCCGAAGAGCGAGGTCTACCGCGTCCTGCAGGCCGGAAAATTCGGCGACCCCGTCACCTTGCCCGAGCCCTTCGACTGCACCCTCGACACCAGCCTGTTCCCGGTCGGCTGAAGAAATCAGCCCAACAGCGCCGCCACCACCACCAGCACCGGTACCGACACCACCGTCGACAGCAGGATCGCCTCCCGGGCCAGCACCTCTCCGACCCGGTAGCGGCTCGCGTACGTGAACAGGTTCTGGGCCGCCGGCAGGGACGACGTCACCACCACGTCCAGCAGGGCCGCGCCCCGCAGCCCGAAGACGCCCGCCGCCAGCGCCCAGGCGACCACGGGCTGGGCGAACGACTTGAGCGCCACGGCCAGCAGCACCGGGGCCCGTTCGCCGCCGCGCAGCGGGAGGGCGCTGCCGCGCAGGGAGATGCCGAAGGCCAGCAGGACGGCGGGCACCGACATGTTGCCGATCAGGGTGAGCGGATCCATCAGCGGCCCCGGGAGGCCGATACCCGCCGCCGACACGGCCACCCCCGCCAGCGACCCCGCCGCCACCGGGTTGCGCAACGGGGTCAGCAGCCGCTGCCACAGCGGACGCTGCTCCCCGCCGCTCGCGAGATCGAGGACCGTGAGCGCGACCGGTGTGACCCCGACGAGCTGGAACAGCAGCACCGGCGCCACCAGCGACGCGTCGCCCAGCACGTACACGGCGATCGGGATGCCCAGGTTGCCGGAGTTGACGTAGCCGGAGCACAGGGCACCGATCGTCGTACGGCCCACCCCCCAGCGGCGTACGGCGCCGACCGCCACGAAGACCCCCGCCGCCGCTGCCGTGCTCAGCGCCGTCACCAGCAGCCGGCTGGAGAAGACCACCGCCAGGTCGGCGCGCGCGAGCGTGGTGAAGAGCAGCGCCGGCGAGGCCACGTGGAAGGCGAGCCTGGTCAGGACCTCGCGCCCCTCGTCCCCGAGGTGGCCGCCGCGGCCGATCGCGTATCCGACCCCGATGACCACGGCGATGACCGCGAAGCCGCTCAGCACTCCCTGCACGGCGGCTCCTCACCGGGAAGGAGGGCAGCGGGCACCGCGGGCGGGGGAGGTACGTGGGGCATGCGGGCAACCCTCCGGGGAGGGTCGTGTCCGGGTCAATGTGATCCTCGCGTCGCCGGGCGCCCGGCCGGACGCGATGAGTTGCCGGCACCCGCGCGGTCTACCGTTCGTGGACGCCATGACACCGCCCGTACTCGTGCTGCCCGGCCCCGTCACCCGGGACGAGGTGGGAGGGCTGAGCGAACGGGTGCAGGAACTGCTGCGCGCCGGCGGTGCCGGGGTCGTGGTCTGCGATGTCGCGGGGCTGGGGCCGCCCGGGCTCGGCGCCGTCGACCTGCTGGCGCGGCTGCAGCTGGCCGCCCGCAGGGCCGGGGGCCGGATCCGGCTGCGCGACCCGGACCCGGCCCTAGGCGCCCTGCTCGACCTGGTCGGCCTCCGCTTCGAGACGGAGGGGCAGCCCGAACAGCGGGAACCAGCGCCCGGTGTCGAGGAAGCAGTGGAATCCGGTGATCCGGCCGCCTGATATCTCCAGCACCTGCACCGCCCACGGGACGAAGCCGCCCGCCTCCGGGTCCGGCTTGTACTGGGCGAAGCCCGGCAGCCCGTTGACCCGGACCGGCACCAGACGGGAACCCGCGCAGGGCGCGCCCAGCGTCGTCATGAAGCCCGTGATGTCGTCGGCGCCGGTCAGCCACAGGTCGAACGGCGGCATCGTCATGACGGCGTCCTCGTGCAGCAGGGCGGTCAGCGCCGCCATGTCGTAGCCCTCGAAGGCCGCGACGTACCGCTCCAGAAGCTTCTGCTGCTCCTCGTCCAGCGGGTCGGAGACGGCCGCCCCGGCGCCCGGCTCCTGCCGCTCGGCCAGGGTCGCCCGGGCCCGCTGGAGGGCGCTGTTGACCGAGGCGACCGAGGTGCCGAGCAGTTCGGCGACCTCGCTCGCCCGCCACGCGAGCACCTCGCGCAGGATCAGCACCGCCCGCTGCTTGGGCGGGAGCTTCTGCAGGGCGGCCATGAAGGCGAGCCGCACGGACTCCTTGGCGACCGCCGCCTCCGCGGGGTCCTGCGTCGTGGGCAGCACGCGCGCGTCGGGCATCGGCTCCAGCCAGGTGTGGTCCGGGCGGGGGGACAGGGCGGCCCGGGCGAGCGGGGTGGACTCGGTCAGGTCCATGGGTCGGGCGCGCTTGTTGCCCGCGTTCAGCATGTCCAGGCAGACGTTGGTCGCGATGCGGTAGAGCCAGGAGCGGAGACTGGAGCGTCCCTCGAACTTGTCGTGGCTGCGCCAGGCGCGGACCATCGTGTCCTGCACCGCGTCCTCGGCCTCGAAGGAGGAGCCGAGCATCCGGTAGCAGTACCCGGTCAGTTCGACCCGGTGCGCCTCCAGCCTGGCGTCCAGGTCCGTCGTAGTCGCCGTGCCGTTCGTCATGGTCCACCCACCCCTGTGGCGTTCCTGTCGCGCACCTTCGCGCCCAGCACTTCGGAAGCTACCGCAGGCCACTGACAACGGCCCCCGGAGGAGGAGAAGGCGCAGGCCGGACCGGTTGTCTCACGGTCGTGGGCGGACGCCGGCGGCCGGGGCCGGCCGTCGTCCGCCACCGCGCGGCGGCGCCCGCCGTCCGGCCCCGGCCGGAGACGTCCGGCCCCGGCCGGGGAGCGCGCCGTGGGCTCAGACCGCCGCCGGACGCCGTTGCGCCCGGGCCGCCCGGGTGCCGAGGAGCGTGATCGCCACCACCCCGGCCACGGCCAGCAGCCCGACCCCCACCGTCCCGGCCCAGCCGGCCGCGTGGAAGGCCACCGCGCCCGCCGTGCTGCCCGCGCTGGAGCCGATGTAGTACGCGGACTGGTACAGCGCCGACGCCTGCGCCCGGCCGCGCGTCGCCGTCCTGCCCACCGCCGACGACGCCACCGCGTGGCCCGCGAAGAAGCCCGCCGTGACGAGCACCAGACCCAGCAGGACCGGCGCGATCGCATCCGCCAGGGACAGCAGCAGGCCCGCCGCCGTGGTGCCGCCCGCCGCGTACAGCGCGCCCCGCCGGCCCAGCCGGCCGACCAGCCGGCCCGCCGTCGACGCCGACACCGTGCCCACGAGGTAGACGAGGAAGACCGAGCCGACGACGCCCTGGGGCAGGGAGAACGGCGCCTCGGCCAGGCGGTAGCCGATGACGGTGTACACGCCGCCGAACACCGTCATGAACAGCGCGCCGATCGCGTACAGGCGGCGCAGCAGCGGGTCGCGGAGGTGGTCGCGCACCGTCCCCGCCAGCACCCGGGGCCGCAGCGACCCCGCCCGGAAGTGCGCCGGCGCCGGCAGCAGCAGCCGGAAGGCCACCGCGCAGGCCACCGCGACCACCCCGACCACACCGACGGCGACCCGCCAGCCCCACTCCTGGGCGACCCAGCCGGTGACGATCCGGCCGCTCATCCCGCCGACGCTGTTGCCCGCGACGAACAGGCCGATCGCGGTGGTCAGCGCCTTGGGGGTGACCTCCTCCGCGAGGTACGCGGTCGCCGAGGCCGGCAGTCCGGCCAGGGCCGCGCCCTGCAGCGCCCGCAGCACGACCAGGACGTCCAGCGACGGGGCGAAGGGGACGAGCAGCCCGAGGGCCACCGCGACGGCCAGCGACGCCGTCATGACCGCACGGCGTCCGAAGCGCTCCGACAGCGCGCTCATCGGCAGGACGGACACCGCCAGGCCGCCCGTCGCGGCCGCCACCGTCCAGCTCGCGTCGCTCGCCGTCACCGCGAACTCGCCGGAGACCGACGGCAGGAGCGCCTGCGTGGAGTAGAGCAGCGCGAAGGTCGCGACCCCCGCGAGGAAGAGGGCCAGGCTCATCCGGCGGTAGCCGGGGCAGCCCGGGGACATGCGTGAGTCGGGAACGGGGACGGGGACGTCGGCGCCCACGGCGGTGGACGCCCCGGTACTGGCGGGAGACATGCTTCGACGCTACGTACGGACCGGATCATCCGTCCAATGCACGGAATCGCCATAATCGTTCCCATGGTGCATCAACCGAGCTCACGGACCCGCCTGTCACCGTCCGGTGACACACGAGACACAACGGGCACGGCACGCGGGGCAGGCGCGGCACGCGGGGCAGGCGCGACGCACCCGGCCGGCGCGGCGGACGCGGCGGACCTGGCGCGACTGCTCGCCCCCCGCCTGGCGTACTTCGCCGGCGTCGCCCGCACCGAGCACGTCACGCGCGCCGCGCAGGAGATGGGCGTCCCCCAGTCGACCCTCTCCCGCGCCATGGCCCGCCTCGAACAGGACCTGGGCGTCGACCTGTTCGCCCGCCACGGCCGCACGGTGTCCCTCACCCCCGCCGGCCGCGCGTTCCTGACCTCCGTCGAACGCGCCCTCGCCGAGATCGGGCGCGCCGCCGACGAGGTGCGCGCCGACGCCGACCCGGCCACCGGCAAGGTCGCCTTCGGGTTCCTGCACACCATGGGCGCCGAGACCGTCCCCGGCCTGCTCCAGGCGTTCCGCGCCGACCACCCCCGGATCCGCTTCAGCCTCGTCCAGAACTACGGCGAGGCGATGATCGAACGGCTGCGGGCCGGCGAGCTGGACCTGTGCCTGACCTCCCCGGTGCCGGACGCCCCGGACCTGGTCGCCCGCCGCCTGGACGAGCAGAAACTGCGCCTCGTCGTCCCCGCCGACCACCGTCTGGCCACCCGTCGGCGCATCCGCCTGGCCGAGGCCGCCGACGAGACCTTCGTCACCCTGGAACCCGGTTACGGGCTGCGCCGCATCACCGACGACCTCTGCAAGGAGGCCGGCTTCCGGCCCCGCGTCGCCTTCGAGGGCGAGGAGGCCGAGACCCTGCGGGGCCTGGTCGCGGCCGGCCTCGGGGTCGCCCTCCTGCCACCGCCCGCCGTGCCGCGCCCGGGAGTGGCCGAACTGACGGTCACGGCCCCCCGGGCGGTCCGCGAGATCGGTGTGGCGTGGGCGGCGGGCCGCCCGGACACCCCGCCGGTGGCCGCCTTCAAGAAGTTCCTGCTGTCGCGGCGCGGCAACCTGCTCCCGGCCTGAGGACGGAAGCGGGCGGGCGGCGGGGACCCGGCGGCGAAGGCCCGGCGCTACCGCCGCCAGGAAGTCCCGAACCCCGCCGCAAGCGGCATCCGCAGCCCCAGCGGGGGCGGCGCGGCGAAGGCGTCCCGCACCGGCCGCGAGAAGGCCCGCCCGAACAGCGCCCCCATGACGAAGTCCTCGGCCAGCGCGAGGACTTCGCCGCGGTACTGGTGCAACCCGTGCCCGTCGGCGTGCACTTCGAACCGGCACACCTCCCGGTTCGCCTTCTTCGCCCGCGCCGCGAGCCGGAACGACAGCTCCGGATCGGTCCGCCCGTCGTGCGTGCCGTGCACGATCAGCACCCGCCGCCCGGCGAGCTGGCGCACCGGTTCGGGTTCGGCGGCCACGTCGTCCCCCGGCAGCCAGGGAGCCAGCGCCAGCACGGAGTTGACGGCCTCGTGGCCGCCCGCGCGCAGTGCGGCCCGGCCGCCCATGCCGAGGCCGGCGAGGCAGACGGGGACGTCGCCGTAGCGCCGCACGACCTCGTCGGCGGCCCAGGAGGCGTCACCCGCCGGATGGGCCTCGCCGCCGTTCCAGCCGCGGTAGCGGTAGTGCACCACGTGGACGGCGATGCCCTCGTCCCGCCCCGCGCGGGCGAGCCGGCGTCCCAGCGCGCGGACGGACGCGGCCGCCCACAGCGCGGACGGTCTGCGGCTGGAGACCTCGTCGCCGCCGGGGAGCAGCAGTACCGCCCCGCCGACCGCCGTCGGCTCGGGACCGAGCGTCTTCCCCAGCCGGGCCCTGCGCACCGGCGTCGCTTGCTGTGCCATGGCAGAACAGTGTCAGAAGCGCGGGTGTACGCGACCCGTCCTTGCGGTCACCGTTGCGTATCGACGCGGACGTGCGGACGCGAAGGGGTACGCGAGGCGCGCGGGAGGCGCGCGGGAAGCGCACTCTACGCGCGTAGGAGTTAGAGTGCGGAAATGACGAGCCAGATCCATGCGAAGACCCCGACGCAGGACCAGATCCGCCGGGCGCCGAAGGTTCTGCTGCACGACCACCTCGACGGCGGGCTGCGCCCCGGCACCGTCGTCGAACTCGCCCGGGAGACGGGCTACACCCAGCTTCCCGAGACCGACCCCGAGCGGCTCGCCGTGTGGTTCCGCGAGGCGGCCGACTCCGGCTCCCTGGAGCGGTACCTGGAGACCTTCACCCACACCGTCGGCGTGATGCAGACCCGCGAGGCCCTCGTGCGGGTCGCCGCCGAGTGCGCCGAGGACCTCGCCGCGGACGGCGTCGTCTACGCCGAGGTGCGGTACGCCCCCGAGCAGCACCTTGACGGCGGACTGAGTCTCGAGGAGGTCGTCGAGGCCGTCGACGAGGGCTTCCGGGAGGGGGAGCGGCGCGCGCGGGCGAACGGCCACCGCATCCGCGTGGGCGCCCTGCTCACCGCCATGCGGCACGCGGCCCGCGCCCTGGAGATCGCCGAACTCGCCAACCGCTACCGCGACCTGGGCGTCGTCGGCTTCGACATCGCGGGCGCCGAGGCCGGCTACCCGCCCACCCGGCACCTGGACGCCTTCGAGTACCTCAAGCGCGAGAACAACCACTTCACCATCCACGCCGGCGAGGCCTTCGGCCTGCCCTCCATCTGGCAGGCCCTGCAGTGGTGCGGCGCCGACCGGCTCGGGCACGGGGTGCGCATCATCGACGACATCCAGGTCCACGAGGACGGCACGGTCGAGCTCGGGCGGCTCGCCGGCTACGTCCGGGACAAGCGCATCCCGCTGGAGCTGTGCCCCAGCTCCAACCTGCAGACCGGGGCGGCCTCCTCGTACGCCGAGCACCCCATCGGGCTGCTGCGCCGGCTGCACTTCCGCGCCACGGTGAACACGGACAACCGGCTCATGTCCCACACCAGCATGAGCCGGGAGTTCGAGCACCTCGTCGACGCGTTCGGTTACACGCTCGACGACATGCAGTGGTTCTCCGTCAATGCGATGAAGTCGGCGTTCATTCCTTTCGATGAACGGCTGGCCATGATCAATGACGTGATCAAACCCGGATACGCCGAGCTGAAGTCCGAATGGCTGTTCCAGCAGGCCGCTCCCGCCAGCGGTTCCACGGGAGCGGAGGGCTGACGCGGGGGCGCGGGGCGCGGACGGCGTTCACCATCCGTCCGCATTTCCATGTTTGCGGCGCCCGCACCGGCGTGTTTACGGTCGCGGCACCGCTGACAACCCGTCACCCCGTCTCGAGGACGCATTTCATGAAGCAGTCTGCTGCCAGGACCCTCGGTGTCGCCGCCCTCGGTGCCGCCTTCGCCGCCGCCGGCACCGGCGCCGCGAACGCGGCACCGTCCCTTCCGGACGCCGGCCGGACGCTGGACACCGTGACCAGGACGCTCCCCGCGGAGACCGTCCCCCAGGCGCTGCCCGGCGGGGGGCAGGCGCTGGAGCAGGGGCGGAGCGTGGCCGGCTCGGGTCTCGGGACCGCGGCCCCGGTTGCCCGGCAGGTGGTCGGGCAGCAGCTGTCCCAGGGCCCGGCCCGGCCGGTCGCCGGTCTGCTCGGCGGCCTGCCGGTGCAGGGGCTGCCCACGCAGGGCACGCCGGTGAACGGGATCCCGCTCGGCTGACCCGCGCGCAGGCGGGCACACCTGCCGATGGGGCGCACCCCGGACACGGGGTGCGCCCCACCGGCGTACCCGGGCGACGGCGCTCACCAGGCCGTGCGTGCCTTGTCCTCGGACGGCAGGAAGATCCACAGCGCGATGTAGAGCAGGAACTGCGGGCCCGGCAGCAGGCACGAGAGCAGGAAGACCACCCGCATCGTCGTGGCGGAGGTGCCGAAGCGCCGTGCCAGCGCGGCACACACTCCGCCGATCATGCGGCCGTCGGTGGGGCGGGCGAGACGGGACATGTGCGGCTCCTTCGTGTCTTCGGCCCGTTCGCCTCCGGGGCGCCGCGGCCGGTGCGGGGCCTCCCTCGGTGGCTGCCCCGTCTGCACTCCACGCTACGGGGACGAAGGGGGCAAAGCGTCACTCCACGGGGCGATCCCGACCCTGGGAATCGTCGGGGTCCGACCCTGAGCCGGCTCCTCCTGGAGGACGGTCGCCCGGCCCCGGCGCTCGCTTCGGCGGCGCAGCCGGGAACGGCCCGCGGGGACGACGGCGAGGTGCGCGAGGGCCACGCCCACGGAGTTGAGCAGCAGCGAGTCGACGTCCACGACCTGGCCCGGCACGCCGGTCTGCAGCAGCTCGATGCCCAGTGACAGCAGGGTGCCCGCGGCGACGGTACGGGCCAGCGAGCCGAGCCGGGAGACGGCCAGCCGCCCGCCCGCCATCGGCAGCAGGACACCCAGCGGGGCCAGCAGGGCGAGCCCCTCGCCGATCCGGCGGGCCGCCTCCGGCCAGCCCAGCGCGAGGTCGGCCCGGATGCCGGCGAACGGCCGCAGATTGGCGGGCATCACCCAGGGCACGTCCAGCGGCCGCAGCGTCAGCCAGGCGACGCACACGAGGTGGGCGACGAGGAGGACACCTCCTGCCACGCGGATGCGGATCGCGGCGCTGCCGCCGATGGAGCCTTGACGCTGCACGCCCCCCTAGACGCGGCCTTCGGCGCGATCGGTTCCGGAACGCCGCCCGGGACCGGTGTGAGGCCTGCGCCACAGCGCCTCGGCCGCGGCCCGACGGAACCGTCAGCCGCCGACGGCCTCCGCCGACGGCGGCTCCTTGCTGCCGGGCCGGGCCCGCACCTCGTCCGTGCACTCGTAGCGGCGCGGCGGCTCGTCGCCGGGCCCGCCGAGGATCACGGAACCGTCGCCCTCGGCGGCCGCCGAGTCGGAGAACGTGCAGACGATCTGGGCGAGCGCGTACGAGGTGAGGCCGCCGGGCGCGGTGCTCAGCCGCAGCGCGTCCTCCGGGTCCCCGGGGCGCGGCCCGCCCACCCGCAGGCCGCCGCGCACGTCCGTGCCGTACCCGGCCTCCTTCTCGGCGGCCGACGGCTGCGCGGCGAGCTCGTCCAGCAGCCCCTGCGCCACCAGCAGGCGCCGCTCGGAGTCGGCGGTGCCGTCCGGGACCCGCACGTTCCGGTCGACGGTCACCAGCGACGAGCCGCACAGCAGGAACACCTGCACCGGCAGACCGCCCGCCGTCCGGGCCGGCACGCTCGGCCCGGCGAGCGAACACCGCACCCGCGAGGGCGCCGGCCCGAAGTCCGTCGGCACCTCCGTGGCGCGGATCCCGCACCCGGCGAGCAGGGCGACGGCGGCGAGCACGGGGACGGCCGCCAGCCGCCGTCCGGCCCCCGCCCGCTCCCGACGCCGGCGCCCGCCGCCCGCGCCCCCGGGGGAGACGGCCGCCGGCCGCCGTGCGACCGCCGTCCGCTCCTGCGGGGCGCCGCCGCCGTCCCCCAGGGACGCGGCCGGCCGGCGTCGTACGTTCATCAGGCGTCCCCCTTCGCGCCCTCGTCCTTGGTCCTGTCGTCGCCGGCCCGGTCCTTCCCGGCGCCCTCCGCCTGCTCCGTCAGCGCGGAGACGTCCCGCGGCAGCCGCAGCGTGAAGACCGCGCCGCCCTCCGGGCAGTTGGCGGCGGTGATCCCGCCGCCGTGGATGTGGGCGTTCTCCAGGGCGATGGACAGGCCGAGGCCGCTGCCCTCGGAACGCGGCCGGGAGGCGCTGGCCTTGTAGAACCGGTCGAAGACGTGCGGCAGGACGTCCTCGGGGATGCCGGGCCCGTGGTCGCGCACCTGGATGACGAGCTCGCTGTCCTCCTCGCGCACGGACACCCGCACCGGGGAGCCGCCGTGCTTGAGCGCGTTGCCGATGAGGTTGGCCAGCACGACGTCCAGGCGACGCGGGTCGATACGGGCGTGGATGCCCCGCTCGGCGTCCAGCTCGACCGCGTCCAGCCAGGCCCGGGCGTCGATGCAGGCGGTGATCTGGTCGGCGATGTCGACGTCGTCCAGGACGAGCCGGGCGGTGCCCGCGTCGAAGCGGGTGACCTCCATCAGGTTCTCGACCAGGTCGTTCAGCCGCCGCGTCTCGCTGACGACGAGCCGTACCGCGGGCTCGATCATCGGGTCGATGCCGCCGCTCTCGGAGTCCAGCTCCTCCTCCAGCACCTCGGTCACGGCGGTGATGGCGGTCAGCGGCGTCCGCAGCTCATGGCTCATGTCCGCCACGAAGCGGCGGGACGCCTCGTCCCGCGCGGCCATGTCCGCCACCCGCTTCTCCAGCGCCTCGGCGGCCTTGTTGAAGGTCCGGGACAGATCGGCCAGTTCGTCGGTCCCGGACACCCGCAGACGGGTGTCCAGCCGGCCCTCGCCGAGCCGCCGTGCGGCGACGCCGAGCCGGTGCACCGGCTTCAGCACGGTCGTCGCGGCGGCCTGGGCGAGCAGCGCCGAGCCGATCAGCGCGAGCCCGGTGGCGATGCCCAGCGACCAGGCCAGCGAGTTGAGGTCCTTGGCCTCCGGCTCCAGCGACTTGAGCATGTAGCCGGTGGGGCCGCCGCCGATCACCCTCGTCCCGGCCACCAGGTAGGGGGTGTCGTCCTCGACGATCCGCTGCCAGTACAGGTGGTAGGCGTGCTCGTTGGACGAGGTGACCTTCTGCCGCTTGTCCACCGCCTTGCGCAGCGACCGCGGCACGTCGCGCAGCGAGAAGCCGTTCAGGCCGCCGGAACTGCCGTACACGGTCCTGCCCCCGGCGTCCTCGGCGACCAGCAGCACGGTGAAGCGCTGGCCGCTGCCCGCCATCTGGCCCGCGGTGTGCTGCAGCTCGTCCTGCGTGGGACGCTCCGGCAGCGCGCCCGCCCGGTTCTGCATCTCCTGCTCGAAGTCGCGCAGCACGGCGTCCTGGGTGCGGGTGAGCACCGCCTCGCGGTTCAGCCAGTAGGCGATCGCGGACGCGGAGACGGCGGCCGTCAGGGCCACCAGACCGAAGACGACGACCAGCCGCAGGCGCAGGCTGGTGAAGCGCAGCCCCGACAGAACCTTCTTGCGCGCCGCGGCCCAGCCGCGGGTCCCCCCCGGGTGGTGCCGTGTCACTGAGGCGGATCCAGCCGGTAGCCGACACCGCGCACGGTACGGATCAGCGTCGGGGACGACGGCACGTCCTCGACCTTGGCGCGCAGCCGCTGGACGCAGGCGTCCACCAGGCGCGAGTCGCCGAGGTAGTCGTGCTCCCACACCAGCCGCAGCAGCTGCTGGCGCGACAGCGCCTGCCCCGGCCGCCGGCTCAGCTCCAGCAGCAGCCGCAGCTCGGTCGGCGTGAGCTGGAGGTCCTCGCCGTTCTTGGTGACCGTCATCGCCGCCCGGTCGATCACCAGGCTGCCGAAGGTCGCCGAGTCGCTGGACTCCCGCTCGCCGCGCCGCAGCACCGCCCGGATCCGGGCGTCCAGCACCCGGCCCTGCACCGGTTTGACGACGTAGTCGTCGGCACCGGACTCCAGACCGACGACGACGTCGATGTCGTCGTTGCGCGCGGTCAGCAGGATGATCGGCAGCTGGTCGGTGCGCCGGATGCGCCGGCACACCTCGAACCCGTCGATGCCGGGCAGCATCACGTCCAGCACGATCAGATCCGGTCGCTGCTCGCGCAGCAGCTTCAGACCGTCCTCACCACTGGCAGCGGTCGCCACGCGGTGACCCTGGCGCGTCAGAGAGAGCTCCAGGGCCGTCCGGATGGCGTCGTCGTCCTCGATCAGCAACAGGGAAGGCACGGGCTCATTCTGGCCCATGGAGGCGCGCGGTTCGACCCGTGGGCCGAGATGGGGGCCGCCGGTACCGCCGACGCCGGTGAACGGCCCGTGGACGCGCCGCGGCCGGCCCCTGTGACAGGTCTGTGACAGTCGGCGGACACGGCCATGAAGTCGCCCCGGCAAGCTTTTCGGCACGGGCAGGACAGCACGACCGAATGACCGGAAGTCCACGACGGGGGGCGCGAGATGAACACGCTGCACGGCACCAGCACCAGCGCAGTGATCACGCGTCTGCACGACGTGCACCGGGGCGGCGAGAAGTCCGGTGCCGGCGGGGGCGCCTCCCTGCTCGGGGGAGGGCGGGGGTGCGCTCGCGGCAGCGGGCGCCAGCACACCGCCTACATGACGGTGGTCGACGCACCCGCGGAGGAGAGCAGGGAAAGCCACGGGGGAACCGCGTACGGGGAGGCCCCGGGGGAGCGCCGTTCCCTGTCCGAGGCGGAGTTCACCGCCTACGTCCAGGAGCGCCGCGCCTCCCTGTACGCCACCGCCTACCACCTCACCGGCGACCGCTTCGAAGCCGAGGACCTGCTGCAGAGCGCGCTGTTCTCGACGTACCGGGCGTGGGACCGGATCAGCGACAAGGCGGCGGTCGGCGGATACCTGCGCCGCACCATGACCAACCTGCACATCAGCGCCTGGCGGCGCCGCAAGCTCAACGAGTACCCGACCGAGGAACTGCCGGAGACGGTCGGCGACACGGACGCGATGCGCGGCACCGAGCTGCGCGCGGTCCTGTGGCAGGCCCTGGCCCGGCTGCCCGAACTCCAGCGCACCATGCTGGTCCTGCGCTACTACGAGGGCCGCACGGACCCGGAGATCGCGGAGATCCTCGGCATCAGTGTCGGCACGGTCAAGTCCAGCATCTGGCGGTCGCTGCGCCGGCTGCGCGAGGACGAGGTCCTCAGCCTGGGCCGTGACGAGGTGGACGCCTTCGGCGAGTTGGTCGCCTGAAGGTCGGGGGGAGAAAAACAGGATCCGGGTGTATCAGGGGAGGGACACCGGGGTCTTCATCTCAGGGACCCGGAATCCGGGTCCGGGGGAACACGGGGGAAACCCAACGGGGGAGCAACGGGGGAACA
The DNA here is from genome assembly GCF_040678355.1 of Streptomyces sp. NPDC052701. NCBI lineage: Bacteria > Bacillati > Actinomycetota > Actinomycetes > Kitasatosporales > Streptomycetaceae > Streptomyces > Streptomyces sp. NPDC052701. The sequence continues at coordinate 158,987 of NZ_JBFATO010000016.1, forward strand.
CGGGGGACCCCGGGAAACCGGGGAGCGACACGGGGGATCGCGGGGGAAGCACGGGGGAGCGGGGCTGGAGGGCCGGGGGGTCCGTCCAGCCCCGCTTTCGTGTTCCCGTCTTCCGGCTTTCGTGTTCCGGGCTTCCGGCTCGCGTTGCGGGTGCGGGCCCCGGATCAGGCCGCCGTGCCGGCCGTCGCGCACGGGCCGGCCGCCGCGGTCGCCAGGCGGCCCAGCGCCTCGTCCCGGTCGCAGGCGTACGCGCCGAGCGCCGTCTGGCGGGCGATGATCGAGCGCTCCAGCCGCATCAGCCGCCAGCCCCGGCGCACCAGGAACGGCACCGACTTGCGGCCCTCCCTCAGGTCCCGTACGAAGCGCCGGCGGAAGGTCGTGACCGGCCCGCGGCTCAGGCACAGCGCGTCGGCCAGGACGCCCAGGTCGCGGCAGCGACCGATGATCTCCGCGGCGAAGACGCCCTCCGCGATGAACAGCGGGGTCCGCCCGATGTCGACGGTCTCCTCGCCGGTGCGGGCGCTGAGCGCGAGGTCGTAGACGGGAACAGTGGTACGGCCCGTGTGGCACAACCGGGTGATCGCGGCGACGGCCGTGTCCGCGTCCCAGGAGTCCGGGTGGTCCCAGTCGATGTCGGAGCTCCCCGCCACCAGCGGAAGCGTCGGGTCGTCGCCCTCCTTGTAGAAGTCGTCGAGCCGCAGCACCGGGAGGCCGGAGCGGGCCGCGAGGAGGGACTTGCCGGAGCCGGAGGGGCCGCAGAGCAGCACGACTCGCGTCGGTACGGGCGGATGGGAACTCACGGGACACCAGTGTGAGGCATCGAACGGCCGCCGTACGACCCCGCGGGCGGGCTTTGAAGCACGCGTCACACCTCTACTACGCTCCGCACCGTCCCGATCACTCCCCGCTTCGGAAGGCGGCGGCAGCCATGGTCCGGCACGCGTCCTCCCACCGGTCCACCGCCCGGCGCGCCCTGATCGCCCTGGCGGCCGCGGGAGCGGCGCTGGGAGCCGGCGCGGGGACGGCCTGCGCGGGCACCGGGCCGGCCGCCGGCGTGGCGCACGCGCGGTCCGCCCCGCCCGGCGGGACCGACCCGCAGGCCGGACCCCGGGGGCCGGCCGGCACGGTCGGCCACGTCACCGGTCCGGTCGCGGACCTCGAGCCCAACCCGCCCGCCGGCACCGGCGTGGACCCGCTCGACAACGGCGTCGGCACCCGGGCCGCCGGCTTCCGGCCCGTGACCACGCAGGAGTCGACCGGACCGGTCGCCCAGGCGCCGTCGGTCGGGGCCGTGCCGGTGGCAGGCCGGGTCACCGGTCCGCTCGCCCGTCAGGCCCGCCCGCGCAGCGGGACGCGAAAGCCCCGGCCCTCCCGGACGGAGGAGGGCCGGGGCTTATCGGGCCGAGGGCTCCCGCACCCCTGGCGGGGGAGCCGGACCGGCCGGACTAGTACGAGGAGCCCGACGCGCCCAGCGACCCGGTCGGGTGCCAGACCGTCTTCGTCTCCAGGAACGCCGTCATGCGGTCGATGCCGGGAGGCGCGAAGTAGTCCACGGGCCGTGGACGCAGGACCCGCTTGAGGTTGTCGGCCGCCGCGATCTCCAGCTCCTTCGCCAGCGCCTCGTCGGCGCCCGCGAGGTCGATCGCGTTGACGTCCTGGTGGGCGGCGAGGGGCGTGGCGATCTCCGCCGTACGGCCCGACAGGACGTTGACCACGCCGCCGGGGAGGTCGGAGGTGGCCAGGACCTCGCCCAGGGACAGCGCCGGGAGCGGGGCGTGCTCGCTCGCCACCACGACCGCCGTGTTGCCGGTCGCGATCACCGGGGCGACCACCGAGACCAGGCCCAGGAACGAGGACTCCTGCGGCGCGACGACCGCGACCACGCCCATCGGCTCGGGGGCGGAGAGGTTGAAGTACGGGCCCGCCACCGGATTGCTGCCGCCCACCACCTGGGCGATCTTGTCGGTCCAGCCCGCGTACCAGACCCAGCGGTCGATGGTCGCCTCGACCTGCTCGGCGGCCTTGGACTTCGACAGGCCCTCGGCGTCGGCGACCTCGTGGACGAACTGGCTCTTGCGCCCCTCCAGCATCTCCGCCACGCGGTAGAGGACCTGGCCGCGGTTGTACGCCGTCGCGCCCGACCAGGCGCCGAACGCCTTGCGGGCGGCGACGACCGCGTCACGGGCGTCCTTGCGGGAGGAGAGCGGCGCGTTCGCCCACCACTTGCCCTTGGAGTCCGTCACCTCGTACACCCGGCCGCTCTCGGAACGCGGGAACTTCCCGCCGACGTACAGCTTGTAGGTCTTCAGCACGGAAAGTCGGTCAGACATCGAGGTAAGCCTCCAGGCCGTGACGGCCGCCCTCGCGGCCGAAGCCCGACTCCTTGTAGCCGCCGAACGGCGACGTCGGGTCGAACTTGTTGAACGTGTTGGACCAGACGACGCCCGCGCGGAGCTTGTTCGCCACGGCCAGGATCCGGGAGCCCTTCTCCGTCCAGACGCCCGCCGACAGGCCGTACGGCGTGTTGTTGGCCTTGGCGACGGCCTCGTCGGGCGTGCGGAAGGTCAGCACCGACAGCACCGGGCCGAAGATCTCGTCGCGGGCGATGGTGTGCGCCTGGGTGACGCCGGTGAAGAGCGTCGGTGCGAACCAGTAGCCGGAGGTGGGCAGTTCGCAGGCCGGCGACCAGCGCTCGGCGCCCTCGGCCTCGCCCTGGTCGGCGAGCGCGGTGATGCGGGCCAGCTGCTCGGCGGAGTTGATCGCGCCGATGTCCGTGTTCTTGTCGAGCGGGTCGCCCAGGCGGAGGGTGGCGAGCCTGCGCTTGAGGGAGTCCAGCAGCTCGTCGTGGATCGACTCCTGGACCAGCAGCCGCGAGCCCGCGCAGCAGACCTGGCCCTGGTTGAAGAAGATGCCGCTGACGATGCCCTCGACGGCCTGGTCGATCGGGGCGTCGTCGAAGACGATGTTGGCGCCCTTGCCGCCCAGTTCCAGGGTGAGCTTCTTGCGGGTCCCCGCCACCGTGCGGGCGATCTCCTTGCCGACGGCCGTGGAGCCGGTGAAGGCCACCTTGTTCACGTCCGGGTGGGCGACCAGCGCGGCGCCCGTGTCGCCGTAGCCGGGGAGGATGTTGACGACGCCCCTGGGCAGGCCCGCCTGGCGGCAGATGTCCGCGAAGAACAGCGCGGACAGGGGGGTCGTCTCGGCGGGCTTGAGGACGACCGTGTTGCCGGTCGCCAGCGCCGGGGCGATCTTCCACGCCAGCATCAGCAGCGGGAAGTTCCAGGGGATGACCTGCCCGGCCACGCCCAGCGGCCTGGGCTGCGGGCCGAAGCCGGCGTGCTCCAGCTTGTCGGCCCAGCCCGCGTAGTAGAAGAAGTGCGCGGCGACCAGCGGGAGGTCGGCGTCGCGGGTCTCCTTGATGGGCTTGCCGTTGTCCAGGGTCTCCAGGACCGCGAGCTCGCGGGAGCGCTCCTGGATGATCCGGGCGATGCGGAACAGGTACTTCGCCCGTTCGGAGCCGGGCAGCGCCGACCACTTCTCGAACGCCTTGCGGGCGGCCCGCACCGCGCGGTCGACGTCGGCCTCGCCGGCCCGGGCGACCTCGGACAGCACCTCCTCGGTGCTCGGCGAGACGGTCTTGAAGACCCTGCCGTCGGCGGCCTCGGTGAACTCGCCGTCCACGAAGAGGCCGTAGGACGGGGCGATGTCGACCACCGAGCGGGACTCGGGGGCCGGTGCGTACTCGAATGCGGAAGCCATGGTGATCAGTCCACCGTCACGTAGTCGGGGCCGGAGTAGCGGCCGGTGGCCAGCTTCTGGCGCTGCATCAGCAGGTCGTTCAGGAGGGAGGAGGCGCCGAAGCGGAACCAGTGGCTGTCCAGCCAGTCCTCGCCGACGGTCTCGTTGACCAGGACCAGGAACTTGACGGCGTCCTTGCTGGTGCGGATGCCGCCGGCCGGCTTCACACCGACCTGGACGCCGGTCTGCGCCCGGAAGTCGCGCACGGCCTCCAGCATGAGCAGGGTGTTCGCGGGGGTCGCGTTGACGGCGACCTTGCCGGTCGAGGTCTTGATGAAGTCCGCCCCGGCCAGCATGCCGAGCCAGCTCGCGCGGCGGATGTTGTCGTACGTCGACAGCTCGCCCGTCTCGAAGATGACCTTCAGGCGGGCGCTGGTCCCGCAGGCCTCCTTCACGGCGACGATCTCGTCGTACACCTTCATGTACCGGCCCGCGAGGAACGCCCCGCGATCGATGACCATGTCGATCTCGTCGGCGCCCGCGGCCACGGCCTCCCGGACGTCGGCCAGCTTCACGGCGAGCGGGGCGCGGCCCGCGGGGAAGGCGGTGGCCACCGAGGCGACCTTCACGCCGGAGCCGGCGACGGCCTCCTTGGCGACGGCCACCATGTCGGGGTAGACGCAGACCGCGGCCGTGGCGGGGGTGGTGCGGTCGGTCGGGTCGGGGCGGACCGCCTTCGCGCCGAGCGCCCGGACCTTGCCCGGAGTGTCCGCGCCTTCCAGCGTCGTCAGGTCGACCATCGAGATGGCGAGGTCGATGGCGTACGCCTTCGCGGTCGTCTTGATCGAACGGGTGCCGAGGGAGGCGGCACGCGCCTCCAGGCCGACCGCGTCGACGCCGGGCAGCCCGTGGAGGAAGCGGCGCAGCGTGCTGTCGGACGCGGTGACGTCCGTGAGTGCGTGAGCTGCGGGGGATGCAGTACTGGGCATGGTCACCAGACGAGCATATCTACGCGCGTAGCGGGTGTACAGCCCCCGATGCTCGTTCGAGAGGCTCCGGCGCGGATGAGCGGAGACGGGCGGGGGCGGGCGGGGACAGACAGGGACGGACGGGGCGAACACGGAGAAGAGAAGGAGGGGGAGGGGGAGGGGGAGGACGGGGAGGGGGAGGGAAGCGGGGCGGCAGCGCGGGCGGGCCGGGCGGCGCCGCGTGCGAGCGGTCCGGGGCCGTCGGGCAGAATCGGGGCCATGACGACCCCGGAGCACCAGTCACCAGCGCCGCAGCCCTCGGGGCCCGAGTCCCGGGACCGGATCTACCGCTCGGGCGCGGGCCTGGCCGGGGGCGTGCTGCTGCTCGCCATCGTGGGCTGGCTCGGCATCGACGCGGTGGTGTCGGGGCGGGGCCGCACCCCGTGGCTGGCGCTGGCCGTGCTGCTCCTCGCCGTCCCCCTGGTGTTCGCGTTCACCCTGCGCCCCGCCGTCTACGCCAACGACGACCGGCTGCGCGTCCGCAACCCCTTCCGTCTGATCGTCCTGCCCTGGGGGCGGGTCGGCTCCCTGCGGTCCGGCTACTCCAACGAGGTCGTCGCCGCCTCCGGCGCCAAGTACCAGCTGTGGGCCGTTCCCGTCTCGCTGCGCGCCCGCAAGAGGGCGGCGCGGCTGGAGATGCGGGCAGCGGCGGAGCAGGCCCGGGCCGCCGGTGGCCGGGGCCGGCGGACCGGTGGCTTCGGGGGGTTCGGAGGCTTCGGGGGCTTCGGGCCGGGCGGTGGTGCCGTGCCGGAGGGGCCGGTGCGGGCGGAGACCGACCGGATCATGGACGAGCTGCGGGAACTGCATGCCCGGCGGCAGGGGGCGGAGACGGCCCAGGGCGAGGTGACCGTGCGCTGGGCGTACGAGATCGTCGGACCGGCGGTCGCCGGAGCGGTGTTGCTGGCGGTGTTGCTGGCGGTGGGGTGACGGGACGGCCCGCGAAGGGCCCGCGGGCCGGGACGGCGGACGGCCGGCCGGGCGGGGGACCGCATCCCCGGTGCGCCCCGGGGCGGGACGGGCCCGCGCGCCCGCTCCGGGCGTCGTGCCGGCCGTAGTGGTCGTGTCCCGGGGCCCGGGCCCCGGGGCGAGGCCGTGGCCGCCGGCCCGCCCACCGCGCTCCGTCCCGGCCCGGACCCGCGCCCGCCGGCGGTGGCGCCGGGCGGGGCGTGGGTGACGGCGGTGGTGGTCGCGCGGTGGGGAAGGCGGAGGGGTGACCGGTGCCCTGTCCTGTCCCGCCGGAGGGGAGCCGGATGTCTCACCCGTCGGGGTGGCCCGGGACGTGCGGATGTTTCACCCGTCGGGGCGCCCCCCGGTTGGGGGACGCCCCGTCAGGCGGTCCGGACGGCGGCGGTGCCACCACCGGTGCCGGGCAGGTGCGCGCGGGCGCGGCGGCGGGTCAGATGCCGGCCGCCGCGGCCAGGTCCCGCTTGATCGACGCCAGCAGGTCCGTCGCCCTCGCGCGGGCGGTGGGCAGGTCGGCGTGCGCGGCCACCGGGACCACGACCTCCAGGTAGCACTTGAGCTTGGGCTCCGTGCCGCTGGGGCGGACGATCACCCGGGCGCCGTCGAGGGTGTAGCGCAGCCCGTCGGTGGGCGGCAGGGTGTCCGTGCCCCGGGTGAGGTCCTCGGAGCGGGTGACGGGCAGGCCGCCCAGGCGGGCCGGGGGCTGCTCGCGCAGGCGGCGCATCGCGGCCGCGATGAGGGAGAGGTCCTGGACGCGCACCGAGAGCTGGTCGGTGGCGTGCAGGCCGTGCTCGACGGCGAGGTCGTCGAGGAGGTCCAGGAGCGTACGGCCGTCCTCCTTGAGCTCGGAGGCCAGCTCCGTGATGAGCAGCGCGGCCGTGATGCCGTCCTTGTCGCGCACGCCGTCCGGGTCGACGCAGTAGCCGAGGGCCTCCTCGTAGCCGTAGCGCAGGCCCGGCGCGCGGGCGATCCACTTGAAGCCGGTGAGGGTCTCGACGTGCCGCAGGCCCGCCTTTCCGGCGATCCGGCCGAGCAGGGAGGACGAGACGATCGACTCGGCGAAGGTGCCGGTCGCTCCCCGCCTGACCAGGTGCGCGGCGAGGAGGGCGCCGACCTCGTCGCCCCGGAGCATGCGCCAGTCCTCGCCGTCCCGCACGGCCACGGCGCAGCGGTCGGCGTCGGGGTCGTTGGCGATGACCAGGTCGGGGCCGGTCTCGCGGGCCTTGGCGAAGGCCAGGTCCATCGCGCCGGGCTCCTCCGGGTTGGGGAAGGCGACGGTGGGGAAGTCCGGGTCGGGGTCGGCCTGCTCGGCGACGAGGACCGGCTCCGGGAAGCCGGCGCGGGCGAAGGCGGCGAGCAGGACGTCCCTGCCGACGCCGTGCATCGCCGTGTAGACGGTCCTGGCGGTACGGGGGGAGCCGGGGGCCAGGACGGCGTCCGTACGGGCGAGGTAGGCCTCCAGGACGGAGTCGTCGAGGACCTCCCAGCCCTCGGTGGGGCGGGGGACGGCCGTGAGGGAGGGCACGGCGGCGATCTCGGCGGCGATGTCCGCGTCGGCGGGCGGGACGATCTGGGAGCCGTCGCCCAGGTAGACCTTGTAGCCGTTGTCGCGGGGCGGGTTGTGGCTGGCGGTGACCTCCACGCCGGCGACGGCGCCGAGGTGCCTGATGGCGAAGGCCAGGACGGGGGTGGGCAGGGGCCGCGGGAGGAGAGCGGCGCGCAGGCCCGCGCCGGTCATGACGGCGGCGGTGTCACGGGCGAAGTCGGCGGACTTGTGGCGGGCGTCGTAGCCGATGACGACGAGACCGCCGTCTTGGCCGTTCCTCCTCAGGTACGCGGCGAGGCCGGCGGCGGCGCGGATGACGACCGAACGGTTCATGCGCATGGGGCCGGCGCCGAGTTCGCCGCGCAGGCCGGCGGTGCCGAACTGCAGGGTGCCGCTGAAGCGTGCGGCGAGCTCGGCGTGGTCCCCGGCGTCGATGAGCCGGGCGAGTTCCTCGCGGGTCTCCGCGTCGGGGTCCTCGGCCAGCCACGCCTGGGCCTGTGCGATGAGGGCGTCTTGCACGGTCGGTCAGCCTCTCGTTGTGGTGGTGGTTCGGATGCCCGCGATGAGGGGGCCGGGCTGCCTGCGGCGGCCCGTGCGGCTTCGGCGGGGCGCGCCGCATCGCCCGCGGTCCCGTTCCGGGCGGGGCCGCGCCGGGAGGGGGCGTCCGTCCCCGCAACGGCGCGAGGGGGCGGGCGACCGGCCGGCCGGCGGCGCGCCGGCCGCTGCGGGCGGCCCCCGGCACGTTCCCTCGCCGCCGTGGGCGGCCGCGGGCCCGTCCGCCCGCGGCGGTCGTCCCGCCCCGGCGGGGCGGGGCCGCGGCCTACAGCCGGTCCAGCACCCGCGTCAGCAGCGAGCCCATCCGGGTGGCCGAGTCGCGGCCCGCCTGGAGGACCTCCTCGTGGTTGAGGGGCTCGCCGGTCATGCCCGCGGCGAGGTTGGTCACCAGGGAGATGCCCAGGACCTCCGCGCCCGCCTCACGTGCGGCGATGGCCTCCAGGACCGTCGACATGCCCACCAGGTCGGCGCCGATGACACGGGCCATGCGGATCTCGGCCGGCGTCTCGTAGTGCGGGCCGGGGAACTGCGCGTAGACGCCCTCCTCCAGGGTGGGGTCGATCTCCTTGCACAGGGCGCGCAGCCGCGGGGAGTACAGGTCCGTCAGGTCGACGAAGTTCGCGCCGACGATCGGGGAGGTGGCCGTGAGGTTGATGTGGTCGCTGATCAGGACCGGCTGGCCGGGGCGCATGCCCTCGCGCAGGCCACCGCAGCCGTTGGTGAGGACGACCGTCTTGCAGCCGGCCGACACGGCCGTGCGGACGCCGTGGGCGACGGCGGCCACGCCGCGGCCCTCGTAGTAGTGCGTGCGGCCCAGGAAGACCAGCGCGCGCTTGTCGCCGATCCGGTAGGAGCGGATCCTGCCTCCGTGGCCCTCCACCGCCGGCGGCGGGAAACCGGGCAGCTCGGTGACCCGGAACTCGGCGTCGGGGTCGCCGAGGGCGTCCACGGCCGGTGCCCAGCCGGAGCCCATCACGAGCGCGACGTCGTGGGTCTCGGCGCCCGTGAGCTCGCGCAGGCGGGCCGCGGCGGCGTCGGCGGCGGCGTAGGGGTCGCGCTGGATGTCGTCCGGAAGAAGAGATGCGTTCACGCGGATGAGGGTAGCCGGTTCCTGCCTACGCGCGTAGATGACGGAGCTGAAGAGAGTGCGATCGTTGTCTTGTCGTTTCCGGCGGGACGGGGCGCGGAAGGTCAGCAGGGGCGTTTGCGGAGTTCCATGACGTAGTCGTGGGGGGCGCCCGCCGACTCGGCCGCGTCCGCGATCCCGCCCAGGTAGCGGGCGGAGGGCAGGCCGCCCTCGTAGGAGTTCAGGACGTACGTCCACGCCCGCTCCTCGCCGTCCAGGGTGTGCACGCGGATCCGGGTCCGGCGGTATATGTCCATGCCGACGCCTTCCCAGCGGTCCAGCGACTCCTCGTCCATGGGGGCGATGTCGTACAGCGCGACGAACACCTGGGACAGCGGGTCCTCGACGATCGTCGCGAGCGCGCCGTCCCACCCCATGTGCTCGCCGCCGAAGGTCAGCCGCCACCCGTTCAGCCAGCCGGTGGCGCGCAGCGGCGAGTGCGGGGCGCGGCGGGACATCAGCCGCGCGTCGAGATTGCCGGCGTACGCGGCGTAGAGCGACATGGTCAGAGCGTACGGCAGGCGGCACCGGCGTCACTCCGGTAACGGAAGGGGCCACGGCCGGGCCCCCGGGCGGTCGCACCTTCGGCGGTACGGGACAATGGAGTACGTGACTCGGATCGTGATCATCGGTGGCGGACCCGGCGGATACGAAGCGGCGCTGGTCGCCGCGCAACTCGGTGCGGAGGTGACCGTCGTCGACCGCGACGGTCTGGGCGGGGCGTCGGTCCTGACCGACTGCGTGCCCTCCAAGACGCTCATCGCCACGGCCGAGGTGATGACCACCTTCGACTCCTCCTACGAGGAGCTGGGCATCATGGTCGCGGACGACACGCCGCCGCTGGAGCAGGAGGCCCGGATCATCGGCGTGGACCTCGGGAAGGTCAACCGCCGTGTGAAGCGGCTCGCCCTCGCCCAGTCGCACGACATCACCGCCGCCGTCACCCGCGCGGGCGCCCGGGTCCTGCGCGGGCGCGGCCGGCTGGACGGCATGCAGGCGCTCGACGGGTCGCGCAGGGTCGTGGTCACCGCCGCCGACGGCAGCGAGGAGACCCTCACCGCCGACGCCGTGCTCATCGCCACCGGCGGGCACCCCCGCGAGCTGCCCGACGCGCAGCCCGACGGCGAGCGGATCCTGAACTGGACCCAGGTGTACGACCTCACCGAGCTCCCCGAGGAGCTGATCGTGGTCGGGTCCGGTGTGACCGGCGCCGAGTTCGCCGGCGCCTACCAGGCCCTCGGGTCGAAGGTGACGCTGGTGTCGTCCCGGGACCGGGTGCTGCCCGGTGAGGACCCGGACGCGGCGGCCGTCCTGGAGGACGTCTTCCGGCGGCGCGGCATGAACGTCATGGCACGTTCCCGCGCCCAGTCCGCCAAGCGGGCCGGCGACCGCGTCGAGGTCACGCTCGCCGACGGGCGGGTCATCACCGGCTCGCACTGCCTCATGGCCGTCGGCGCCATCCCGAACACCCGGGGCATGGGGCTGGAGGAGGCCGGCGTCAAGCTGCGCGAGTCCGGGCACATCTGGACCGACAAGGTGTCCCGCACGACCGCTCCGGGCGTGTACGCGGCCGGTGACGTGACCGGTGTGTTCGCCCTCGCGTCCGTCGCCGCCATGCAGGGCCGCATCGCCATGTACCACTTCCTCGGCGACGCGGTGGCCCCGCTGAACCTGAAGACCGTCTCCTCGAACGTCTTCACGGACCCGGAGATCGCGACCGTCGGCTACACGCAGGCCGACGTCGACGCCGGGAAGATCGACGCCCGGGCCGTGAAGCTGCCGCTGCTGCGCAACCCGCGCGCGAAGATGCAGGGCATCCGCGACGGCTTCGTCAAGATCTTCTGCCGGCCGGGCACCGGGATCGTGGTCGGCGGTGTCGTCGTGGCGCCCCGCGCATCGGAACTGATCCACCCCATCTCGATCGCGGTCGACAACAACCTGACGGTCGAACAGATCGCGAACGCCTTCACCGTCTACCCGTCCCTGTCGGGCTCGATCGCCGAGGTGGCGCGGCAGCTGCACACCCGCAAGGCGGGCGAGGAGGTCTGACGACCGGATCCCGCCCCGTGCCGGTCACGGGGCGTGCCCGACCGTGCGTGCGGCGTAGTCGACGGGACTAGGCCTTATACCACTTTCCACTGCCCGTCGCGAACAACTTCTGTTATTCGGCGCAAACTGCTGAAAGCAGACGGTCGTTGGGGTTACTGTCAGTTTCGTGTTCGCTGCAGAACGTCGCCAATTGATCCTCGAAATGGTGCGAGCGAACGGGGCCGTGTCGCTCCGTGAGCTCGCCCGCGTCGTCCAGACCTCCGAAGTGACCGTACGGCGGGACGTGCGCGCGCTGGAGGCAGAAGGACTCCTCGACCGCCGGCACGGCGGTGCGGTACTGCCGGGCGGTTTCACGCGGGAGTCCGGCTTTCCGCAGAAATCCCATCTCGCGACCGCCGAGAAGACCGCCATCGCCGACCTCGCCGCGAACTTCGTGCAGGAGGGCGAGGCCATCGTGGTCGGGGCGGGCACCACCACGCAGGAGCTGGCGCGCCGGCTCGCCCGGGTGCCCGGGCTGACGGTCGTCACCAACTCCCTCCTGGTGGCCCAGGCGCTGGCCCACGCCAACCGGGTGGAGGTGGTCATGACCGGCGGCACACTCCGCGGCTCGAACTACGCCCTGGTCGGCAGCGGGGCCGAGCAGTCCCTGCAGGGGCTGCGGGTGTCGCGCGCCTTCCTCTCCGGCAGCGGCCTGACCGCCGAGCGCGGCCTGTCCACCTCCAACATGCTGTCGGCCTCCGTGGACCGGGCGCTCGTGCAGGCCGCCGCGGAGGTCGTCGTCCTCGCCGATCACACCAAGCTCGGTACGGACACGATGTTCCAGACGGTGCCGACCGACCTCATCACCCGGCTCGTGACGGACGAACCGCCCGCGCACGACGACCGTGCGGCCACGGAGCTGCAGGCGCTGGCCGACCAGGGGGTGCAGATCGCCGTGGCCGGGGCGCCCGGGGGCTCCGCGGGCCCGGGGGGTGACGCGGCCCCGGCGCGTCAGCAGCGCCGGGACGTGTCCCTCCCCGGTCCGCGCCGCCAGGTACCCGCCGCGGGGACGGGACTGCGCGCCGGCACGCTCGGTGAGCAGGCGTCGGGGGCGGAGCGGGCCCGGGTCGCGGACCTGCGGCGGCGCTGAGACGGCGCCGGGCCGACCGGACCCGTCCCTCTGCCGCCTGCCCGCGTACGACCCGCCCGCGGGCAGGCGGCAGAGGGACGCGCCAGAGGGTGCGCCCGCCGTGCCCCCGTGCCCGCGTGCCCCCATGCCCGCGTGCCGCGAGGAAGACACAGCGCGCCCGGCGGACCGGAGCAGTCGGTCCGCCGGGCGCGCTGTGGCCGTGCCGGACGTCAGTCCTTGATCTCGCAGATGGCGGCGCCGGAGGTGAGGGAGGCGCCGACCTGGGCGTTGA